>NZ_JAZGQK010000017.1:0-370584 GCF_036422035.1 Plantactinospora sonchi
GACGCCCAGTGGGAGATCCTCGCCGGGCTGCTACCCGAGCCCGCGTGTCGACGGCCCAGCGGCGGCCGGCCGGAACGTCACCACCGCCGGGCGATCATCGACGCGATCTTCTACCTCGTCGACAACGGGGTGAAGTGGCGGGCCCTGCCGGTGGACTTCCCACCCTGGGCCACGGTCTACGGCTTCCACGCCCGATGGAGTGACAACCTGACGGTGATCGAACTGACGGGCCGTCTGCGCGCCGCCCTACGGGTGGCTCATGGCCGCCAACCCGACCCCACCGCGGGTTGTATCGACGCCCAGTCCGTGTCCGAGACCGCCGAGGCCACCGTGCCGAAGACGACCAGCGGCTTCGACCCCCACAAACGGGTCAACGGACGGAAACGACACATCCTCGTCGACACCCTCGGCCTACTCATCGCCGTCCACGTCACCGCCGCCGACACCCACGACCGCGACGGGGCGTCACCCCTGCTGCACACCGCCGCCGCAGTGGGTGTCCGCCACCTCTGGGCCGACAAGGCCTACCGAGGCGACCTCGTCACCCGGACACGAGACAACCTCGGCATCACCATCGAGATCGCCACCGAACCCAGCAAAGGCAAGGGCTTCCAGGTCGTGCCCCGACGATGGGTGGTCGAGCGGACGTTCGCCTGGATCAGCCGCCGACGCCGCTGCGCCCGCGACTACGAACGCCTACCCGACCACCACGAAGCCATCGTCTACTGGGCCGCCATCATCCAGATGAGCCGACGACAAGCCCACATGACCTACCACAAACCCCAACACCAGGTTCAGAAACAGGCTCTATACAAGATGCGATAGGAAGGGGCCCTTCCTTACACCCCGGCGCCGGGTCGGCGGGCCGGCGACTATCGTCGGCGTGCGTGAAGGCATGGATTCCGCACCCGGAGGGCCGGGAACTGCTCGGCGAGATTCCCGACGGCGTCACCGTGGAGATCGCCCCGGCACCCGACCAGCTTCCCTCGGATCCGGCCGGGGTCCGGTTCTGGGTGCCGCCGTTCCTCGCCCAGGCGGCGGCGGTGCCGCTCGCCGCGAAGATGCCGGACCTGCGGGTGGTGCAACTGCTCTCCGCCGGTGCCGACATCTGGGCCGGCCGGCTGCCCACCGCGGTCACCCTCTGCGACGCGCGCGGCGTGCACGACTCGTCGACGGCGGAGTGGGTGGTCGCGGCGACCCTGGCCCACGTACGCGCCTTCCCGACCTACATCCGGGCCCAGGACCGGCAGGAATGGGCGTACGCCCGGACCGTGCCGACCGACGAACTGGCCGGTAAGCGGATTCTGGTCGTCGGTGCCGGATCGATCGGGGCGGCCGCCGCCGCCCGGCTGACGCCGTTCGAGGTCGAGCTGACCATGGTCGCCCGGACGGCCCGTCCCGCCGAGGGGGTGTACGGCGTCGCCGACCTGCCGACGCTGTTGCCGTCCGCCGATGTCGTGGTGCTGCTGCTGCCGCTCACCGAGCAGACCCGTGGCCTGGTCGACGCCGCGTTCCTCGCCGCGATGCGGGACGGCGCCCTGCTGGTCAACGCCGCCCGGGGACCGGTGGTGGAGACCGGGGCGCTGGTCGCGGAGCTGACCAGCGGGCGGATCGCGGCGGCGCTGGACGTCACCGACCCGGAGCCGCTGCCGTCCGGGCACCCGCTCTGGGAACTGCCCAACGTGCTGCTCACCCCGCACGTCGCCGGTTCGGTGCGCGGGCTGCTGCCCCGGGCGTACCGGCTCGCCGGCCAACAGCTGCGCCGGCTCGTCGCGGACGAGCCACTGGTCAACGAGGTGGTGGACGGCTACTGAGCCGGGGGCGCCCGCTGTCGGGCCGAGGGGTGGACCGGCTACCGGGCCGACGACTCCGTGTCGTCCGACCCGCCGGACGGTCGGAGCTGTTGGCCGCTCGCGGCGACAAGATCCGGCAGGTCGGTGGCGCGGACCGCCGGCAACGCGGTGGTACGCCCGTCGCTGAGCCGCACCACGGCCTGACCGCGCGGGTCGGACCCCAGCTCGACGATGTCGGCCCAGGGAATGGCGCGTTGCCCGAGCAGCGCCCGGATCCGTACCCCGGTCGGGTCGGCGTCGGTGCCGGCCCGCCAGGCCCAGAGGCCGACGGCGAGTGGGACGAGCAGCAGCGGGGTGAGGTACCAGCGGGTCGACGCGAGCGGTATGGCGCCGAGGAACGCGATGACGGCGGCCACCCAGATCGCCTGGTTGTGCCGGAACCGGAGACTGCTGGTCCTACTCACCCCGCGATTTTCGCACCCCGGCCCGCCGGCCCGACGTGCGCCTCCACCGGCCCGCGTGGGCCTGCACGGTGCGGGGACGGGCCGAGGGGCGTCCGCCGGGTCGGTCGACGGTCGACGCTCCGGACCCGGTCGGTGGTTTCCCACCCGTCCCCGGTGCGGAAAGATCAGAGACACGACCGGTGGGAGAGACCCCTACCAGCCCGTAACCATGCCTCCGACCGATCGTTGGAGGTTGATAGGAATTGTTTGGCCGGCTCACCCGGTCGGACCCGCTACCCCGCACCACGCCCCGTGCCCCCTCTGCGAAGGCAGCCGCCATGTTCGTGGCGCAACGCGTGAACGGTCGAGCCCGCCGGCTCGCCATCTGGATCACCGAGACCGGTGCCCCGCTGCTCGCGGTGGGCGTGCTGGTGATCGCCCACTTCGGCGCCCTCCCACCGTACGTGGCGGTGGCCGGCGCCGTCGGCGCGGTCGCCGCGCTGGCCGCCAGCCGGCTGGTACGGATCGCCGTCCGACTGCACCGCACGCAGCGCGGCTTCGGCCCGTGCCGGGGTGCCGGCTTCCTCGGCTTCGGCGTACTCGCCAGCGGGGTCAATTCGCTCGTCCTGCTGCTGACGCCGGCCGAGGCCCGGGACGCGGTGGCACTCTCCGGGCTGGCGCTGGCCCTCGGCCTCTACCTGTTCGGCATGCTGATGCTGCCCGGCGCCGCGAGCAGCGTGCCGGTACGGATGCGTCGCGGCTTCGACGGGCTCAGCCTCGGCATCAGCCTGGCCTTCTCCGCCTGGGTGATCCCGCCGGCCGGCGGGCTGCCACCACTCGCGATGGTCGCCGCCCTGCTCGCCATCGTCGGACTACCGATCATCACCATCACCACACTGCGCGCGTACGAGCACCGCCGCTCCGCCGCGTTCTGCGGACTCGGTGCCGGCGCGGCGGTCTTCGGTCACGCGCTGCTCGCCGTACTCACCGACTACAACGCCCCGCCCGAGGCGATTCCGCTGGTCGCGATCCCGCTGGTGGCCGGCCCGGCACTGATCGCCGCCGGTGCCCGCCGGGCGAACCCGGTCGCCCAGCCGGCCACCACGCCGACCGAGCCGCAGACCACGCTCACCGCGTACCCGCTGCTGACGATCCCGGCGATCCTGGCCACCCTGTCGGCCCTCTACCACCTCGTCACCGTCGGCCACTTCGACAGCACCTCGATCCTGCTCGGGTTGGCGATCATCCCGACCATGGTGGTCCGCGAGGTGCTCGTCATGCTCGACATCCGGCGCTACGCCCGGCGGCTGGTCAGCCAGGAGGCGCACTTCCGCTCGCTGGTCTCCGGCGCCAACGACCTGACCCTGATCGTCGGCGAGGACCTGCTGATCCGCTGGCAGTCCCCGGCCGCGGCCCGGCTCTTCGGGCTCGCCGACGCCGAGGTGGTGGGTCGGCTCTTCCCCGACCTGATGCACCCGGACGACTCGCCGGACGTCACCGGGGTGCTCACCGCGGTCATCGCCGGCCGGGAGGTGCCCGGTCGTCCGCAACTGGTCACCGCACGACTGCGGGACGGGCACGGCGTCTGGCGGGACACCGAGTCGACGATCAGCGACCAGCGCGGCGTGCCCGAGGTGGCGGCGCTGGTGGTGCACGTACGGGACGTCAGCGAGCGGCAACGGCTGGAACGTACGCTGCACGAACTCGCCTTCACCGACCAGTTGACCGGGCTGGCCAACCGCCGGGAGCTGACCCGCACCATCGTGACCCAGCGGGCGGTGCCGGGCCACACCGGCGCGCTGCTGGTGGTCGACCTGCACGGGATGGCGGGGATCAACGACGCGCACGGCCGGCAGTTCGGCGACGCCGTACTGGCCGAGGTCGGGCGTCGGCTCAAGACCGGGGTCGGTACCGACGACGTGGTGGCCCGGCTCGGCGGCGACGAGTTCGCCGTGCTGACCGTCGACCGCCCCGTGCTGGCGTACGCGATGGGGACCCGGCTGCTGACCGCGTTGACCGAGCCGTACCAGATGCCCGGCGCCCTGGTGTATCTCGGGACCAGCATCGGGCTCGCCGACCTGGCCGGCGGCGACAGTGTCGACGACGTGCTGCGCCGGGCGGACCTGGCCCGGCTGCGGGCCCGGCAGCTCGGCCGCAACCGGGTCGAGTGGTACGACGACCAGTTGGAGGAGCAGTTCACCCGGCGGCTGGACCTGGAGCGGGAACTGCCCGGGGCGGTGCAGCGGGGCGAGCTGGACCTGGTCTACCAGCCGGTCCTCGACCTCGACGACCACCAGCCGGTGGGCACCGAGGCGCTGCTGCGGTGGCGCAGTCCGGTCCTCGGCACGGTGCTGCCGGCCGAACTGCTCACCGTGGCCGAGGACCTGATGCTCGTCGAGGAGCTGGGACGGTGGGTGCTGGACACCGCCTGCCGGCAACTCGCCGCCTGGTCGCAGCGGTCCCGCCCGCTCTGGATGGCGATCAACGTGTCGGCGCGGGAACTGGCCTCGCCGGACTTCGTGGACTGGGTGACGGCGGCGTTGGCCGAGCACCAGGTGGCGCCGGAGCGGCTGGTGCTGGAGATCGCCGAGCCGCGGGGCAGTGCCGAGATCCCGGCGGTGGTGACCCAGCTCGCCGGGCTGCGGGCGGTCGGCGTGCGTACCGCGTTGGACGACTTCGGCACCGGGCCGGCGTCACTGGCCCAGTTGCGTCGGCTGCCGGTCGACTTCCTCAAGGTCGACCGGACGCTGGTGATCGACCGCGGCAGTCGGGACGGGGAGAGCAAGCCGTTCATCGACGTGGTGGTGACCCTGGGCCGGCGGTTCGGCCTGGAGATCATCGCGGAGGGTCTGGAGTCGGAGGCCCACGTCACCCAGGCACGGGCCGCCGGGTGCCGGCTCGGCCAGGGGTACGCGTTGTCCCGGCCGGCGCCGGCCGAGCGGGTGGAGGCGTTCCTGGAGGAGTTCCCCAGCGCCTCCCGCTGACGCTGCCGCTCCAGCCCCCACCCGTCGTCGTCGGCTCAGGTTTCAGGCGGTGGTGTAACCCGGCATCGGGTACGCCTCGAGCAGGTCGCCGACCTCACCGGCGATCCGGTCCAGGGCGGCGCCGTCGTCCTTGACCGCCGCGGTGACCGCCTCGTCCATCCAGGTCGCGACCTGCGGCATCTGCTCCTCGGTCAGACCCCGGGTGGTGAGCGCGGCGGTGCCGAGCCGGATCCCGGACGGGTCGAACGGCTTGCGCGGGTCGTACGGGACCGTGTTGTAGTTCAGTTCGATGCCGGCCCGGTCCAGTGCCTGCGCCGCCGGCTTGCCGGCGATGCCCTTGCTGGTCAGGTCGGCGAGGATCAGGTGGTTGTCGGTGCCGCCGGAGGAGAGGGTGAAGCCCCGCTCGACCAACTCCTCGGCGAGGACGCGGGCGTTGGCGACGATCTGGTGGGCGTACCGCCGGAACTCCTCGGTGGACGCCTCCCGCAACGCGACCGCGATGCCGGCCGTGGTGTGGTTGTGCGGACCGCCCTGCAGGCCGGGGAAGACCGCCTTGTCGATCGCGGACGCGTACTCGGCGGTGGTCAGGATCATCGCGCCGCGCGGGCCGCGCAGGGTCTTGTGCGTGGTGGTGGTGATCACGTCGGCGTGCCCGACCGGTGACGGGTGGGCGCCGCCGGCCACCAGGCCGGCGATGTGCGCGATGTCCGCCACCAGGATCGCGCCGACCTCACGGGCGATCTCGGCGAAACCGGCGAAGTCGATGGTGCGGGGCACGGCGGTGCCGCCACAGAAGATCACCTTCGGGCGCTCCCGGCGGGCCAGGTCGCGTACCTCGTTGAGGTCGATCCGGCCGGTCTCCTTCGAGACCTGGTACCGGACCGGGTTGAACCACTTGCCGGTGGCCGAGACCGACCAGCCGTGGGTGAGGTGCCCGCCCATCGGCAGCGCCATCCCCATCACCGTGTCGCCGGGGGAGAGGAACGCCAGGTAGACGGCGAGGTTCGCCGGCGAGCCGGAGTACGGCTGCACGTTGGCGTGGTCGACGCCGAAGAGGTCCTTCGCCCGGCTGATGGCGAGCGTCTCGATCGGGTCGACGAACTGCTGGCCCTCGTAGTAGCGGCGGCCGGGGTAGCCCTCCGAGTACTTGTTGGTCAGCACCGTGCCGCTGGCCTCCAGCACCGCCGTGGAGACGTAGTTCTCGGACGCGATCATCCGCAGCTTGTCGTGCTGCCGCTTCGCCTCGCCCTCGATCAGCGTCGCCAACTCCGGGTCGGCGGCGGTCAGGTGGGGAATCGGTGGTACGTGCACGGCGTCGTCCTCCTGGCTGGTCAGGCCTGCGGACCTCGCTGGTCAGGCCCGCGTCGCCGATGCTATCGGTAACCCGGTCACCGGCCGTACGCGACGCCCGCGTGCCGCCGGCCGGGGATGCCGGATCGCCGGCCGCCCGGTTCAGGGAAGGTGGGGCGGGGCGGTGCTGCCGCGGGGGATCAGGTGCGCCGTCTCGTCCTGGAAGTCGCCGAGCGGATTGCCGGCGACCGCGGCGAGCAGCCGATTGGCGGCGTGTGCCCCGTACGCCGGGATGTCCCGGCTGAGCGCGGTCAGCGCCGGGTGCACCAGCCGGCACAGCGGCGAGTCGTCCCAGGCGACGATGGAGACGTCGGCCGGTACGGCCAGCCCCATCTCCTGGGCGACGGCGAGGCCGGCGATCGCCATCACGTCGTTGTCGTACACCACCGCGGTCGGCCGGTCGGCGGAGCTGAGCAGCCGTCGGGTGGCCCGCGCCCCCTCCTCGCCGCTGTAGTCCGAGGAGACGGTGGCCGTACGGTCGAGGCCGAGCCGCCCGCAGACGGTGCGGAACGCCTCGGTGCGGATCTCGGTGTGCAGCAGGCCGGGGAGGCCGCCGACCCGGGCGATCCGGCGGTGCCCGAGGGCGACCAGGTATTCGATGGCCTCGGTCAGCGCCGCCGCGTCGTCGGACCAGACGTGGGCCAGCCCGCCGCCGTGGCCGGGCCCGCCGATCACCACCGCCGGCAGGTGGAGTTCCTCCAGCACCGGGACCCGGCGGTCGTCGGTCCGCAGGTCGCAGACCAGGACGCCGTCCACCCGCCGCTCGCCCCACCAGCGCCGGTAGACGGCGATCTCGGCATCGGGGCTCTCCACCACCTGCAGGGTCAGCGCGTACGACCGGGCGGAGAGTTCCGCCTCGACCCCGCTGATCAGTTCCATGAAGAACGGCTCGATGCCGAGGATGCGGGCGGGTCGGCAGAGCGCGAGCCCGACCGCGTTGGCGGTGGCGCCGGAGAGCGCCCGGGCGGCGCTGTTGGGGTTGAAGCCGATTTCCCGGGCGATGGCGAGAATGCGTTGCCGGGTGGCGTCGGAGACACCGGGCTGTCCGTTCAACGCGTACGAGACGGCGCCCTTGGACACTCCGGCCCGGCGGGCCACGTCGGCGATGGTCGGCCGCTTCACCGGGCGCTCCTTGTCGGCTCGGCCCGGTCACCAGGGGGCCGGTGCGGGATGTGGCCACGGACGAGCTTTTCCGGTTAAGCATAGCGAGGGGCCAATCTGCCCGGGACCCCCGCCGTCCGCCCCACTCCGGGTCGCCGCCGAACTGTCGTTCCGGACGAGCGGCGTGAATCGGGTCACCTGCCTGGTTGGGCGGGGCTCGGCTGGCATTTCCGGCCATTTGTGCGCCCGTTGACAGGGTGCGGGGCCGCCCGTACGGTGGCGTTACTTATCCGGTTCAGTCGACATCTCTCGATGTCTGGGGACGGGGCCCGGGGTGTGCGCCCGATCCGTCCGAGTGAGTTGAGGTGCTTGTGACGTCCTGGCAGAGCCTGCACGACGGTTGGTTTCTGAGCGCGGTACCCGATCCGGAGATCCCGGAAGCGGTCGCCGAGGCCCGGATACCGGCCACCGTGCCGGGTTGTGTACACACCGACCTGCTCGCCGCCGGCCTGATCCCGGATCCCTACCTCGACGACAACGAGCGGAAACTGGCCTGGATCGGCCGGACCGACTGGTGCTACGAGACCACCTTCGGGTGGGCCGGCGACCCGGACGACGACGCCCGGGTCGAGCTGGTCTGCGCCGGCCTGGACACCGTGGCGACCATCACCCTCAACGACGTGGAGGTCGCCCGGACCGCCAACATGCACCGCGGCTACCGGTTCGACGTACGGCCGCTGTTGCGGGTCGGTGCCGACAACGTGTTGCGGATCCGTTTCGACTCCGCCTTCCGCTACGCCGAGCAGTGGCAGGAGCGGCTCGGGGAGCGGCCGAACGCGTACCCGGACCCGTTCAACTTCATCCGCAAGATGGCCTGCAACTTCGGCTGGGACTGGGGCCCGTCGCTGGTCACCGCCGGCATCTGGCAGGAGATCGGGCTGCGGACCTGGCGGGTCGCCCGGCTGGCCGAGGTCCGTCCACTGGTGACGGTCGCGGACCGGCAGGGCCGGGTCGAGGTACACGTCGAGATCGACCGCGCCACCGCCGACCTCCCGGCTGACCGTACCGACGGTGCGGCGGAGGACGTGGTGGACGGCGCCGTCGACGGGGCGCCGGTCACCGTCCGGGCCACGGTCGCCGGGGAGACCGTCGAGGCGGTGCTCCCGCCCGGCCAGCGCGACATCGACCTGACCCTCACCGTCGCCGACCCGGACCTGTGGTGGCCCCGGGGGTACGGCGCCCAGCCGCGCTATCCGCTGGAGGTGACCCTGCACGCCGGCGGGGCGGAGGTGGACTCCTGGCAGCGGCTGATCGGCTTCCGCTCGGTGCGCCTGGACACCACCCCGGACGCCCACGGCACCCCGTTCACCCTGGTGGTCAACGATCGGCCGATCTTCGCCCGAGGGGTGAACTGGATCCCCGACGACTGCTTCCCGACCCGGGTCACCCGGGCCCGGTACGCGGAACGGCTCGACCAGGCCCGCGAGGCCAACGTCAACTTCCTGCGGGTCTGGGGCGGCGGCCGGTACGAGTCGGAGGACTTCTACGACCTCGCCGACGAACTCGGGCTGCTGGTCGCCCAGGACTTCCTCTTCGCCTGCGCCGCCTACCCCGAGGAGGAGCCGTTCGCCTCCGAGGTACGGGCCGAGGCGGCCGAACAGGTGGTCCGGCTGGCCAGCCATCCGAGCCTGGTGGCCTGGTTCGGCAACAACGAGAACATCTGGGGCTGGCACGACTGGGACTGGCAGGGGCCGCTCGCCGGCCGGAGCTGGGGCGCCGGCTACTACTTCGAGCTGCTGCCCGGCATCGTCGCCGAGCTGGACCCGACCCGGCCGTACTGGCCGGGCAGCCCGTGGTCCGGCAGCCACGACCGGCACCCGAACGATCCCGCACACGGCACCATGCACATCTGGGACGTGTGGAACCAGCTCGACTACCTCCACTACCGCGACCACCGGCCCCGGTTCGTCGCCGAGTTCGGCTACCAGGGGCCGGCGTCGTACGCGACGCTGCGGCGGGCGATCGGCGACGGCGAGCTGGCCGCGGACTCGCCGGCGATGGCACACCGGCAGAAGGCCGGCGACGGCGACCTGAAGCTGGCCCGGGGACTCGCCGCACATCTGCCGGAGCCGCGCGACTTCGACGACTGGCACTACCTGACCCAGGTCAACCAGGCCCGGGCGATCACCGTCGGGGTCGAGCACCTGCGGTCGCTGCGGCCGGTCTGCATGGGCAGTGTGGTGTGGCAGCTCAACGACTGCTGGCCGGTCACCTCCTGGGCGGCGGTCGACGGTGACGGCCGGCGCAAACCCCTCTGGTACGCGCTGCGCCACGCGTACGCCGACCAGCTGCTCACCGTACAGCCCCGGGACGGTGGGCTGGCCCTGGTCGCGGTCAACGACGGTGGCACACCGTGGACGGGCCGGGTCGAGGTGACCCGGCTGACCCTGGCCGGTGAACCGAAGGCGAAGACGTCGATCGAGCTGGACGTGCCGGCGTACTCCTCGGCGAGCTGGCCGCTGCCGGCGGACGTCGCCCGGTCCGACGAGCCGCGCGCCGAACTGCTGCTCGCCGATCCCGGCGGTGCCGGACAACGTGCCTTCTGGTTCTTCGCGGAGGACCGCGAACTGGCCTACCCACAGGCCGAGTACGACACCACGGTCGAACAGACCCCCGACGGGGTACGGGTCCGGGTCACCGCCCGGACGGTGCTGCGCGACCTGGTGCTCGCCCCGGACCGGCTCGATCCGGCGGCGGTGGTCGACGAGGCGCTGGTCACGTTGCTGCCGGGGGAGTCGACCACGTTCACCGTGCGGTCACAGCGGCGGCTGGATCCGGCCGCGTTGACCGCCCGGCCGGTGCTGCGCTGCGTCAACGACCTGGTGGCGCGCGAGTAGCGCGCGCCGGCGGTCGTGGTGGCGGCGGGCACCGGAGGAGAGGACATGGTTTCGCACCGCTGATCTGCGGAAGGATCGCCATCCGATGAAACGCCGTGTCACCCTGCTGCTGGCCGTCGCCGGGCTGTTGCTCACCGCCCAGCCGGCCCCGTCCCTGGCCGCACCGACGCCCGACTCCGCTGCCGCCGCCCCCGCCACCGGATTTGTTGTCCGCAAGGGCGACCAGTTGTACCTGGACGGCAAGCGGTTCCGGTTCGCCGGGACCAACAACTACTACCTGATGTACAAGTCCCGGGCGATGGTCGACGACGTCTTCGCCGACGCGCGGAACGCCGGCTTCACCGTGCTGCGGCACTGGGGTTTCCTGGACATCGGCACCCCGGACGGCTCCGACTCGGTCGCCGGCCCGGCCGACGGCGTCTACTTCCAGTACTGGGACGGCGAGAAGCCGGCCTACCGGGACGGCCCGGACGGTCTGGAGCGGCTGGACTACGTGCTCTACGCCGCCCGGCAGGCCGGGATCAAGCTGGTCATCCCGCTGACCAACAACTGGCGCGACTTCGGCGGCATGGACCAGTACGTCCGCTGGCGTGGTGGGCGGTACCACGACGAGTTCTACACCGACCCGGTGATCCGGGGCTGGTACAAGGACTGGATCTCGCACGTGCTCAACCGGACCAACACCCTGACCGGTCTGAAGTACCGGGACGACCCGACGGTGATGACCTGGGAACTCGGCAACGAGCCCCGGTGCAAGGGCTCCGGGGTCTATCCGACGTCACCGGACTGCACGCCGGAGACGCTGACCGGCTGGGCCGACGAGATGACCCGGCACATCAAGTCGATCGACCCCAACCACCTGGCCAGCGTCGGCGACGAGGGCTTCTACTGTGACGACCCGGCCAGCTCGGACTGGACCACCAACTGCGGCGAGGGCGTCGACTCGCTCGCCCTGACCCGGCTGCCGGCGGTCGACGTGGTGTCGTACCACCTCTATCCGGACCACTGGGGCAAGGACGCGGCCTGGGGCGTCGAGTGGATCCAGCGGCACAACCGGGACGCCAAACGGCTCGGCAAACCGGTGATGCTCGGCGAGTTCGGCTGGCACGACAAGGCGACCCGCAACCCGGTCTTCCAGCGGTGGACGGACGCCTTCACCACCACCGGCGGCAGCGGCTTCCTCTACTGGATCCTCTCCGGTGTGCAGGACGACGGCACGCCCTATCCGGACTACGACGGCTTCACCGTCTACTGCCCGAGCCCGGTCTGCACCACGATCAGCAACGCAAGCGAGGAGATCCGGCACGGGCAGCGGTCCCGGCCGCCGGTCGCCGACCACGACAGCGCGGTCACCGAGACCGGTACGCCGGTCACCCTGACCCCGGCGGGCAACGACATCGCCTACCGGACGACGGTACGGCCGGCCAGCGTCGACCTCGACCCGAACGTGGCCGGGCAGCAGGTGAGCGCGGCCGTTCCCGGCGGCGGTTTCGCCCTGGACCGGGCGACCGGAACGGTCACCTTCACCCCGGCCGAAGGCTTCCAGGGTCAGGCCAGAGCCTCCTACACCATCCGTGACCAGGCCGGCCGTGCGTCCAACGTGGCCGACCTGGTGGTGACGGTGAAGCCGGCCGCCGGTGACCCGATCCTGATCGCCTCCTGGGAGAGCGGGTTGGAGGGCTGGGCGCCCGGCAACTGGCAGACCGACGCCGGCACGCTCATCCAGACCACCGAGTACGCCACCCAGGGCGCGGCCGGGCTGCGGGTCGCCGCGACCGGCGGCGGCTGGTTCGGGGTGACCCTGCCGGAGCCGGTGGACCTGTCGGCGAAGGCGACGCTCCGCTACGACCTGCGGGCCGGAGCGGGCGGCACCTCCAGCGCGATCGCGGTGCAGACCGGCGAGGGCTGGGCCTGGTGCCAGTCGACGTTCGGCTGGGTGCCGGAGAACACCGAGACGACGGTGGTGGTGGACCTGCTCACCGAGATGTCGTGTGACGCGGCGGCACTGGCTGACGTACGGGGGATCCTGCTCTGGGTCAGTCCCGGTACCCACGACGTGGACCACCTGCGCGCCGAGTGACCCGAGTCGGCCGGGGGCGGACATCCGCCCCCGGCCGGCCTCGGCGGATCCGTCCCGGCGCGGATTTGGTCCAAGGAAGCGCCGTGGTAGCTTCGGTCCCAGCGTCGCGTGCCGGTGGCAGACCGTGTCAGGCATGGAGGCGCCGGACCGAAGAGGATACGACGATGCTTGTCGTCCCTTCGCCCGCCACGTATGCGTGAGGGCGAGAAGACCAGGCTGGTGGCCTGGAGTCGAGAGTTGCGCCGCGTACACGAAAGACTTCGCGAGGCGTTGCGTGTCACCCGGCAGGCCGTTGCCGACGGCGCGCCGGCAGAGCCGGCGACCAGGGATCTGTTGCTGTTCTGCCACGGGTTCTGCACCGCACTGACCGCACACCACGAGGGCGAGGACCGGGACCTGTTCCCGGCGATCGCCGAGCAGCATCCCGAGCTGCGGGAGACACTGCGCCGCCTGCGGCAGGACCACTCGATGATCGACCATCTGCTGGCCGGCCTCCAGGCCGCCGTGGATCGGGCCGCCTCGCCAGCCGAGCTGGATCGGCACCTGGACGGCGTGGCGGCGATCATGGAGTCCCACTTCAGGTACGAGGAACGCCAGCTCCTGACGGTGCTGGAGACCCTGGCGCTGGACGCGGACCCTGCAGCCGTGCTGGGACCGCTGTGAGGTTTAGGCCGATCTCCGGACGGGGACACCGCCGCGTTGAACCGTCACGGGGGTGGTTATGACCTTGGCTAATCCGGCTCCCGACTATTTCGAGCCCGAAGACGGCATGTTCCTCGCGACGCTGCTCATCGTCCGGGATGTGGACCGTTCCCGGGAGTACTACGAGCGGGTTTTCGGGGCGACGTGCGTCCACGAGAGCAATCCGCTGATCATGCGTTTCTTCAACAGCTACATCATCATCAACAACGAGGGTGGTCCGACGGACGACAAGCCGATGGTGCAGGCCAAGGCGCCCCCGGATCCCAACATCCTGAGCTGCGCGATGAACGTCCGGGTCCGGGACATCCGGAAGCTCTATACGGAGTGGAAAGCCAGGGGCGCGGACTTCATCACCGAGCCGAAGGACCACGGTACGGAGATCCGCTGCTATCTGCGCGACCCTGACGGCTACCTGGTGGAGGTCGGGCAGGGCCTCTGACGACGACATTCGGGTACGGGCTCCCGGCAACCCGCCCGTTCAACTGGGACGCGCGAGCGGCTCAGAGATAACGACCGATCACGTCCTGGATGAGGCCGTCCCGGACCAGGTAGGCGTAGGTGAACCGCTCCTCGCCGCCGGAACCTGTGGTGAAGCGGTACGTCACGGTCAGCCGGGTTCCGTCCCACCGCTCCTCGCCCGGCTCGTACCGGCCGTCGACCCGGAGGACCTCGGGCACCAGGAAGCGGGACATGATCTCGTCGCGGCTCGGGTAGATCCGGCCCACGCTGTCGAAGCGGGCGTCCGGGGCGAAGAGGGCGGCGACCCCGGCCTCGTCACCGGAGTTTGCCGTGTCGGCGAACCGGCGGGCGACGTTCTCGGTGGCGGCCCGGCCGTCGGCCGGTTGCCCTGTCCCGGTGCTGTCGACCGGGGCGGGGCCGGCGGATGCGGTCGGCGCGGCGGGTGTACCTACCGGTGGGTCGGCATCGTCGCTGCCGCACGCGGCGACGAGCGCGAGGATCGCGATGGTGGTGGCGGTGCTGACGAGACGGTTCCGCATGTGTCGATCGTGTGCGCGAGCGGCACGACCGGTCCAAGACCGACCTCGATAACCGCCGGTTATCGGCAGTGGCGGCAAGGTACGGGCAACCGGCACCCGCCCCGGGACAGTCTGTTGCGTGGCGATGGCAGGCGGTGCCAACCAATCCGCCGATCGTTCCGTAGCACCCAGTCGATCTCTCCGCTACAGTCGTGGCGACCAAGCGGTGACCGACGGGCTTTCGGTATTCGGATATGCCCCCCATCCGCACGAGCTTTCGTGCTGCCCGGGGGCAACTCTCGATGTCGGCGTTCCGTACGTCTGCGGCTGGTCTACTGCGCATGGCCAGCCAGGACACCCTTGCCGAACGGATCGCCGAACAGCTCTGGATGAACGGACACGGGGTCAGCCCGGCTGAGCGGCGGTCGTGGTCGCAGAGTCTGGCCGTACTTGCGCAGGATCTCGCCGACGCGGGCCTGGACCAGGTCGAGGTGCTGGTGGAATACCAGCTGCCGCTGACGAGCAAGCGCGCGGACGTTGTGCTCGCTGGCGTCCATCCGAAGACCGGCGTCGACTCGTATGTCGTGGTTGAGCTGAAGCAGTGGTCGTACGCTGAGTCCTACGAGGACTCGGACACACTCGTGGCAGTCGAGCATGCCCGTGGTCCGCGCCTACATCCCGGAGTGCAGGTCGCCGACTACTGCACCTACCTCACCGACTTTCTGGGTGTTCTCCACGAGCGCCGGGACGCCATCCGTGGTGCGGCGTACCTGCACAACGCAGTCGACCGCGACGTCAATGACCTGTTCGCTCGGCGTCCGACCGAGCAGAGCCGGATTTTTACCAAACAGCGGCGAGGACAGTTTCTGGAGTACCTGCGGTCGCAGCTGGCGCCGGTGTCGGGCGCGGTGTCGGCGGACCGTTTCCTGACCAGTTCCGTCCGGCCCAGCCGCCACCTGCTCTCGCACGCGGCAAAGGAGCTGAAGGAACGGTCGCACTTCACTCTGCTGGACGAGCAGCATTTGGCGTACGAGTTGGTATTACATGCCGTGGAGCGCGCCCGGTCGGCGGACAGCAAGCGCGTCGTCGTCGTGGCCGGCGGACCGGGAAGCGGCAAGAGCGTCATCGCCCTGTCCGTCCTCGGTGAACTCGCTCGGCAGCAGCGGCCGGTCCTGCATGCTACCGGTTCACGCTCCTTCACCCAGACGCTGCGGCGCTACGCGGGCAAGGGCTCTACGCGGCTGAAGGACATGTTTCGGTACTTCAACAGCTTCATGGCGGCCGAGCGCAACGGCATCGACGTGCTGATCTGCGACGAGGCGCACCGGATTCGGGAGACGTCGGTCAACCGCTTCACGCCAAAGGCGAAGCGGGACACCGTGCGACCGCAGATCGACGAGCTGATCGCGGCGGCGCGGGTGCCCGTCTTCCTACTCGACGAGCATCAGGTGGTGAAGCCGGGCGAGCTGGGCAGCATCGACGTCATCTCCGGGCACGCGCATCGGCTCGGCGTGGAGGTCGACGTCGTATCGCTGCACGACCAGTTCCGGTGTGGCGGCAGCGAGTCGTATGAGCGCTGGGTGTTGCACCTGCTCGGGCTCGACGGCGACGAGCCGTTCCCGTGGGAGGGGGACGGCCGTTTCGACCTGCGGCTGGCCGATTCGCCGGAGCAGATGGAAGCCTTCTTGGCGCAGAAGCAGGCGGCGGGGGAGACGGCCAGGATCTCGGCCGGTTACTGCTGGCCGTGGAGCAAACCCCGCTCCGATGACACCCTTGTCCCGGATGTTCAGGTCGGCGCCTGGGCACGTCCATGGAATGTCGACAGCGAGCGCAGGGTCGGTGATGCGCCCCCGAGCGCGCTCTGGGCGACCGATCCGGACGGCTTCGGTCAGGTCGGCTGCGTATACACCGCGCAGGGTTTCGAGTACGAGTGGTCGGGCGTCATCATCGGCCCGGATCTCGTAGCCCGCGACGGTAGGCTGGTCACCCGGCGCAGCGAGTCCAAGGACCCCTCGTTCAAGAGTCGGAAGACGGTCAGCGACGCCGAGGCGGATCAGTTGATCCGCAACACGTACAAGGTGCTGATGACGCGCGGCATGCGCGGCACAATGCTCTTTTCGACCGATCCAGAAACCCGCGACTACCTGGCGAGGTTGGTGCAGGTCCGGCGCGGTCTGGAGACGGTGTACGAGCCGATTGCACCCGGCGTCTACCGTGATCGGCGGAGACGGCGGAGTGGGTAGGGTAGCTGCCCGACCGGACCGGTTCGAGCGTCGGCGACTCCGGCTGCCGGTGATGATCAGTCGAAGTAAACTGTGGACCGGGCCTTGAGCCGCATGGAACTGCGGGCGTGACCAGAACCGCCCGCGTTTTCAGAGGTCGTCGCAGTCAGTGCCCTCCGTTGCGTGACGTCGAAAGCGCGGTCTGTAGTCTCTGCGACGGCTGGCTGGCCGTACCAGTTGTTACTCCTACGACGTACGCACGTATACGCCCTTGCCTTGGTGCCCATGGACCAGCCCGGCTTCCCGTAGCACCAGCATGGCGTTACGGACGGCCGTGTTGCTTGCGTTGTACTGGTTGCGTAGCTGGGACACGGAGGGCAACTTGTCGCCGGGTTTCAGCTCCCCGGAGGCGATTCTCGCCTTGATATCGGCGACGATCCGGATGTAGATGGGCTCGATCGGCATGGTGAGGCTCCCTGCTGCCCTGTAGTCGGTTCGATGGCGCCGGATGCACGCGTACGGGGCGGTTTGGGTGGACGCCCACGACTTCGCGTGGGGTTGCCATCCGGAAGCCGTAGTAGTTGCCAGGTAGATGAACGCTAGATCTCGATGACCGGCTCGTCGTCATCCCCGGGGAGCAGCCACTTCTCGCGGGGCTCCACGAAGGTGCCCTTGCCTTGCTGTCGTCGTACGAGCCGTTGGGCCTCGAGGCGTACGAGCACCATCTTGACCGTCGTTGCGCCGACGCTGTAGCGCTGCGTCATCTCAGCGATCGACGGCAGCTGGTCTCCAGGTTTCAACTTGCCGTCGACGATCGCGGACGCGTATGCGTTTGAAATGCGGACGTAGTCTGGCTGCGTGGGCACGCGCTCCTCGCTTGGTAACCTATGGATTGCGAACGGCGAGATCCCGATGTTCGTTGTTCTTTATGTATACTCCGCCGCTGTTCTCTCGGCCCGCTCGATAAACTGGTCAAGTTGTGGTTCGGTCATGTTCTCGTCATGCAGCAGTGTGCCAAGAATTGCGATCTGTGCGGAGAAGGCGACGTCGGGGGCGATGTCGTCTACAAGGTGGGCCTCGCCGAGCACTGCACGGATTATGCCCTCCATAGCGAGGGCGGGAAGTTCGGAGCCGTCCTGGTACCGGGCGCGAGTGTCTGCGACGAACCGCGCGATGTCCTGCAGATCCTTGCCGCGAAACCGCCGGTCAACGGCGAGAGCGAAAGCGGCGCTGATGACCTGCGAGCCGGTGCCCCATCCGATCTGATCCAGTCGTTCCAGCAGGCGATCGGCCTGGTCCCAATCACTTTCCGCTATCGCCCGGATTAGTTGGCTGGTCTCTTTCCTTGCTTCCACGTGAGCGGAACCTTTCTATGCTTTTGCGCGCCAGTTGGCTCGACTTATGGATAGTGACACCCGCGATCAACCCCAGGACGAGGAAATTTCCTACCGCTTCGGGTACGTCGATCCTTTGGATTAGCGGCGGTTGACTGGGTGGTCTCGTCGCCGCGCTTGCTGTCTGTGCGCCTGGAGGTTTGACGACATCCTTGATCACCTTGATCGTGTTTTGTGCTACCTCCGTTGCGGTCTTGCCGGTTTCCTGAATGTTCTCTATATTGCGGCTCGTCCTGCTCAGGAACGCGCCGATGCTGGAGGCGCTGTCTCCACGGCGCTCGGCTTCACCCAGCAACTGCTCGCCCGATGGCGTCTCGGCATCAGAGACGTCCGACTCGGATGCGGATCCGGGGGCGATCCTGTTCAGGTAGGTGGTAAGGCGGGCGCGCGCCTCCGTCAGCAGGCGGGCTGTCTTGGCCGCTTTCTCGCTGGCAGTCCGCATGTCGGTGAGGGCTTCTCGTATCTGTGGATGCTCGGTGCCCTGGGCTGCCTCGGCGTACCGCTGGTGGGCCTGGTCGGCATCAGCCTTGGCTCTCATCGAGGTGACCGCTGCGGCGGCGAGCCGTTCGCGTACATGGAGGAGTTGAGCCACCACCTCCTGCATGGGTGCGTTCATCCGAGAGTCGCAAGGTAGGCGTTCGCGTGCTCGACAGCGGCGTCGATGCGGCGCATCGCTAGATCGACCTCACGGTCGAAGCCTTCGAGAATTTTCAGCCCGGCCTGCGCATCCTCGTCCTGGCTGTCGTGGATCGTGACGCGGGCGAGATGCCCTGCGGTGGCTGCTTCCGTGCCGGCCTGGTAGAGGGTGTTCGCGGCCTCCTTGGCAGCTCGGTTGCCTTCGCGGATCGTGCTCTTGACCTCGTTGACGTTCACGGAGCCACCCCGGCTAACCGAGGACGCTCACGTATTCGCGGGCGGCGGTGGCGCCGCCTTGGATGAGGGTGCCGGCTTCGGTGAGGTGCCGCTTGCTGTGCTCGGCACGCTGGATCGCCTTCCCGATCTTCGGATGACCGGTGCCAGCGGCGACGGCGCGGAGACGGGTCAGCACCTGTTCGGTCTGCTCGGTGGCGGAACGAATCTGGTTGAGTGTGCCGTCACCGCGCTCGGCGGACTGCATGAGTGCCGCCTTCGCTTCCTGGATGCTGGCCATGCCATCCTCCCCGATCATCGGCCACCGCCGGGTGCGGTCCAACGCAGACGGCGCCAGCTCCACGCCTTGGTGGTCAAGTGGTTACCATCTGCGAAGGCAGGATAGAGGAAGGTCGCATCCTCGATTGCCCTTCGCGGGCACGTGATTGGGGCGAGCTACTTGGGCTCGGCTACGAAGACCCCGAGACCCTGAGTGCTCTCAACGAGTCCTTCGGTGCGCAGGGCATGCATCGCGTAGCGGATGACGGAGTCAGAGACGTTGTGCTCTGCCTTGAGCTGTGCAGTCGAGGGCAGTTTGTCGCCGGGCTTCAGATCACCCGACTTGATCTGTTGGCGGATGTGGTCCGCAAGACGCTCCCATTTCGGTGCAGGCATGTGTACTCCTCGGTCTCCACCGACCATGAGATCACGCCCTCACTTGTGACTGCAAGTTGTCTGTACTGGCAAGGTTGGCTTCAGCGCTTAAGTGTTTCTTGACTTAAGCGTAGAAGTAGTCCTAGGTTGAGCAGCGCGTGGCACTCCTCGGTCTCCAAACCCGGAGAGCTCGCACCTCCCGGTCGGGATGGTCGGCTCGTACGCGTTGGCCGTCCCGGCCCCTGGTCACGCCCTGCTGTCGTACGGCCGGTGACGGGCTGCGGTGGTGGGGCGGGGTGGCCCTGGTCCGGAGCACGCCCCTCGGTCGGGCCGGGGCCACCCGTCCACGTCCTGCACGTTGTCGAAGGGTTGGTGAGGTTGTGCCCACTCTGCTCCGCCGGGTGTTCGGGCGGGATCGGGAGCCGTTACAGCGGCTGCTCGGGCCGGAGCCTCGGTCGACGTCGTACCGGTCGGCGGGGTACCGCCCGCTGTGGCCGTCGCAGGTCCGAACGCGGCGGTTCACCCCGGTCCGGTTCGGGCGCCGGGGAGTCGACCCGGGCGAGGTGACGGTCTTCCTCGACCAGGTGGCCGGGGACCTGGCGCGGGCGTACACCGAGGTGGCGAGCCTGCGCGAACAGAACACCCGGATCAAGGACGCGTTGCGCCGTTGGCAGTCGCGGCACGCGCCGACCGCCCACGAGCTGGCGGGGCGCTGATGGCCGAGCGGTACGTCGTACACGTGGCCTTCACCGCGCCGGACCCGGATGCGGCCCGGCAGTTCGGGCGGACGCTGGCCCGGACCCTCGACCGATTGCCGCAGGTCGACGCGGCCGAGGCGACCGTCTCCGCCGAGGACGACCAGGGCGTGCAGTCCCGGCTCTTCTGTGACCGGCTGCTCGGCGGCGGTCGGCGCTGCGTGCTCCGCGCCGAGCACGAGGTGCCGTGCGCGAGTGTGGAGGTGGTCCGGTGACCGGGACGGTGCCGGCCGGGCCGCACGTGGTGTTGTGCCGCTCGTGTGACGGGCTCTCCTTCACCCTGGTGCGGTGCTCCTGCACCTACGGTGGCAACCGGCTGCTGGTCAGCGCCGACGACTGGCAGCCGGGGGAGCCCTACCACGACTGTCTCGAATGTGACGGGGTCGGCACGGTCGGCCGGCCCTGTCACGACTGCGGGCAGACCGGGCGGCGCCGCGCCCAGCTTGTCCTCACCATGGTCAACATTGACACCGGGGCGGTGGCGTCGGCAAGTGTCGTACCCGGGGTGGTCCGACCGGAGCCGTGGCCCGACGACGGCGGCCAGAGCTGGTATCTGCCGCTGGCGCCGGTGCTGCACGAGCTGGCCGCCACCGTCGGTGCCGGCACGTGGACCGACGTCCGCGAACCCGGCTCGACGGACGGACCGCTGATCCTGCTGCCACCCGGCTGGCGACCCGAGCACTCCGCATCGCACCGGAAGGTGCTGGAGGCGCAGGCGATCGCGTGGCAGAGCAGCGACGCGTGGCGGCTCTACCTTGGTCGTACCGCCGCCGCGCCGCCGCCGGACCCGGCCGCCGAACTCGGCCGACGGTGCCGGCTCGCCGACCTGCTCTGCCTCGACCTGGTGGTGGAGGTCCGGCGGCAACCGTACGGCGCCGGCCTGACCTGGGCGATCCGCTACGAACTGCCGGACGGGCCGGTCCCCGCCGAACCCCGGAGTTTCGCCGCCGACCTCGCCACCGCGATCGCCACCACCAGCGATCACGACGCCTGCTACGGCCTGGACGAACGCGGCCGGAGCGTCCCCGCCCACCAACTGACCGCCGCCGGACCGCCGCCGTCCGACCCGCCGACCGTCGACCTCGACCAGCTCGAACGGCGGATCCTCGCCGACTGCGTCGACCTCGCCACCGGCGCCCCGAACCCCGGCGCCCAGGCGATCTGGCGCGACGGCGGCTGGTGGCACACCAGCCTCCGGGACGCCGGCACCCTCGAAAGTCTCACCGAACGCTCCACCGGCCAGATCGTCAGCCGGCACACCACACTGCTGCGACGCGGCTGGCAGCCGCCGGCCCCGTCGTGGCTGGGCCCACCCATCGAGTACGTCGAATGCCCCGACTGCGACCCGAACAGCCGACTCCAGTACTGCGACTGTCGACTCGTCGCCGACCGAGCCGACCCCGACTGTGTCCACTGCTCCGGCTCCGGCCGCAGCCCGTCACTGATGCGCTGCTTCACCTGCGGCGGCACCCGGCGGATCCACCGGAACGTGACGATCACGATCACCGACCTGGCCGGCCGGGTAGTCCACCTGACCTGGTCGGCCGGCGGCCCCGGCTGGCGGACCGGCGTACGCGCCTGGCGGCTCGGCGACGCCGGTCAACCCTGGCCGGCGGGGGAGGAGCTGTGGCGCTCCGGCGATCAGGTGTCGGCGCCGCACGTGGCGACCCACCCCGGCGGCAAACCCCTGCACCAACTCCCCGGGCAGTTCCGGCTCGCCGGCTGGGCCGACACCTTCGACATCCGCCCCGAAGACCTGGTCGAACTCGACGGCCGAGGTCAGCTCGACCAGGACCTGCGGTACGGCACCGTCACCCTGCACCACATCGGCGCCGACCCGCTCACCGAGTACGTCACAAACGCCGCCCGGGGTCGGCCCGGCGCCCGGCTGTTCCTGCTGGCCCGCCGACCCGACGTACCGCCGCTGGCCGACGTGGTCCGGCTCGTCCTCGGGCTGCGGCTGGGGGTCACCGTCACCGTTGTCGACCACGCGCCGAACGCTGGGGACCTCCGACTCGTCCAGGGCGAGAGCTGGGACGTCACCATCGACTGTCCCAGCAGGGAATCCGCCCCGGCTGACCCGCCGGCCCGACCCAGCCCGGAAGCCGCGATCGCCTTCTGCCTCGACTTCCTCGACCTCGCCGTCGCCGGCAACGTCCCCGCCGACCCGGAGCAGCCGATCCCGGTGCCGCAGACTCCGACCCCGATCGAGGTCGACGACCCCGTACCGTTCCTCCGCCGGCTCGCCCGCCACCACGCCGGGCAACCCGTCGCGGTCCACTACACCGGTACGACCTGCCAGGTGTGGCTCCGCGACCGCGAGCACATACGCCAGCTCGCCGCCGCACCCACCCTTCCCGCCGCCGTCGGCGCCCTCGGCCTCTGACGGTGAGGATGTAGGAGCGGTCACCCGGCCGGTCAGCGCCACCGCCATCCGAGCCATGCCGCAGCCGGTTCAGGTGCCACGCCGGAATGCGGGCGGTGGGTTGCGGCCCGGCGGGCTGAGCCCTTCGTATGCCACGATGGCGACCAGGTAGGCGGCGAGTAGGCCGAGCGCGGCGAGCGCGGGAAGGCTCCGGGCCACGGGTATCAGGAGGACGGCCACGCCGACCATGACGATCTGCCATCGGATGGAGTAGCCGACTGCTACCTTCAGGAAGATCAGCCGGGCAGCGAGATACAGCGCGGCCCCGCCGAACAGTGCCGCAATGTCAATCCAGCTCAGCTCATTCTCGGCCGACTCGTGTGCCAGGTGGTCAAGGACCTGCTCGATACCCAGGGCCATATAGATGATCCCGATGACCAGCGGAAAATGCACCAGGCTGTACGCGTTGACGGCCAGGCGGTCGCGGGGAGCCTCGTGGACCCTCTCCAACACTCCTGCGGCCGCCACCGCCGAATTCTCGTAGTACAGCCGCCACAGGCTGATGGTGACGACGAGGCCCAGCAGCGCCGCGAGTATCACGGTCCCGCGAACCATCTCCAGTCCGATGCCGGCGTTCACCGAGATCAGGGACTCTCCCAGTGCGATGATCAAGACCAGGCTGTGCCGCTCGGTGAAGTGCCCGGGGCTGCGCAACGTCCACCTGCCGAAAGCGGAGGACAGAAACGCACCCGCGTAGTCGATCAGGATTGCGACCAACCAGAGCGTGATCTGCACGGTGCCGCCGAGTACCGCGCCGACGATCAACGGCACCCAAGCGACCACCGATACAGCGAGGTAGATGCGCAGAGCGGATCGGCGGCTTTCTTCGGCGATCGAAAAGAACACCACGAAGTGCACGACGCGCAGCACGATGTAGGCGCCGACCAGCATCAGTGGCCCGTTCACGGGACCGCCCCGCGGCGGCCAGGCGTTCGGGACCACCAGCGCGGCGACCAGAACGCCCCCCATCGCGATCGTTGTTCCGGTGCGGATCCGCCCGGTGTCGGCACGGGCGCTGTTGCCCAACCAGGTGTAGTTGCTCCAGCACACCCACAGCAGCGCCAGGACGAGCAGACCCTGTTTCAGCCGGAGGGACGTGAGCCGCTCATCCATGAACGCGATGACCCGGGTGAGCGCGAACACGAACACCAGATCGAAGAAGATCTCAAAAAGTGTCGTCCGGTGGGTTTCCTCGGTCAACACCGGCGCATTCGATCGAAAGAACCCCCGTCGAGTAAGCCACGCCCGAAAGCCCCGCATCCTCCCATCGTCCGCTACGGTCTGCCAGCAAATGCGGCGAATCGTGAATTCGTCGCCGTGCTCGAGCCGGAACATGCGGCTTCCACCGAGCTACGAACTCAGCCAGCCTGCGGTGTTGGCGCCCGACTGACGTCCCACGATCCGCCACATCGGCGGTGAACCGCGCGGCAACCACGAGACGCCAGGCCACCGGGCCGCTCGCCGATCGACGCGAACCTGATGGCCTTCGCTCACCAGCCCTGTGCCACTGCCCCGGCGTGGGTGGCGGCGGTCAGCGCTGTCGGGGATGCGCGGCGAAGAACTCCCAGACCAGCTCGGTAGCCATGATCCCGACATCGGGCGCCGCGATGCTGCCACTGCGCGCGCCCGGCCAGGCATGCCCCATCTCCGCCACCTCGTAGACCTCGACGTCGCTGCCATCGGCACAACGTGTCCGGCTGAGTGAGATCGACGCGCTCGGCGCGGCCGGCGCCGGCCGCACCGGTTCGCACTTGAGCCGCTTCTGCCAGGCCTGGATCCCGTCCTTGAAGTCGTCGGCGTACCCGTCCCGTCCGCCGATGAACGTGATCACCGAGACCGGACTCTTGGGCGCGTAGTCGGCTGCGGCCGCAAGGTCGCCGATGAACCCGCCACTGGCCACGCCGATCGCGGCGAACCGACCGGTGGCCTCCACCGCGGCCCGGAAGCTCAGGTCGCCGCCGTTGGAGATGCCGGTCAGAAAGACCCGGTCCGGGTCGACCCGCCAGGTCGTGACCATGTGCTCGGTCAGCGCCGACAGGAAGCCGACGTCATCGGCCGTGCCGCAGCAGATCAGCGCGTTGAAGCCGCGGTTGACGCCGTCCGGGTAGGCGACCAGGAAGTTCTCCCGGGCGGCCACTTCGTCCATGCCGATCGCCTGGCTCAGGCCCTGGCCGCTGCCGGGATACTGGTGCAGGGCGATCACCAGCGGCGTCGGCTGGTCCGCCCGGTAACTCGGCGGTGCGTGTACCCGGTACCTGCGGGTGACCCCGCCATGGTCCATTGTCAACTGGTGCTGTCCCGGCCCCGGCACCGCCGCTGCGGAAGGGCTGGCGGACGGGTCGGTGGCGGTCGGCTCGCTGTCTCCGCACGCGGCGGCTCCCGACAGCAGAGCCAACGACACGAACCACGTTGCCACCCGTCGCATTCCGGCGCCTTCCTGTGGTCGGGCACCCATCCTCGGATTCGATCTCCATCGGGTCAACCCTTCGTGTACGCCAAGTACCGCCCACCTGGATGCCAACGACGATCTCCGGATCGGAGTCAGCCGGCTTCAGGGCATACGCCTCTTGGTAACTCCGCCTCGCCGTACCAGTTGGACGCTGCGCAGTGGCGCGGAGGTGTCCGGTTCAGTGCCGTTCCGCGTTCGGGCGCAGGTGGCTGCTCGGCCGCTCCGTCAACCGTCGGGTCCGGAAGCGCGGTTTGCCTGGACTCTCCAGCGGTTCCGGCTCGGTCTACCGGCCGGACGGGGCGGCCCCGCCGTGAGGCCGCTTCGCCCCGTCGTCCGCCCGTCGTCGAAGGCGTCGAGACGCATTCCTGCTTGACAATACTTCTATTATTGAACTGCCCCGGGGGTTCGTTGTGGATCCGGCTGGGGCTCGAGGAGATGGTGGCCGATGACAACGGCGTACTCTCGCCGCTCCTTCCTGGCCGGTGTTCTGGCCACCGGGACCCTGTCCGCCGGTGCCACCTTTCTACTTCCTGGCGGCCGGTCGCGCTCGAAATCTGTCGAGGGTCGGATCCGGCTCTGGACCGGGGAGGACCTGACCGGAGCGCATGCGGCCGTCGTCGGCATGTGGAACGAGGCCAACCCTGACGCGACTGTGGACTGGGAGCAGATCGAGGGCGGTTCCCGAGCTGAGCACGACGGCATGATCGAAAAGAAAAAGAATGGTGAAGCCGACGTCGTCAGTCTCGACATCATCGATATCCGGGAGTTCGCGAAGGATGGCCATATCAAGCCCGTGCCTCTTCTTGAACGCACATATTTCCAGGTCATCGACCAGGTTCATCGCGTGTCCCCCGGATCCAGGGAGTACTGGGCGGTTCCCTTCAACAGTGATGTCGGCATGCTCTTCAGCCGCGCCACGGCGGACCTGGACCTCGGGAAACCGCTCCTACCGCAGGTGATCTCGAAGGACGCGCAGGGCAGGCCCCGGTTCGTCGGTCAGCTCGCGCCGGAGCGGGAGAACGACAAGGAGTCGTTTGTCGTCAACGTTCTGGAGCATGCGCTGTCCATGGACTCGTCCATCCTGGGAGCCGACGGGAGAATCTCCGAGGATCTGGACCGGTGGCGAGCGGCGCTGGGACCGCTGCGGCAAGCAGCCCTCAACAACGACCTGGTGCGTTCACCGGGAGAGGGCGAGAGTCAGGCGAAGTTCGAATCCGACATAAGCTTGGCCTACATGCGCAACTGGCCCGTCCGCTATCGAGGACTGAAGGACCGCGTCGACCTCCACCGGCTGCCGAACGGTATTCTCGGCGGTCAGAGTCTGGCGCTGGTCGCCAATGCCAGAGATGTCGAGGCGGCCACCAGCTTCATCAAGTTCGCCACCGGCCCGGCGGCACAACGTGTGATCGCCGCCTACGGTCTGGCGCCAGCTCTCGAGAGTGTCTACAACGATGGATCACTCAAGCAGGCGATTCCCCATCTGGGCAGCGTGGGGATCGCCTTGGAGCAGGCGAGGCTCCGACCCGTCCACAGTCAGTACCGGCAATTTGCCGACCTTTTCCACAGACACATGCTGTCGTTTCTCTCGCGGCCTGGCGCGGACCTGACGGTCGACTTCATCGAACAGATCAAGGGCGCACTCGATCCGGACAAGAAGTGAACCTCGTTCGTGGGCGCGGGCGCCGAAGGAGGTAGGGCATGGAGTTCGACGGGATCGAGCTGTGGCAGGTGCCGCTGCTGGCGATGGCGGTGGTCGCCCTCGCGGAGTGGGTGGCAGGAAAGGTGCTGCGCAGGTGGCCTCTCCGGGTGGACTGGCGGCTGGTGCGTCTCGTCGGGTTCGGGGTGGCCGTCCTGGTGGCCCTGGTGCTGCTCCTCATCAACTACCTGTCCGAGTCCGACGCGGACAAGATTGCGAACATCATCTCGGCGGTCGCGGCGGTCGCCACGCTGTGGTTCACCTACCGCGCCTTCCGGACGCCCGGACCGGACGACACCCGGCAGCCCCGGTCGATGGCGGGCCGGGAGGCCGATGACCGCGATTCCTAGGTCGAGCCTCGCGTTTTGACTGTCAGGGCGTTGGTGCCGGTACGAGGCGTCCGGCTAGTCGCGGCGGGCTCCGGCCGTCACGGACGGTTGCCGAAACCCGCCGGGGGCGGACCCGTACTCGCGTTTGAACGCGTGGGCGAAGGCGAATTCAGAACTGTAGCCGACCTTTCTGGCAATTGCGGCCAGCGGCGCATCGCTGTCGCGCAGGAGCCGAGCGGCCAGGGTCATCCGCCACCAGGTCAGGTAGGCCAGTGGCGGCTGACCGACGAGTGCGGCGAACCGGCGGGCGAAGGCCGCGCGGGACAATCCGGCCTGCCTGCCCAACTCCTCGACGGTCCATTGCCGGCCCGGATCGCCGTGGATGGCCCGCAGTGCCGCCGCGACTGCCGGGTCGAGCAGCACCGCCGCCCAACCGTTCGCGGCGCCGTGGGCGGATCGCTCGTCGAACCAGGCACGCAGCATGTGCAGCAGCAGCACTTCCAGCAGGGCGGGCAGCATGGCGTCGCCTCCCGGTCGTGGCTGCTCCAGTTCGCCGCAGAGCAGGTCGACGGCGGCGCGGAGCTCCGGACGACGTCCGACCCGGGCCGGCAGATGGATGACCTCCGGTAGGTCGGCGAGCAATGGATGTGTACGGGACCGGTCCAGCAGGTACGCGCCGCAGAGCATCACCGTGACAGCGGCCGGCGCGTTCGCCGCGCGCTGGCCGACTGGTGTCCCACCGTCGTCGGTCGGCGGAACCTCGACGAGGGACGGAGAGGCGTCGACGAGCGGGGTCGACACGCTGTCCGCCAGCCCATGGGCTGATCCGCGCGGCAGGAATGCCACGTCCCCCACCCCGAGGGCGATCGGCGCGCCGTCTGGTGGGAACAACCAGCACGACCCCTGCAGAACTATGTGGAAGCCAGCCCCGTCAATCGGTGGAAACCGCTGTCCGAACGAGGCGGGCCGGCGTACCCGGGCAGAGTGGGGCCGGCCTGTACGCATGGCGGTGACCGCGTCGGAGAGCACATCCACGCAGCGAACATATCTCAGTGACCGTATCTCCGTAATTCGCGGTGAAGACGAGCGCGTATGGGCAGGAGACGTTCGCGTATTCAGGAGTCTCGCCTCGCCGCCGTACGTTGAGTCGCAGGCGGGCTGGTCAACCACCTCGCCCGATGCTTTGAACCGCCCGGACCAGGAGATCAACGTGAGGATCGCCGTTTACGGTGCAAGCGGCTACCAGGCAAAGCTCGTCCTGGTGGAATTGACCGGTCGCGACATGGACGTGGTGCTCGTCGGCCGCAACGCCACACGCCTACGTGACGCCGCAACGGCTGTGGGAATTGTTGACGCCGCGCAGCGGGTAGCCGACGCAGACGATCACGACGCCCTCGTGCCGGCCTTCCGCGACTGCGACGCGGTCATCAACTGCGCCGGCCCATTCACGCGCTCCGGCCACGCCGTGGTCCGGGCCGCCATCTCCGCCGGCTGCCACTACGTCGACACCGCCGGCGAGCAGTTCTACATCAAGTCGGTCTATGACCTCTTCGCCCGGGACGCCGAACGCGCCGGAGTAACGGTCGTGCCCGCCACCAACGACGCCTGCCTGCCCAGCGACCTGATCGCCCGTCTGCTCGCCGAGCTCATCCAGCCGATCGAGGAGATCGCCGTCAGCCACTTCATCGTGGGCGGTGCCGGACCGTCGCGCGGCTCGCTGCGCTCGGTCGCCGAATCGATCGACGCGATCGGGGCGGGCGGGCTCAGCTACGACGACGGTGACTGGCACACCGGCATCCCGGCCCGGCACGCTTCGGTCACTCTCCCCGGCACCACACAGCCGACCGACGTAGTGAAGTTCCCCTTGTCGGAGGTGGTCACCATCCCACGGCACGTGCGGGTCCAGCACGTCGAGGGCCTCGTCGACGCCGCGCTCGGCGCCCGGCTGGGCACCCCGCTCACGTCCCAGATCATCGAGAGTCTGCCCGAAGGGCCCTCGGTGGCTGCCCGTCGTACCCAACGGTTCACGTACCTCGTCGACGCCACCGGTCGCGAGGGCCAGTCCGCCCGTGGGGTCGTGCAGGGCCCAGACACATACGGCACCACCGCACTGATCGCCGTCGAGGCCGCCCGCCGACTCGTCGAGGACGGCGCCGAACCAGGCGTGCTCGCCCCCGCCCAAGCGTACGATCCGACAAGCTTCCTAGACTTCCTCACCCCGTACGGGATCAGTCGGACCATCAGCGTTTCCGGCACTTCACCAACCCGTCACTGACGACAGACGCGTACGGTTCCTGCCTTTCCCGGCTACGGCTAGGAGCTCGGGCCGTGGTGCTCATGCGCCCGGCGGTGCCGAGACGCTTGGATCGGGGCCGTTGGTCGATGGCCGGCCCGCGGTGGGTCAGCCCCGAACGGTGGACCGCGACATCCAGTGATCTGCTTCCATGTGCTGTCGATCACCTTTGCGCTCCGGTCCGGGTCAGGTCGGTATTCTCCGGGTTGCGAAGGGGAGTAGCTCCCAACGCGATGGTCGACATACTGGCCCGCTGCGCGGACCCGGCCATCCGACCTTCACCTGTGGGGTGAGCGAGACCTTCGACTCTGGCAGTTGGTGCCGGGTCGAGGTCGTCGCGTGCGTCTTGCCCGGTGTGTTTGTCCCGGGAGGACATTGTGAAAGGCATTCCTGGCAGTCCTGTTGGTCAGCGTGGGCGCGATCGTCGTAGCCGAGCCGGGTGACGTTGCTGCCGCCCGTCGTGGTTGGCGTGCGGCGGTGTTCATCGGTCATCAAATCCCCGGTACACGGCTTCGGCCTGCTGAAAGGACATACCCGCGCATGCTGACCGAACTGTTCACCTACCTACTGCGGATAACGCCCGGCCTGACGCTCGTCACCGGCTGCTTGCTCCTGATGCGCCGTCAACGTGATCCACTGCTCCCGATTGTCGTGCTCATCCTCGGGTTCATCCTGATCCGCGACGCCATGACCCCCCTAGGGCTGTGGCGCCTCGGCACCGTCGAGGGTGTGGCCCCGTGGCTGCGCTTCACCACCGACACCACACTGCTGGCCGCTCTTGGCGTCGGCACCCTCGTACTCACCGCGACGGTGCTCGTCAGCGACCAGCGTCTACGCACCCTCGTCCCCCGACAACGCCCCGACCTCGCTGCGATCGGCCTCGGCATCGCCGGCGCCGCCGTGGCCGCAGGTCCCGTCATCGCCATCGCCGGCCGTTCGCCGCAGGCCGACCGTGGCGGCGCCGTCGCGCTGTCCGCCGTGCCGGTGATCTTGTTCTTCTGTCTCGCGGGCAACCTCTTCGAAGAGGTGCTCTTCCGCGGGCTACTGCAAACACGCCTGGCCCAGATGACGAGCCCGGTCCGCGCCGCGCTGTTGTCCGGGCTGCTGTTCGCGGCCTGTCACAGTTTTCTCGCCTCCACCGTCACCAATCACGGCTGGCCCCTGCTGGCGTTCACCGCCTGGGAAGGGCTCATCTGCGCCTTCCTGCGCCTACGTCACGGACTCACCTCAGCCGTGCTGGCCCACGGCCTTGCCATCGCAGCGTTGGCAAGCGGTCTACCCTGACCCGCCACGTCGACAGGTTCGTCCTGCGTACCGGGTCGGACCAGGCGGTCTGCCCCTCACCGCCCGTCCGGCCGGCGATGGTGAACCGGCCGGACAGCACGGGAAAGGCTGCCTGCGCCACCGTAGGTGATTCGAACCGTCACGGTGGAGCGTTGCTCACGTTCGACGCATCGATCTGGTCGTCGTCGCGACGTCGTCCTCCGACGAGCGCGGTCGGACCGGGCCTCTCACAAGTAGCTCTAAAGAGTCACACCTCCCTATGGGGATTTCCTGCCGTGTATCGGTAGAATTTCGGCGAACGGCGATCATCACCCCTCTTTCTTCCGAATCACTGGTAACCGGATGTATCCGGCGCGGAAACCGCACGGCAACAACTCTCCGCCGCCACCACATGCGGCGGAGCCGGAGGAGGCAGCATGTCGCCCACGTCGATCGGTCTGGCCACAGCATCGGCCCGAGTCAGCTCCTGGGTCCGCAGGGATCTGCGATACGACCTGCCCGCCTCCCTGGTGGTCTTCCTGGTCGCGGTGCCACTGTCGCTGGGGATCGCCGCCGCGTCCGACGCGCCGGTGACCGCAGGACTGATCGCCGCCGTGGTCGGCGGGGTGCTGGCCGGCCTGTTCGGCGGCTCGACGCTGCAGGTCACCGGACCGGCGGCCGGGCTGACCGTGGTCGTGGCGGAACTGGTCGGCCGGTTCGGTTGGGCGGCCACCTGTGCCATCACCGCCGCCGCCGGGCTGGTGCAGATCGGATTCGGCCTCAGCCGGATCGCCCGGACCGCGCTCGCGCTCTCGCCCGCGATCGTGCACGGCATGCTCGCCGGCATCGGTCTCACCATCGTCCTCGCGCAACTGCACGTCCTGTTGGGCGGCGAGCCCGGGACCACCCCGGTGCAGAACCTTGTCGACCTGCCCGGCCAACTGGCGGGCCGGCACGACCACGCCACACTGATCGGGCTGATGGTCATCGGACTGCTGGTGCTCTGGCCCCGGCTGCCGGCGGTGGTCCGCCGGATACCCGGCCCGCTCGTCGCGATCACCGTCGCCACGGTGGCCGCCGTGGTCTGGAACGACGTCGACCTGGCCCGGGTCGAGATGCCGGGGTCGCTGCTGGAGGCCGTACACCTGCCGGCACTGCCGGACGGGCACTGGTCGGCGGTCGCCGCCGCCGTACTGACCGTGGCCGCGATCGCCAGCGTGGAGAGCCTGCTGTCGGCAACCGCCGTCGACCGGCTGGCCGCCGCCGAGACCGCCAAGGCCGGCAATGCCAGCTCCGACGCCGCCAAGGCTGGTACCGCCACCGACGGTGAGGTAAGCGCCAGCGCCACCGAGGCGAGTGCTGGCGAGGACGGCGAAACCGGTACCAGCGTGGCCAGGGCGGGTGCCGCCAGGGCCGGCGCGGCTGGTGGTCGGTCGACAAAGCCGACCAACCTGGACCGGGAACTCGTCGGCCAGGGTCTCGCGAACACGGTCTCCGGGATGTGCGGCGGGCTGCCCGTCACCGGCGTCATCGTGCGTAGCTCCACCAACGTCAACGCCGGAGCCCGGACCCGCGCCTCCGCCGTACTGCACGGCGTCTGGGTGCTGCTCTTCGCGGTCCTGCTCGTGGTGCTCGTCGAGCGGATCCCGATGGCCGCCCTCGCCGGGCTCCTCGTCGTGGTCGGCCTGCAACTGGTCAAGATCTCCGACATCCAGCGGGTACGTCGGCACCGCGAACTGGCCGTCTACGTCGTCACCGCCCTCGGCGTGGTGGTCTTCAACCTGCTGGAGGGCGTACTGATCGGGCTCGCTCTCGCGCTCTGCCTGGTCCTCCGACGGGTGGTCTGGGCCAGGGTGCACGCCGAGCGGCTGCCGACCCGGCCACCGGCACCCGAACACTGGTTCGTGCACGTCGAGGGCACCCTGAGCTTCCTCGCCATTCCCCGGCTGTCCGCCGTACTCGGCAAGGTGCCGCCGGGCAGCGTGGTGGATCTCGAACTCGCCACCGACTTCCTGGACCACGCCGCCTTCGACCACCTCGACTGGTGGGTACGCCAGCACGAGGGCACCGGCGGGACCGTACGCCTCGACGAGGTCGGCCCCGCGGCCCTGCGCGGCGACCAGCCCCGTCCGGCCCGGCGGGTGCACGCCCTGGTGCCACCCCGCTGGTTCTCGCCCTGGTCGAGCTGGCAGGCCCGGCATGTCGAACCGGCCGGCACGCTGGACGCCGACCACCACGCCTCCCTGCACGCCGCGCTGCGACCCCTGCACGCCGGCGTACGCGAGTACCACCGGCGCTCGGCCCCGCGCCTGCTGCCCTTCCTCAGTGAACTCGACGGCCGGCACCGGCCGCAGACCCTCTTCCTGACCTGTGCCGACGCACGGATCGTGCCCAATGTGATCACCAGCAGCGGGCCTGGTGACCTGTTCACGGTCCGCAACATCGGCAACCTGGTCCCGGCGGACCCGGAACTGGATTCGTCGGTCGCCGCCGCCGTCTCGTACGCCGTCGAGGTGCTCGACGTGCGGGCCCTGCTGGTATGTGGACACTCCGGTTGCGGTGCCATGCAGGGACTGCTCGGCGGGCTCGGCCTCGGCGCGGAGGAGAGCCCGCTCGGCCGTTGGTTGCGGTGGGGCCGGCCTGCCCTGGAGGCGTGGCGGGCCGGCCACCCGATCGGGCGCGCCGCCGCCGGGGACGGCCGTACCGACGTCGACCAGTTGGCGATGGTCAACGTCGCCCTCCAGGTCGCCGCGTTGCGCGAGTTTCTGGCCGCGCGTGGCGTGGACCGCGAGAAGGCGTCCGTACAGGGACTCTTCTTCGACATCCCGACCGGCCGGCTGACAGTCCTCGACGAGCGGCGACAGCGGTTCAGTCCACCGTCGGAGCAGGAACCGGAGATCGGGGTGACCTGGGCGGCGCTGCCATAGCCCGACGAGGTGAATGAGACCCGAGGGTGATTCGGGTCTCAACATTCATCCGCTGTCGTTCATCTGTCACGGCGGTTGGCGGCGCTCCGCTAGGTTCGCCGATTGTGAAGAACATTCCACATAGTTCGGTCACCCGGCGGACCCTGCTGGCCGTCGGCGGAATGACCGCCGTCGGCACGGTCGGCCTCGCCGGCCCGGCCGCCGCGAACCCGTCAGCCGAATCGACGCCGACCACACCGACCCAGGCCATCCGCCGACTGCTGGACGGCAACCGGCGCTTCGTCAACGGCCGGAGCCGACACCCGCGCCAGTCACCCCGGGACATCCGGAGGCTGGCGGAGGGCCAGGACCCGTACGCGATCATCGTGGGTTGCGCCGACTCCCGGGTCTCCCCGGAGGTCCTCTTCGACCAGGGTCTCGGTGACCTGTTCGACAACCGGGTCGCCGGCAACATCGTCGACACCATCATGATGGGCAGCATCGAGTACGCGGTCGAGCACTTCGTTCCGCCGGTGCTGGTCGTCCTCGGCCACGAGCGGTGCGGTGCAGTCTCGGCCGCCGTCGAGACTATCGAGAGCGGCGGGCACGCACCGGGCTCGATCGGCGCGATCGTCGAGGCGCTGCGCCCGGTGGTCGAGCCGCTGATCGGCGGCCCCGGCGACGTCGTCGAGGCCGGGGTACGGGCGAACGTCCTTGCCCAGGTCGCACACCTCACCGCCGCCAGCGAGATCATCGCGGAGCGGGTCCACTCCGGGGAGATGGCGGTCGTCGGTGCCCGCTACGACCTGGACCAGGGCCGGGTCACCCTGCTCGAAGGCTAGGCCGTTCCGCTCGCCGTTCCCACGGCCGGTCCGCCTCCGGCCGGCTCCACACTGCCGGCCGCTTCGCGGCTCCGGCCGGCTCCACACTGCCGGCCGGTCCGCCGCTCCGGCCGGTTCCGCATCCTCGGCCGGTCCGCCCGTAGGCGGGCCGGCCGGGTCGGTGCCGGGGTCAGGAATGCATCACATGCTCCACGACCGAGCGGACGTGAGCGGCGCCCCACCGCGCGCTCCGGCTGTTGTCGAGCTCGCGGAGGAGGCCCGAGCGGCGGGCGAGCCCGGGGCGGCCCGGCTCCGTGGACCGCCCCGGGCGAGGCTGACCTAGTCCGTCGGCACCGGCAGGACGTGCAGCATCGGCGCGCCGGCCGACCAGTGCTGGGTCACCGCGTACAGCCGCTGACCGTTCGGCGCCCAGGCCAACGCCCTGGCAACGAGAGACTCGTCGAGCACGAACGAGGTGACCCCGATGCCGTCCGGCCGCAGGATGAACACGTCCGGCTCGGACGAGGCGTCCGACCCCGCCGCGATGAGGGTGCCGTCGCGGGACACCTCCACGGCGTTCGGGTAGTGGGTCGTCGGGAAGAACTGCGACTGCTGGTTGAGGTCGGCCACGGCGAACGCCTGGATGCCGTACGGCGCACCCTGCGCCAGGTAGACCGACGTCCCGTCCCGGCTCAGCGCGACGTCCCGGAGATTGCTGCCGGTCGCGCTGTGGGCGCTGCGGCGCAGGAAGGTGAGCGCGCCGTTCGTACCGATGTCGTAGACGAAGACCGCCGACGGGCTGAGCCCCGGCTGACCCGCGGTCAGCACCGACGGGGCCCCGACCGCGGTGGCGAGGATCGGATGCTGGTAGTAGTTCTCGGCGGCCAGACCGGTGTGGACCACCGCCGGCTGCCGTCCCAGGTCGACCCGTCCGATGTTGCCGCCCCACTGACCGCAGCCGTACCCGAAGTACAACCGTCGACCGGAGATCGCCAACGACGACGGGCAGGCCGCCGTGCCGGTGGAGTAACGCGCCGACTCCTGCAGCGAGCCGGTGTCGAACGCGACGATCTGGTTGGCGTTGGGCAGTGCCACGTACAGCGTGCTCTGGTCGTTGCTGACCAGCAGGTCGGTGGGTCCGGGCAGGTCACCGAGCACGCCGGTGACCTCACCGGTCGCGCTGGCGACCACCACCGAGGTCGACGTGACCCCGCCGCTGACGAACACCCGGTCCCGGACCGCCACCACGTCGGCCGCCCGCTCCACCGGGAGCACGGTCGACGTGGGGTCGGCGGCCCGCGCGGCCGGACTGAACGGGTTGAGCAGGGTGCCGGTGATGACCAGGCCGGTCGTCAGGGCGAGCCGGACGGCTGTCCGGACTGCCCGTTTCGTCTGGTGCAACGATGCCTCCCGTGGACGTCGTGCCGGTCGTTCCGCACGCTGCGGCCGGCACGCACGAACCCGCGCGGGAAGAAGCAGCGCTCCCCGCAGCGCTTTCGTGCCGGTCTATGTCTAACGGACGGGTACGACGTCGCGTGCCCGTGCCCAGTCACCGGCCGTCGTCTGCGGAGAACACCTCGCCGAGCCGCTGCGGTGGACGCGGCCCGGAACCGCCGTCAGTTGCCCTCCGGCTGCCCGGGCGGGGTCCAGGCGCTGTTCACCAGCTGGTAGAGGACGAAGTCCTGCCACCGTCCGGCGATGTTCAGGTATTCCGGCGCCATCCCGATCCGGACGAATCCGTTGCGTTCGAGCACCCGTCGCGACGGGGTGTTGTGGGGCAGCGTCTCGGCCTGGAGACGGTGCAGGCCCAGCTCGGTGAAGGCGACCCGGACGATCTCCCGTACGGCGGCGGTGGCCAGCCCGCGGCCGTTGTGGCTGCCGCTCACCCAGTAGCCCACGCTGCCGGACTGCAAGGCCCCCCGGATGATGCTGTTGAGGGCGATCCGACCGACCACCCGGCCGGCGTCGTCGAGGATGACGTGCACCAGTCCGGTTCCCTGGTCCCGTCGGTCGAGAGCGGCCGCCAGGTCGGCGCGCTGACCGGCGACGGTGAACCACCCGTCGGGGCGGATCGGCTCCCACGGGGCCAGGAAGTCGCGGTTGAGCTGGAAGAGCTCTGCCAGGGCCGGTGCGTCGTCGAGGGTGGCGGGTCTGGTGACGTTCACCGGTCGAGCATTCCTCCCGTCCGTACGATCCGTGCACCCCGCGTCGAGGATGTGACGAGGCGGACCCGGCGGCACGGGGCGATCAGGCCCGTACGGCGCATAACATGCGGAGGTGCCGGTGATCAGCGCACCCGTGCCACCCCGTCCACTTCTCCGCGCGTCCGGTCGTCCGTACGGCTCCGGCCGTCGCGGTCGGAAGGCCCGGCGGTGAACGGCCACCCGGCGGTGAACGGCGCTCCGCCCGCCCTCGTCGCGTACGCCGGCGGCGGTCTTGATCGTGCCGCCCGGCTGCGCCGCGATCCGGAACGGCTGCAGGCGGCACTCACCGGCGGGCAGACCGAGATCATCCCCCTGTGGCGGGACCGGTGTCTGGTCGCGGCCGGAACGGTGATCCGACTCGGGGGCAGGGACGGCCCGTGGTTGCCGGCCACCGCCGCCGAAGGGCCGGTCTTCCTCGGTGTCGACGGCACCCGACCCGTCTTCGCCGTGGACCTGAGCGGACTGTCGGAAACCGAGGCGCTCCGGGCGGTCGGTGCGGACCGGACGGTAGACGTCCGTGAGCTGGTCCAGCGGCTGGAGCCGGCCGAGGCCGCACTGCTGGCGTACGCCCGTGGCCTCTGCTACTGGCACCGGCACCAGCGTTTCTGTGCCACCTGCGGCCAGCCGACCCGGTCGACCGACGGAGGTGCGGCCCGGGAGTGTCCTGGTTGTCGACGTCAGATGTTTCCCCAGATCAGTCCGGCGGTGATCATGTTGGTGGAGGCGCCGGGCAGCCCGGCCCGTTGCCTGCTCGGCCGGCACGCGGGGGCGGACCGGGACTCCTTCGCCCTGCTGGCCGGGTTTCTGGAGGTCGGCGAGAGTCTGGAGGACGCCGTGCGGCGTGAGGCGTTCGAGGAGGCCGGTGTGGTGGTCGAATCGGTGCGCTACTTCGCCTCCCAACCGTGGCCGTTCCCGGCCGGGCTGATGGTGGGCTTTTTTGCCCGGGCCAGCAGCGAGGTGACCGAGGTCGACGGTGAGGAACTGCTGGAGACCCGCTGGTTCAGCCGGGCCGAGTTGCGGGCCCGACGCGCGGCGCGCGGACGTCTCGGCAACCCGGACTCGATCGACCGGTTGCTGCTGGAAGCCTGGCTCGACGCGGAGCCGGAGCCGAAGACGGAGCCGGAGTCGTAGTCCACGCCCGCCCCGGAGACCGGATCGGTGGCGTAACCAGGATGGTGGCGTGACCGGGACGCGGCCCGACAGGTTCCATGATCATGGTGGTTTTGGCTGTCCGTCCGGCTCGTTGCGGCTGTCTGGTCCGGTACGGCCCGGCAGGACCGGCAGAGTCTCCGATCAGGGCTGTTCCGGGAGTTCGGGAGCGTGCTTCGCTGGCTGGCAGCGCTCCCACGGGGTGCCCAGGTGAAAGGGACGACGATGCCAGCTCTGTCTGTTGTGGACACCCGAAGGTCGACGTCCGGGACGCGTCGGCCCGGACCTCGGGGCGCCGCCGCGGTCCTCGTCCTCGGACTGTTCGCCGCGACGCTGACCGCGTGCGGTGACGACGAGCCGGAGCAGGCGGCCGGTTCCGGGGCGAGTCTGACGGTGACCAGCCCGGCGTTCAAGGAGGGAGAGCGGATTCCGAACCAGTACAGCTGCCGGGGTACCGGGGAGCGGCCCGCACTCGCCTGGTCGGGCGAGGTCGACGGCGTGGAGTCGTACGCGGTGGTGGTCGACGATCCGGACGCGCCTGGCTTCACGTACCTGCACTGGGTGGTATTCGACATCCCCGCCCAGACCCGGGAACTGCCCGCCGGCGACCTGCCCGACGGCGTTCTGGAGGGACAGAACTCCGCCGGCCGGTCGGCCTGGGCGCCGCCCTGCCCGCCGAGCGGCGAGCACCGCTACCGGTTCCACGTCTACGCCCTCAAGGCACGCAGCGGCCTCGCCGCCGACGCGGAGGGGAACGAGGCCCGCAAGGTGATCGAGGGTCTGGCCGTGGCCACCGGGACCCTGACCGGCCTGTTCGGGTAGCTGGTCAGGCCCACTGTCCGGCTGGCTGACCGGCCCGGGCGGCGCCGGTGTGTGGGGTCGGCCGGAGAGGCAGGCCGGCCCCGGGCCCGGCTGGCGGGATGGTGGGGGCATGATGGCGGGTGGCCGTCCCCGGACGGGGGTGGCCACCCGCCGGCCGAACGACCGGTCTCCGCCCGCCGAACGACAGGAAACGCCATGGCTGTGATCGCCGACCAGGTCATCGCCGCGCTCCGCTCGGGGCACGACGAACTCGCCGCGCTGGTCCGGGACCTGGGACCGACGGACCTGACCCGGCCCTCCGGGGCCAGCGAGTGGCAGATCTCGCAGGTGCTCAGCCACCTGGGCAGTGGAGCCGAGATCAACCAGGCCAGCCTGACCGCCGCGTTGACCGGCGGCCCCGCACCCGACCAGGACTTCAACCGGTCGGTGTGGGCGCGCTGGGACGCGATGGACCCGACCGGGCACGCCGAGGGCTTTCTCGACGCCAACCGGCGCCTGGTCGAGCAGTACGAGTCACTCGACGCCGCCACCCGGGAGACTGTCCGGGTCGACCTCGGATTCCTGCCTGAACCGGTCGACCTGGCGACCGCGGCGCGGATGCGACTCAGCGAGTTCGCCCTGCACGAGTGGGACATCGAGGTCAGCTTCAACCCGTACGCGACGGTGGCGCCGGAAGCGGTGCCGCTGCTCCTGGAGCAGGTCGGTTTCCTGCTCGGGTGGGTCGCCCGGCCGGACGCGCTCGACGGCCGGCGAGCCGAGCTGACGGTACGGGTGCACGACCCGGAGCAGACCTTCGGACTGCGGCTCGGCGAGCGGGTCGAGCTGACCGAGGCGGCGGACCAGCCGGACGGGGAGGCGACGATGCCGGCCGAGGCGTGGCTGCGGCTGGCCACGGGTCGCCTCGGGCCGGCGCACACCCCGGACGGGGTGACGGTGACCGGACCCGTCAGCCTCGACGACCTGCGTCGGGTCTTCCCGGGCTACTGACCGGACGCCGCGACCGCCGGGCCTCGTGCGGACGGTCGGTCGGCTGTGATGGTGTCGGGGCTGGTGCGGACGGCGGCCGGTTGTGGTGGTGTCGGCTGGTGCGGACAATCGGCCGGTTGTGATGGTGTCGGGCTGGCGGCCGGCGGCTGGCCGTAACGCTGTAGGGCCGGTGCGGATGATCGGCCGGCTCTGACGGGGCTCGGTGCCGTGCGGGCCGCCGCGACGGTGCCGCCCTCGGCTCCGAGGGGTCTTGCCGGTCGTCGGTAGGGTCCACGGGATGATCGAAGAGTCCGGCACCGATCGCTGTCGCTGCTTCAACCAGATGAGGGCACCAGCGCGGGGACGCGAGGTCCGCTTCCACGCCGAACGGCAGGACACCTCGGCACCCGGCTGGCGGCGACTGCTGGAACTGGTCGACGAGGCGGCCGCCGACGGCCGCGAGGTGTTCCGACCGCTCGCCGATCTGCCGCCGGCGCAACGCCGGCAGATCGTCGAACTGCCGCCCACCATCGCCCGGCTCACCGAGGTCCGGCACCTCCAGTTGTACGGCTCCAACCTGGTCCGGATCCCGCCCGAGATCGGGGCGATGACCAGTCTGGAGGAGTTCACCCCGTACACCTCGTACCGGCTGCACTGGTTCCCGTACGAGCTGACCCGGTGCCGCAACCTGCGGCGGAGCACGGTCAGCACCCGTGCGTTGTACGGCAACTACAAGTACCGGGCGCCGTTTCCGCGGTTGCGCCCGGCGGAGGAGTCCGCCGCCACCGTCGACTGTGGAGCACTCGATCCCGGGGTGTGGGGGGTGACCGCGGTCCACGAGTGCAGCGTGTGCCGGGGGCCGTTCGACGCGTCCGGCCCGCACCAGGTCTGGATCGCCCGTGGAGTCGGTGCGGACGTGCTGCCGTTGCTGGTGAACGCCTGTTCGGCGGCGTGCGTCGCGGGACTGCCGGTACCGGCCGGCAACCACGTCGACCACCCGCACACCGGCGGACCGGACCTCCGCCAGCCGCCACCCTTCTGACTCCTGTTCTCCCGTCGCGGCCGGTCGCCGGTCGCCGGTTGCCGGGTTGCCCTCACCGTCGGCTGGTACCGGTTGGGGGCGCGGCGGGCGGCAGTGTGACGGCCGGCGGGCGGTGTCACGGTGGTTGCGTGGGCCGGCCGCTCAGTCGAGTCCTCGCCGGCCGGGTGCCCAGAACGGCTTGACGACGACCTGTCGGCGGGTCCAGCCCCGCTCCCGGACAAGATGGTCCCGGAGAGCCTGGCAGGTGCGCGCCTCACCGGCCAGGTACGCGGTGCCGGGCCCGGCGTCGGGCAGGTCGAGCGCGCGTACCGCCCGGAGCAGTGGTGCCGGGTTGGCCGGGTCGGCGTCGCCCCGGTGCACCCAGCGCAGTGGACGGTCGGCCGGCAGCGGCAGTTCCCCCTGGGGCGAATCCGTCGCCAGCACGCCGTACGCCGGAACGGGTGCGGGCAGCGCACGCAGCATGGCGCCGAACGCGACAGCGGCGGTCTCGTCGCCGACGAAGAGGTGGTACGGCGACTCCCGCAGGGTCAGTCGTCCCTCCGGCCGGGACAGCGTGATCGTCTGCCCCGGGCGGGCCCGACGTCCCCACTCGGCGCCCGGCCCGGCCCCATGGTCGAGTACGCAGAGGTCGAGGCTGCCGGCGGTGCGGTCGAGGTGCCAGATCGAGTAGCTGCGTCGGGCGTCGCCGGGACGGCGTACCCAGTCCCGGGTCGGGGTGACGTTGACCCGGACGTGCTGGCCGGGCAGCCAGGTGAGCCCCCGGAGCCGCTCGCCGGTGATCCGGATCCGGCGCATCCGGTGGGTGAGTGGCTCGATCTCCGCGATGGTGCCGGACAGGAAGAGCAGCTCGGCGGCGGTTCTCATCGGTGGGTCCTTCCGGGCCGTCGTGACGGCTGGTCGCGGGTAGCGGGTCGCGGGTCGCGGTGGAGGCAGTTACCGACCGACCGTCGGTCGGTAACGGCTCCGAACCTACCGACCGCTGGTCGGTTGTCAAGGGGGCGATTAGGCTCCGGCGACATGAGTGGCACCAGACCGAGCGTGAAACGTCCCCGTGCGCCCCGTGCGCCCGGCGAGCGACCAGGGCAGATCCTGGACGCGGCGACCCGGGTTCTGCTCCGGGACGGGCTCGACGCGACCACCATCGACGGCATCGCCGCCGAGGCCGGCCTCGGCAAGGGGACCGTGTACGAGTACTTCGGCTCCAAGGCCCAGGTTTTCACCGCGCTGCGTCGGCGGTGCAACGAGCGGATCCTCGCCGCCGGCACCGACGCCGTCGCCGCCGCCCCGGGAACGGCCGCGCTGGACCGGGTACGCCGGTTCGTCACCGGCATGGTCGGGTTCTGGGTGGCGAATCCACGGTTGGTGGCCCTGCTGTTCCACGAGGCCGGCATCGAGGAGCCCGACGAACTCGGTCCGATCAAGGAGAGCCTGCGGCAACTGGTCCGGGAGGGTGTACGGACCGGGGAGCTGGCGGTCGAGGATCCGACCTTCACCGTCGAGTTCCTGCTGCACGGCCTGCACGGCGTACTGGAGGGGCTGTTCAACGAGGGGGCGGCCGTCGAGCGGGTGGCTGCCGAGGGGGCGGCCGTCGAGCGGGTGGCTGCCGAGGGGGCGGCCGCCGAGCAGGTGCTCGCCCGGGTCGACGGCGTACTCACCGCGCTGCTCAAGCCGACCCGCCCGGCGGGGTGACGGCGTGATCCGGCCGACGGGGCGGACCAGACCCGGTTCGGCGTCCCCGGGGGCTTGACGGGCGGCGTCAAGTACTTGACGATGAGTGTCAAGTACCTGAGGGGAGCCGCCATGCCACCAACCCACGACGAACTGGTCGAACAGCTGCTCCGCACGATCGACATCCGACTGCTGGATCCGCTGGAGATCCTGCTCGACGGCGACGACACCGTCGACGCGCTGCGGACCGTCGTCCGGGTCCGCGCCGAGGCCTGGGCCCACCGGCTGGTCAACGGAGACGACCGGGAAGCCGTCGGCGTCGTGCTCCGGATCGTCTCCACGCTCTACCCCGGAGACGGCCCGTTCGAGCCGCCGCTCGACTGGTGGCGTACCCCGCTGGGCCGGACCGTCGCCCGCCGGGTCGGGCACCCCACCGCCGTCTCGGTGTCGTACGCGGTCGCCGGCGCGATGCTCGGGATCACCCGGCAGGGCGTACACGACCTGGTCAACCGCGGCAAACTGGCCCGCCACCCCGACGGCGGGGTGTGGCCCTCCTCCGTACGTGACCGGTTACTCGAACAAGGGCGGTTTCCCCGTGGCTGACGTACCCACAGGCAGCGCCACCATCATGATCAGGTCGGGGACGGTGCCGATCACCGCCCACGACCACGGCGGTTCCGGTGCCCCGCTGCTGCTCCTGCACGGTGCCGGCGGCAACCTCGCCACGGTGACCGAGCTGGCCCGGATGCTGCGCCCCGCGCACCGAGTGGTCACGCTGGACCTGCGGGGGCACGGCCGGTCCGGCGACGGCCCCTGGACCTGGGACGCGGTCCTGGACGACCTGGCCACCGTCGTCGACGAGCTGGACCTGGACCGACCCGCCGTGGCCGGTCTCTCCCTCGGCGGCATGCTCGCGGCGCTCTGGGCGGCCCGACACCCGGACTGCCCCGGCGCGGTCAGCCTGGACGGCAACCCACCCCCGGCCCGGCCGGAGGACCTCGCCGGGCTCGACCCGGACCGGGCCGCCGCCGAACTCGCCCGGCTCCGGCAGGTCTTCGCGGCGATGGCCGGCGCGATGGCCCGGCCACTCACCGCCGACCAGGTCGAGGCGGCCCTCGCCGGCCAGCGTGCCCAGGCCCGGCGGTACGGCTCCGCCGAGGAACCCTGGGTGGAGGCGTTCGAGCGCAACCTCGTACCTGCCGACGGCGGGTACCGGCTGCGGCCCGGGCCACGGCTGACCGAGGAGCTGCGGGTCGCGATGGAGACGCTGGACCTGATCCCGGTCTACCGCGACGTACGGAGCCCGCTGCTGCTGGTGCTCGCCACCGAGAACCTGCCCGAACAGCAGCCCTTCGCCGAGCTGTACGCGGCACACCGGCGCGGCCTGCGGGACCGGCTGGCCACGGTCGCCGACAACCCGTGGCTGCGGATCGTCCACCTCGACGGCGCCAGCCACGCGATGGTGGCCGAGCGCCCCGGGCAACTCGCCGAACTCGTCACCGACTTCCTCAGGCGTTAGAGCCGACTTCCCAGGCGTTGGGAAGGGCCCCTTCTACAACCGGAAACGATAGGAAGGGGCCCTTCCTCACACCTCAGTCGGGGACGCGGCGGTACGCGCCGTCGCTGGCCGACGTCGCCATCGAGGCGTACGCGCGCAGCGCGGCGGAGACCGGCCGGACCCGGTCCACCGGGGTGTACGGCCGGTCCCGCTTCTCCTGGGCGATCCGGCGCGCCTCCAGCACGTCGGCCGGGACGTTCAGCTCCATGCTGCGGGACTGGATGTCGATGACGATCTCGTCGCCGTCGGCGACCAGGGCGATCAGTCCGCCGCCGGCCGCCTCGGGGGAGACGTGTCCGATGGAGAGCCCGGAGGTGCCACCGGAGAACCGGCCGTCGGTGATCAGCGCGCACTCCCGGCCGAGGCCCCGGCCCTTGAGGAACGAGGTGGGGTAGAGCATCTCCTGCATGCCCGGCCCGCCCTTCGGGCCCTCGTAGCGGATCACCACCACGTCGCCGGCGACGACCCGCTTGCCGAGGATGGCGTCGACCGCCGCCTCCTGCGACTCGAAGACCTTGGCCGGTCCGCGGAAGGTGAGGCACTCGGCGGGCACCCCGGCGGTCTTGACCACGGCACCCTCCGGGGCGAGGTTGCCGTGCAGGATGGCCAGCCCGCCGTCGGCGGTGTACGCGTGCTCCCGGTCCCGGATGCAGCCCTCCGCCGGATCGGTGTCCAGGGTGGACCAGCGGTTGGTGGTGGAGAACGGCTCGGTGGTGCGGACCCCGCCCGGGGCGGCGTGGAACAGCTCGATCGCCTCCCGGCTCGCCCGGCCGCCCCGGATGTCCCAGTCGGCCAGCCAGCTGTCCAGGTCGGCCGAGTGCACCGAGTTCACGTCCCGGCGCAGCAGCCCGGCCCGGTCGAGTTCGCCGAGGATCGCCGGGATGCCGCCGGCCCGGTGCACGTCCTCCATGTGGTACTTCGGCGAGTTCGGGGCGACCTTGGCCAGGCAGGGCACCCGGCGGGAGATCTCGTCGATGTCGGCGACACCGAAGTCCAGCTCGGCCTCGCGGGCGGCGGCCAGCAGGTGCAGCACGGTGTTGGTGGAGCCGCCCATCGCCACGTCCAGGGCGACCGCGTTCTCGAAGGCGGCCCGTGAGGCGATCGAGCGCGGCAGCACGGAGCTGTCGTCGTCGGCGTACCAGCGGTTGGCGATGTCGACGACCACCTTGCCGGCCCGCTCGAAGAGTGCCTTGCGCGCGGCGTGGGTGGCCAGCACCGACCCGTTGCCCGGCAGGGCCAGGCCGATCGCCTCGGTCAGACAGTTCATCGAGTTCGCCGTGAACATGCCGGAGCAGGAGCCGCAGGTCGGGCAGGCGGACCGTTCGATGGCGCCGAGCTGGTCGTCGGTGACCGCGTCGTTCGACGAGGCGATCATCGCGTCGATCAGGTCGATCTTGTCGTGCACGATGCCCTCGATCGCCACCGTCTTGCCGGCCTCCATCGGACCGCCGGAGACGAAGACGGTCGGGATGTTCAGCCGGAGCGCGGCGAGCAGCATGCCCGGCGTGATCTTGTCGCAGTTGGAGATGCAGACCAGGGCGTCCGCGCAGTGCGCGTTGACCATGTACTCCACCGCGTCGGCGATCAGCTCCCGGCTGGGCAGCGAGTAGAGCATGCCGCCGTGGCCCATCGCGATGCCGTCGTCGACGGCGATGGTGTTGAACTCCCGGCCGACCCCGCCGGCCTCCGCCACCGCGTCGGCGACCAGGCCACCGAGATCCTTGAGGTGTACGTGCCCCGGCACGAACTGGGTGAAGCTGTTCGCGATGGCGACGATCGGCTTGCCGAAGTCGTCGTCCGTCATTCCGGTGGCCCGCCACAGGGCCCGGGCGCCGGCCATCGTCCGGCCATGCGTGGAGGTCTTCGACCGCAGGTCAGGCATTCGACAAGTGTGGCACCACCGGGGCCGGTCCGCCGGCCGCCGCCCCACCGGGGTCCAGCACGCGGGACGCCGGTGGCGGCGGGAGCCCGGTGCTGATCGACCCGATCGTCCCACTGACGCCCGAATCGGTGCTCTTCGCCCCACGGCGCGGATCACCTCGCGCCTCCCCCATGGATCCTCCTCGATCCGGCAGAGTGAATCCGTGCATAGCGCCCTCGGTGTGCCGGTTCTCCCGGTGGCGGTAGGCCTCGCCTCCGCCTGTGGTCCCGTGCTGCTCGCGATCACCGCCCGGCGGCACACCGGACCTCGCCGGGTGGGCCAGTGGCTGCTCGCACTCGGCGGCGCGCTGGCGGCCGCCAGCGCGGTCGTCGGAATGGCCGGGCTCTTCCCGGTCGACCACCCGGTCCACCAGCCCAGCCCGCGACCGGACCTGGCCGCGCTGGTCGCGGTCGGCATGGCGGTCGGCGGACTGCTGCTCTGCGCCGGACTGCTGCGGCTGCCGGGTGCCGCGCACGACGCGGCCGCCGCGCTGCGACTCGTCCTGGACGGGTTGGTGATCGCCGCCGCGCTCTGGTTCGTCGGCTGGGTGCTGCTCGCCGAGCCGACCCGGCTGCTCGGCGGGTACACCCCGAAGGGTTGCCTGGCCCTCGTCCTGGCCACCGCGACCGCCGCGGTGGCGGCCGGGCTCACCTTCATCGTCGCGGTGCGGTCCCGGTCGCCCCGGCACGGCCTGGTCCTGGCCGGCGGGGGCGTGACCCTGGTGGCCGGATGCGGCCTGGCCATCGCCGCCGGGGTCTGCCGGGCCGAGCCGGGCCTCGCGGTCTTCGGTGCGGCGTTGCTGCCGTTCGGCCTGCTGGTGGTGGCGTTCACCAGCCGGGCGCCGGACCCGTCGGGCGGTCCGGACGGCGACGTGATCCGCCGGGGGACGGCGTACGCCTTCCTGCCGATGGTCGCGATGGCCGTCTCCGCCGTCTACCACCTCGTGGTCGGCGGCACGTTCAGCATCTTCGCGGTGCTGGCCGGCATCGTCGAGGGCTTCGGCCTGGTGGCCCGGCAGTACCTGGCACTCAACGACGTACGCGGCTACGCCGGTCGGCTCGCCGAACGGGAGGCGCACTTCCGCGAACTGGCGCACACCGACCCGCTGACCGAACTGGCCAACCGTCGTGGCCTGCTGCGCGCCCTGCAACAGCGGCACGAGCGGGCCGACACGCCGTTCGTACTGCTCGGGATGGATCTGGACGGCTTCAAGAACGTCAACGACATGCGGGGCCACGACGTCGGCGACGCCGTGCTGGCCGAGGTCGGCCGGCGGCTGCGGACCAACCTCCGGCCCGGTGACCTGGCGGCCCGGCTGGGCGGGGACGAGTTCGCGGTGCTGATGCGGGCCCGCCCAGCCGAGGCGGAGCGGGTCGCCGAACGGCTGCTCGGGGTGATCGGCTCGCCGTACGGGCACCCGACCGGCGAGGTGTTCCTGTCGGTCAGCATCGGGGTGGCGGACAACGCCGACGCGGCGGACGTGGAGACCCTGCTCCGCAACGCCGACCTGGCGCTGCGCTACGCCAAGCAGCGGGGCAAGAACCGGGTCGAGCGGTACGACGTGGCCTACGACCGGCTGCTGCGCCGGCGTACCACCCTGGAGCACGAGCTGCGGGGCGCGATCGAGCGCGACGAGCTGCGCCTGGCGTTCCAGCCGGTGGTGGCGATCCCCTCGGTGCGTCCGGTCGGCGCGGAGGCGCTGCTGCGCTGGCACCATCCCGAGTTGGGCAACGTCCGCCCGGACGAGTTCATCCCGCTGGCCGAGGAGTGCGGGATGATCGCCAAGCTCGGTTCCTGGGTGTTGCACCAGGCCTGCCACCAGCTCTCCCGCTGGCTCGCCGACGGCCACGACGTGTGGGCCTCCGTCAACGTCTCGCCCCGCGAACTGCACGCCCCGGAGTACGTCAACCAGGTCGCCGAGGCACTGCGGGCGCACCGGGTGCCACCGCAGCGGCTGGTGCTGGAGATCACCGAGCATGCCGTGGCGACCGACCTGGACGAGTTGATCCGCCGGCTGAAGGCGCTCCGGTCGACCGGCGTACGGATCGCGCTGGACGACTTCGGCGCCGGCTACTCGTCGCTGGGGCAGCTCCGCCGGCTGCCGATCGACATCCTCAAGATCGACCACAGTCTGGTCGCCGGTCCGGATCCGGTCCGGGCGGTGAACCGGCGCGGTCGGGTCTTCGCGCCGATGGTCGACGTGGTCGTCCGGCTCGGTCACCAGCTGGGCCTGCAGGTGATCGCCGAGGGGGTGACCAACCCGACCGAACTGGCCGCCGTGGTGGAGTCCGGTTGCGGGTTGGGCCAGGGGCAGCTCTTCGGCTGGGGGGTGCCCGCCGAGCACCTGGAGGCGATGCTGGAGGCGGCGACCTCGCCGGGCGCCCGGTTGATCCCGGCGCCGCGTCCACCCGCCGACGACCTGCCCCGGCCGGCCGCCGGCCCCGAGGAGATGCTGCGAACGGTCGCTGGTGCTGGTGCCGAGGAGATGCTGCGGACCGGTGCCGCCGAGGAGGTGTCGCGGCCGGATGCCGGCCCGGCCGACCTGCCCCGGCCCGTGACCGGGAGGGAGGGATCCGGGTCCCGTCCGGCGGGCGACGACACCGGCCCGACGGCCGGGCCGACCGCCGACCGGACAGCCGAGCCCGATTCGCCTTCTGTCCAGAATGCGGGATCAGTTGACTCAGCGCGTGAGATCCGTCAGGCTTAGCCCCATGTCGCCGACCAGGTCCTTCCGAGTACTTATCTGAGCGCACTCTCCCTCCCGAGAGTGCGCAGGCCCCGTGCATCAGCACGTGGGCCGTTTTTATTGGCCACGTTCTTCGTTGGCAGGACGGGTCCCCCGCCCGGCGTACCGGTCCTGCCGCCCCGGGTGGCCGACGGTCCCGCCCCGGCGGCATCTCCGCCCGCGCAACGCGACCGCCCGCCCCACCTCCAGACCTCGAAAGTTCCACTGCTCCGAGCCGAAGGCCTGAATAGCCATGACGAGACCCACACCAGAGACCCTGGCCAACAGCGCGCGCCGACACCGCCCCGCGGTGGTCGAGGGCGACGCCGCCGAGCAGCACCCGCGCCGACTCCGCAGCGGCGGGGCGCCCGTCGTCGACCAGGCCGGGCCGGTCGCCGAGGCGCCGGTCCGGGCCGCCGCCACGGGTACGCAGGTGGTCGCGCCGGTACCGGTCTCCGGGGCGCTTTCGCTGGTCAAGTCGCTGGAGGCGCTCGGGGTCGAGGTCGCCTTCGGCATCCCCGGCGGCACGATCCTGCCCGCCTACGACCCGCTCTACGACTCGAAGGTGCGGCACATCCTGGTCCGGCACGAGCAGGGGGCCGGGCACGCCGCGACCGGCTACGCGCAGGCGACCGGCAAGGTCGGCGTCTGCATCGCCACCTCCGGACCGGGCGCCACGAACCTGGTGACGCCGATCGCCGACGCGTACATGGACTCGGTGCCGATCGTGGCGATCACCGGTCAGGTCGCCCGGCCGTCGATCGGTTCGGACGCCTTCCAGGAAGCCGACATCCAGGGCATCACCCTGCCGATCACCAAGCACAACTTCCTGGTCCAGAGCGCCGACGAGATCCCGCGGATCCTGGCTGAGGCGTTCCACCTGGCCTCCACCGGCCGGCCCGGCCCGGTGCTGGTCGACATCCCCAAGGACGTGCAGCAGGAGCAGACGACCTTCAGTTGGCCGCCCACCCTGGAGCTGCCCGGCTACCGGCCGACCCTGCACCCGCACGGCAAGCAGATCCGGGAGGCGGCCCGGCTGATGACCACCGCCCGGCGTCCCGTGCTGTACGTCGGCGGCGGGGTGCTCAAGGCCGGCGCGACCGAGGGGCTGCGCACACTCGCCGAGCTGACCGGGATCCCGGTGCTCACCACGCTGATGGCCCGGGGTGCCTTCCCGGACTCGCACCCGCAGCACCTGGGCATGCCGGGCATGCACGGCACGGTGGCGGCGGTCTACGCGCTGCAGAAGGCGGACCTGATCGTGGCGCTCGGCGCCCGGTTCGACGACCGGGTCACCGGCCGGCTGGACTCGTTCGCCCCGGGGGCGGCGATCGTGCACGCCGACATCGACCCGGCCGAGATCGGCAAGAACCGGGCGGCGGACGTGCCGATCGTCGGCGACGCGCGGCACGTCATCGACGAGCTGATCGAGGCGGTCCGGGCGGTCACCGCCGGCCAGCCCGGCGGAGCTGTCGACCGGAGCGACTGGTGGGCCCAGCTCGACGACCTGCGGGACCGCTACCCGCTCGGCTACGACGAGCCGACCGACGGCACCCTCGCCCCGCAGTACGTGATCGAGCGGCTCGGCGCGATCGTCGGCCCGGACGCGGTCTACACCGCCGGGGTCGGTCAGCACCAGATGTGGGCGTCCCAGTTCATCTCCTACGAGAAGCCGTACACCTGGCTGAACTCCGGTGGCCTCGGCACCATGGGGTACGCGGTGCCGGCGGCGATGGGCGCCAAGGTCGGCAAGCCGGACACCACGGTCTGGGCGATCGACGGCGACGGCTGCTTCCAGATGACCAACCAGGAACTGGCGACCTGTGCCCTGGAGGGGATCCCGATCAAGGTCGCCCTGATCAACAACGGCAACCTGGGCATGGTCCGGCAGTGGCAGACCCTCTTCTACGGCGAGCGGTACTCCAACACCGAGCTCGGCACCCACAAGCACCGGATCCCGGACTTCGTCAAGCTCGCCGAGGCGCTCGGCTGCGTCGGACTGCGCTGCGAGAGCAAGGCCGACGTGGACAGGACGATCCGGGCCGCCATGGAGATCAACGACGCGCCGGTGGTCATCGACTTCGTGGTCGGCAAGGACGCGATGGTGTGGCCGATGGTCGCCGCCGGTACCAGCAACGACGAGATCATGTTCGCCCGGGGAGTCCGCCCGGCCTTCGACGACGACGAGCTGTGAGGGCTGCGTAGAGATGAGCAAGCACACGCTATCCGTGCTGGTGGAGAACAAGCCCGGGGTGCTGGCCCGGGTGAGTGGCCTGTTCTCCCGCCGCGGGTTCAACATCGACTCGCTCGCGGTCGGGGAGACCGAGAACCCGGAGGTCTCCCGGATCACCATCGTGGTCAACGCCGAGACCTCGCCGCTGGAGCAGGTCACCAAGCAGCTCAACAAGCTGGTGAACGTACTCAAGATCGTGGAACTTGACCCGGACGTCTCGGTCGCCCGGGAGTTGCTGCTGGTCAAGGTCCGGGCGGACCGGGTACAACGGGCGCAGGTGCTGGAGACGGTGAACCTGTTCCGGGCCCGCGTGGTCGACGTCGCACCGGACACCCTCACCATCGAGGCGACCGGCACCGCTGACAAGCTGGACGCGCTGCTGCGTGATCTCGAACCGTTCGGAATCAAGGAAATGGTGCAGTCGGGTCTGGTGGCCATCGGGCGGGGTTCCCGGTCGATCACCACCGGCGCGGCGCTGCGGGCCGCCTGACCGGCCCTCCACTGACAACAACCAGCTCCGCACCGACATCAACAACGGCGGCCGGGTCGGCCGCCGCACGAAAGGAAAGTCATGACCGCTGAGGTGTTCTACGACGACGACGCCGACCTGGCGCTCATCCAGAGCAAGAAGGTCGCGGTGCTCGGCTACGGCAGCCAGGGCCACGCCCACGCGCTGTCGCTGCGCGACTCGGGCGTCGACGTGGTGATCGGCCTGCCTGAGGGATCAAAGAGCCGGGCCAAGGCCCAGGAGCAGGGGCTGCGGGTGGCCACCCCGGCCGAGGCGTCGGCCGAGGCCGACGTGATCATGGTGCTGGCGCCGGACACCGCGCAGCGCTCGCTCTACGCCGAGGCGATCGCGCCGAACCTGACCGCCGGCAAGGCGCTCTTCTTCGGCCACGGCCTCAACATCCGGTACGGCTTCATCACGCCCCCGGCCGACGTGGACGTGGCGATGGTCGCGCCGAAGGGCCCCGGTCACCTGGTCCGTCGCCAGTACGTCGACGGCAAGGGCGTGCCCTGTCTGGTCGCCGTCGAGCAGGACGCCACCGGTACGGCGTTCCCCCTGGCGCTGGCGTACACCAAGGCGATCGGTGGTACCCGCGCCGGGGCGATCCGGACCACCTTCAAGGAGGAGACCGAGACCGACCTCTTCGGTGAGCAGGCGGTGCTCTGCGGCGGCGCCGCCGCACTGGTGCAGACCGGTTTCGAGGTGCTCACCGAGGCCGGCTACGCCCCGGAGATCGCCTACTTCGAGTGCCTGCACGAGCTGAAGCTCATCGTCGACCTGATGTACGAGGGCGGCATCGCCCGGATGCGCTACAGCGTCTCCGACACCGCCGAGTACGGCGACTACTCGCGTGGCCCGCGGGTCGTCGACGCCCGGGTCAAGGACGAGATGCGGAAGATCCTCGCAGAGGTCCAGTCGGGCGAGTTCGCCCGTGAGTGGATCGCGGAGGACGACGCCGGCCGGCCCAACTTCACCAAGTGGCGGGCCGAGGGTGCGGCGCACCCGATCGAGGAGACCGGCAAGAAGCTGCGCGGCATGATGAGCTGGGTCGACCGGCCGATCACCGAGACGGCCTGAGTCCACCGACGGCGTCGCGCGGCGGTCACCCCGCTCGTCCGCGCCGGGCCGACGGCGGCTCTCCCGGCGGTCACCCCGCCGGCCTCAGCCATCCGACGGCGACCCTCCACGGCGGTCATCCCGCCGTTGCCAGCCATTCGACGGCGGCGTTCCACCGGCGGTCACCCCGCCGGGAGCGCCGCCGTCGGCGTTGCCTCCCCGGCCGGAAGAGCGGGTAGCGCCGCCGTCTGTGTTGCCGCGCCGGCCGAGAAAGCCGCCGTCGGTGTTGCCGGTCGGGTTGGGTGAGCCGAGAAAGCCCCCGTCGGCGTTGCCGCTTCGGCCGCGAGGAGCCCGGGGCGCTGGCGGGGCCGCGCGGTGGCGTGGTCGGGATCTTGTTACCGGGGCATTGGCAATCGCGTTACCGGATCATTGCCATCAGAAGTCCGATCATCGTCACGGATGTCGGCGCAGGAAATGGCCGGCGGTTACGGGCCGTAAATGCGTCCGCTCGGGTACTGTCGCCGCATGCGACTGGAGCAATCGCACCGTACCGAGCGTTTCGGCGCCGTTCGCATCCACGAACTTCAGCGCGTCATACAGTTGGACTCGGGAGATGCCAGGGGGACAGCCGGTGACGGCATCGTCTCCCAGGAGGCGCTGCGCGCGATCGAGCGGCAAATGGTGATCGTCATTCCCTGTATGAACGAGACACGCAGAGTAATCGAAGGCGTGCTCTCGGGGATACCGCACGACTGCCTGATCGTGCTCGTCTCGAACAGCGCCCGACATCCCGTCGACCGCTACGAGATCGAGGCGCAGACCCTGGAGCAGTACTGTCGGGCGACCGAGCGTCCGGCGATCATCGTGCACCAGCGCGACCCGGGGGTCGCCGCGGCGTTCAAGGCGGCCGGCATGCCGGACCTGATCGACGACGACGGGCTGGTCCGGACCGGCAAGGGCGAGGCGATGCTGATCGGCATGGCGGTCGCCGCGCTGACCGGTCGCGCCTACCTGGGATACATCGACGCGGACAACTACGTGCCGGGTGCCGTGCACGAGTACGTCAAGGTGTACGCCGCCGGCCTGCACCTCGCCGCCAACCCGTACGCGATGGTCCGGATCTCCTGGCACTCCAAACCGAAGCTGCGCGACGGGCGGCTCTTCTTCAGCCGGCGCGGCCGCAGCTCCGAGATCACCAACGAGTTCCTCAACCGGCTGGTGGCCGAGTACTCCGGCTTCGGCACCGAGGTGATCGCGACCGGCAACGCCGGCGAGCACGCGCTCAGTCTCGACCTGGGACTGCGGATGCGGCTGGCCGGCGGATTCGCGGTCGAACCGTTCGAGTTCGTGGAGCTGTTCGAACAGTTCGGCGGGGTACTCGACATCGCCCATCCGGAGGTGATGGCGAGTTCGGTGCCGGTGCTGCAGATCGAGACCCGCAATCCCCACTTCCACGACAACAAGGGCGAGGACCACGTCCAGGGCATGCGGATGCAGGCGCTCAACGTGCTCTACCACTCGCCGGTGTCGTTGCCGCCGGTCCGGCAGGCGATCCTCGATTTCATGATCTCGCAGAACGTGCTCGCGCCCGGCGAGGAACCGCCCCGGGAGCGGATCTACCCGCCGGTCGGCTCGCTCGCCTTCGACCTGCTGCGCGACGTGCTGGAGACCGAGGCCGAGACGTTCCGCCAGCTCGGTGTCGCGCCGCTCGGGGCCCGGCCGCTGCCACGCCCGGCGCTGCCGGAACCGGAGGTCGTCCCCTCGGCCTGAGTCGCCTCGGCGGGCAGCGCCGCCCGCCGGGCGCCACGGCCGGTCCCGCCGCCCGAGGGTCGACGACGGGGTGCCGGGCCGGCCGATCGACGTCACCGGGCTGTGAGGGCACTCACGCGGGTCCACGGAGCACGGTGCGCAGCAGGACGCCTACCATCGGGCGGTAGGTGCGTCCGTACCGTAGGGACGACCCGTTTTGGCGGAGTTCGGGACGCAGTGCGGCGCCCACCCCGCCGGTCTGCACGTTCACCTCGCCCGGACGACAAATACGAGGACCAATGACTCCTGTCGTACTGATCGCTGAAGAGCTCGCTCCCGCCGCCCTGGACGTGCTCGCGCACGACTTCGACGTACGTCACGTCGACGGCACCGACCGACCGGCCCTGCTCTCCGCGCTCGCCGAGGCCGACGCGGTCATCGTGCGCAGCGCCACCCAGATCGACGCCGAGGCGATCGCCGCCGCGCCCCGACTCAAGGTGGTCGCCCGGGCCGGGGTGGGGCTGGACAACGTCGAGGTCGCGGCGGCCACCGCCCGCGGGGTGATGGTGGTCAACGCGCCGACCTCCAACATCGTCTCCGCCGCCGAGCAGGCCGTCGCGCTGGTGCTCGCGGTCGCCCGGAACACCGCCAGCGCCAGCGCCGCGCTCAAGGCGGGGGAGTGGAAGCGGTCCAAGTACACCGGGGTGGAGATCCAGGGCAAGACCGTCGGCGTGGTCGGCCTCGGCCGGATCGGCGTGCTCTTCGCACAGCGGATGGCCGCGTTCGGCACCCGGCTGATCGCGTACGACCCCTACGTGCAGCCGGCCCGCGCGGCGCAGCTCGGCGTCCGGCTGGTCGGGCTGGAGGAACTGCTTCGCGAGAGCGACTTCATCTCGATCCACCTGCCGAAGACCCCGGAGACCGTCGGGCTGATCGGCGAGAAGGAGCTGACGCTGGTCAAGCCCGAGGTGCGGATCGTCAACGCCGCGCGCGGCGGCCTGGTCGACGAGCAGGCGCTCGCGGACGCGATCGCCGAGGGCCGGGTCGCCGGCGCGGGTATCGACGTCTACGCCAAGGAGCCGTGCACCGCCTCGCCGCTGTTCGCCTTCGACAACGTGGTGGCGACCCCGCACCTGGGCGCCTCCACCGCCGAGGCGCAGGACAAGGCCGGCCTCGCGGTGGCGAAGAGCGTGAAGCTCGCGCTGCAGGGCGAGTTCGTCCCGGACGCGGTGAACGTGCAGGCCGGCGGGGTTGTCGCCGAGGACGTCCGGCCGCTGCTGCCGCTGGCCGAGAAGCTGGGCAAGGTGTTCACCGCGGTGGCCGGCGGGATCGCCGCGAGCGTGACCGTCGAGGTACGCGGCGAGATCATCGCCAACGACGTCTCGGTGCTCAAGCTCGCCGCGACCAAGGGGCTCTTCACCTCGGTGGTCGAGGAGCAGGTGACGTACGTCAACGCCCCGCTGCTGGCCGCCGACCGTGGCGTCACGGTGGAACTGACCACCCACCCGGAGACCACCGAGCACAGCAACCTGGTGACGGTGCACGGCGCGCTGCCGGACGGCCGGACGGTCCGGGTCTCCGGCACCGTGGTGCACAGCGGCAACCGCGACGCCATCAAGCTGACCGAGGTGGACGGTTTCGACCTGGAGCTGGGTGCCGAGGGCATCCTGCTCTTCTTCCGCTACGCCGACCGCCCGGGCGTGGTCGGCACCGTCGGCTCGATCCTCGGTGAGGCGGGTGTCAACATCGCCGCGATGCAGGTGGCCCGTCGGGAGGCCGGTGGCGAGGCGCTGATGACGATCACCGTGGACTCGGCGGTCGGCGCGGACCTGCTCGGCTCGGCCGCCGGTTCGATCGGCGCGGTCGCGGCGAGCGCCGCCGACCTGCGCGAAGAGGTCTGACGGGCGGAAATCCCGGAGATCGTCGGACGCCGACGGCCGCACCGCGGCCGTCGGCGTCCGACCCCCACCCGTGCACGGGGGGGGGGGGGGGGCTCCGGCACCGGGGGGGGGGCGCCCCCCCCCCCCCGCCCGGGCCCCCCCCCCCCCCCCCCCTCAACCGGTGACCGGGGTCGGCGGCGGGTAGACGGAACCGTCCTGCGGGTCGAGCAGCAGCAGGCCGTGCTCACCGGCCAGCCGCTCGATGTCGAGCAGGACCTGGTCCGGGCAGGACTCGTCGAGGTTCATCTCCACATGGTCCGCGGCGACGTGCAGCGGCGTCACCGCCCACGGCGTCCGGGTGCCCGGCCGGTCCGGATAGCCGGCGGTCACCGCGCGGTAGAACGACAAGATCCTTGGCTCCGGGGCGCCCGCGACATGGACGCCCTGCCGGCACCGGTTGTGGGCCGCCCGGACGTCCGCCGCCGACACGCCGTGCCCGAGGGCCCAAACGCTCAGATCAAAAGTCACGGTGGTACAGCGTGCCATCCCGGTGTCGGGTCGTTGCCGCATACCCGGCCGACACGCGGGACGGCGGCTCTTGCGGGGACTCGCGTCCGGTGGATAGCGTATTGACGCGGATACCCGGCGAGTTCCTGGGCGTGGACTCGTCTTCGGGTGATGAGGCGTCGCGCCGGCCGGGTAGCCAGCACCCCCGTGTGCGCGAGCCACGCGCACTCGTCGCTGATCGGCCCCCGCGATCGTTGCCGAGACCGCGGGGGCCGATCGCGTCGGCGCCCCGGCCGAGGATCGGCGCCCCGGCCGTCCTACCTGGTCACCGCCACCGCCGGCCGGCACACTCCGCCTGCCGGCCACGTCCGGGCCGGCTATACCTGTCCCGCCTGCCGGCCACCGACTCGCCGCCGGCCACCGCCGGGCCGGCCACCGACTCGCCGCCGGCCGTCGGGTCGCGCCTGCCGGCCGTGCCCCGGCCGGCCACCGAACCTTGGCCGGCCACTGTGTACAACGGTGAACCGGCTGTGCTGGTGTCCGGTCAGCGGGGAGCGGCGAAGAGCGCCCGGTAGCCGTCGCGGGTGGGGAACCAGTCGAGTCCGGCCCGACCGGCGGCGTAGAGCGCGGTGGCGTACCCGTCCGCGACGGTCAGGTCAGGGCCGGTCACGGTCGCCGCGACCAACCGGTTCGCCGGCTCGCCGGTGTGCGGGTCCACCACGTGGTCACGTCGGCCGGCGACCCCGGAGGTGCCGACCGCACCCGAGGTCATTTCCAGCATCACCGGTGGGCGGGCGCCGTCGGTCGGATGGTGCACCGCGATCCGCCACGGCCCACCGTGCGGCGCGTATCCGCGTACCGTGAGGTCGGCTCCGCTGACCACGGCGTAGTTTCCGACGCCGCCGGCCCGCAACCGGGCCGCCGCCCGTTCGACCGCCCAGCCGCAGAGCAGGCCGCCCGGATCGAAGCCGCCGGGCACCGCCCATGCGTCGAACCAGCCGTCGGTCGCGGCCCGCATCGCCGCGCAACGCGCCACGATGTCGGCCAGCGGCGGGTACGCCTCGGCGGAGATCTCACCCCGGCGGAGCCGGGCGACCAGGCTGGCGGGCCGGGCCGGACTGTAGGTGAGGTCGATCGCCCGCAACTCCGCGACCGCGTCCCGGAGCGCGTCGCCGATCTCCCGGCGGCCGATCACACCGGCGCCGTTCAGGATCATCGTGTACTCGCCGATCGAGGTCTGCACGGTGTGTCGAGCCACCACCCGGTCGGTCAGCGTCGTGCCCGGACGTTCGTTGCGCCGGCCGACACCGAGTCGTAGGTCTGGCCGGCCTCGGCCGCCGAGCGGGGCCGCGAGGCCGCGTCGGCGGCGCTGGTCGCGGCTCCGTCCACCGCCTCCCGGGACCCGCATGTTCGCCCCCTGGAACCGCATCTTCCCCCCTGGATCCACAGCTCGGGCGCCCCCCTGCGGCCCCCTGAGGATCACCATAGGCAGCGAAGATGGTTGCTCCATGAATGCTTCCTGAGAAGCTCCTGTGCGCGATGGTTCCTAGATAGTGGGAGCGTCGTACCGGGAGCCGGGACGGTACCTTAACGTTCCTTAGACACGTACGAGGCAGCGAAGGAGCTGGACAGTGGCGGTGGCCCGGATCGCGGTGGTGGCTGGTGACGGCATCGGGCCGGAGGTGGTCGCGCAGGCCCGCAAGGTGATCGACGCGGTGCTGCCCGGCGTCGAGGCCACCGAGTACGACCTCGGCGCGGCGCGCTACCACCGGACCGGCGAGGTGCTGCCCGACTCCGTACTCGCCGAACTGGCCGACCACGACGCCATCCTGCTCGGCGCGGTCGGCGACCCCACGGTGCCGCCGGGCGTCCTGGAGCGCGGCCTGCTGCTCAAGCTCCGCTTCGACTTCGACCAGTACGTCAACCTCCGCCCCGCCCGACTCTGGCCGGGCACCACCGGTCCCCTGGCCAACGTGAAGCCGGGTGAGATCGACCTGGTGGTGGTCCGGGAGGGCACCGAGGGGCTCTACGCCGGCGCCGGCGGCACCCTGCACCGGGACACCCCCGCCGAGGTCGCCACCGAGGAGAGCCTGAACACCCGGCACGGCGTCGAGCGGGTGATCCGGGACGCGTTCGCCCGCGCCGCCCGCCGGGAGCGCCGCAAGGTCACCTTGGTGCACAAGACCAACGTGCTCTCCCACGCCGGCTCGCTCTGGTCCCGGACGTTCGCGGCGGTCGCCGCCGAGCACCCCGACATCGAGACCGAGTACCAGCACGTCGACGCCGCCGCGATGTTCCTGGTCACCCAGCCCCAGCGGTACGACGTGGTGGTCACCGACAACCTGTTCGGCGACATCCTCACCGACATCGCCGCCGCCGTCACCGGCGGGATCGGCCTGGCCGCCAGCGGCAGCATCAACCCGGAGCGGACCCGCCCCTCGATGTTCGAGCCGGTGCACGGCTCCGCCCCGGACATCGCCGGTCAGGGCGTGGCCGACCCGGCCGCGGCGGTGCTCTCCGCCGCGCTGCTCCTCGACCACCTCGGCCACCCCGAGGAGGCCCGTCGAGTAACCGAGGCGGTCGCCGCCGAACTGGCGTCCCGTACCCCGGGCACGCCGCGGCGTACCGCCGACATCGGAGACCGGCTCGCCGCGCACGCGGCGTCCTGACCCGTCAACCGGGTTCGGGCTGAGCCGGCGTACCCGTCCGGGCCCGGTCCGTGGGCGTACCCGTCCCCCGGCTGACCCGCACGCCGACCGGCGGGCGGACCGGACCAGCCTTTTCCGCCGTCCTGCCCGGCGGTCCCCGACACGCGGGCCACCCGGCCCGCCGGTCCGCCGTCGCGCGGCGGATCTGGGCGAAGGTGCGGCTGGTGCGGGTTCGCCGGGCGACCGGAGGGTCGAGGTGAACGACCGTTCGGGGTAAGTTTCAGGCACAATTCCACTCCGGCGTGCCCGGATCCGGGTGCCCGGTTCCCTTCCTTGGAGGTCAACGCGATGAGCGGTGGTGACATGCTCGACTTCGAGATCCGTCCGAATCCTCAGCCGGTAGCCGCCGCCGAGCGCGAGGCGCTCATGGCCAACCCGGGATTCGGTCGGGTCTTCACCGACCACATGGTCACGATCCGGTACGCCGACGGAAAGGGCTGGTACGACGCGCGGGTCGAGGCACGGGCGCCGATCCCGATGGACCCGGCGAGCGCGGTGCTGCACTACGCCCAGGAAATCTTCGAGGGGTTGAAGGCGTACCACGCCGCCGACGGCGGGGTGACGATGTTCCGGCCGGACGCCAACGCCGCCCGGTTCGCCGAGTCAGCCCGCCGGATGGCCATGCCGACACTGCCGGAGCAGGCCTTCCTCGACTCGCTGCGACACCTGATCGAGATCGACCGGGCCTGGCTGCCGACCTCTGACGAGGGCAGCCTCTACCTGCGCCCGTTCATGTTCGCCAACGAGGTCTTCCTCGGGGTCCGCCCGGCCCGCGAGTACCTCTACGCGGTGATCGCCTCGCCGGTCGGGTCGTACTTCTCCGGCGGGGTGAAGCCGGTGGCGGTCTGGGTGTCGCCGACGTACACCCGGGCGGCGCCGGGGGGCACCGGCGCGGCGAAGTGCGGCGGCAACTACGCGGCGTCGCTGGCCGCCCAGGCCGAGGGGGCCGAACACGGCTGCGAACAGGTCGTCTTCCTCGATGCCGTCGAGCGGCGGTACGTCGACGAGCTGGGCGGGATGAACATCTTCTTCGTCTACGACGACGGCACGCTGGTCACGCCGCCGCTGGGTGGCACCATCCTGCCCGGCATCACCCGGGAGGCCCTGATCACCCTGGCCGGGCAGCAGGGGCGGACTGTGGTCGAGCGGCCGGTGGAGTTCGACGAGTGGCGGGCCGACGCGGCCAGCGGTCGGCTCCGGGAGGTCTTCGCCTGCGGCACCGCCGCCGTGATCACCCCCATCGGCCAGGTGCGGTCCCCGGACGGCGAGTTCACCATGGCCGACGGCAACCCGGGCGAGGTCACCATGAGCCTGCGCCAGACGCTGCTGGACATTCAGCGTGGCCGGACCGAGGACGTCAACGGCTGGATCCACCACATCGACTGACCGGCCGTTCCGGCGTGGCCCGCCGTCCGCACCCGACAGGGGCAGCCGGCGGGTCGGCCGGTGGTCGGGCCGACCCGACAGCCGCGCGGGACGATGACGCTCCGCCCGGTCGTCGGCCACCTTCCCGGCTCGGCCTGCTCGGCTCGGCCTGCGCGGGTTCCCGGCCTGGCCTGCTCGGGGCTCTCCGGCCTGGCCTGGTCTGGGAGGTTCGCCGGCCTGGTCCGGGTTCGCCGGCCCGGCCTGGCCTGGCCTGGGTTCGCCGGCCTGGCCTGGGTTTGCCGGCCTGGCCTGGCCTGGCCTGGCCTGCTCAGGCGAGCAGGTGGGCCCGGAGCGCCTCGATCCGGGCCGGATCGAGGCCGGCGCCGGTCAGATACCGGCGAACCGAGCCATGTCGTTCGCGTAGCTCGGCGAGGAAGATCTGGATGGCCTCGGCCGGGCAGGCGAGGAACGGCGCCGGCACCGGGGTCCCCTCGGGCAGGGTGGTGGCGATCCACGCGCTGAACCGGGCCGATGCCTCGGCGCTCAGCGCGTAGTCCGTGGCGATCCGCTCGTCGGCCACGCCGAGCAAGGAGAGGGTCAGGGCGCAGACCACGCCGGTACGGTCCTTGCCGGCCACGCAGTGCACCAGCACCGGGGCGGCCTCGGCGTCGGCGATCACCTCGATCGCGGCGACCAGTCCGGCGGCTCCGGTCTCGGCCAGGTCGCGGTAGCGGTCGGCCAGATAGCGGGCCAGGCCGAGTTCCTCGACGTACGCCGCCTCCTCCCAGAGCGCGTGCTCGGGGTGGATGTGCTGGTAGACCAGGCCCGGATGGTCCGGCACGCGGCCGTCGCGGTGCACCTCGGAGGGGCGCCGCAGGTCGATGACGGTACGGACGCCGAGGGTACGGAACGCCTCGCGATCGGCGTCGTCCAGCCGGTGCGGGGAGTCGGAGCGGTACAGCCGGCCCCGCCGGACCGTCCGGCCGTCGTCTCCGGGTACGCCACCGACGTCCCGGAAGTTGAAGAGTGTGCTGAAGCTCGTGGTGGGGGTCACCGGTGCCAGGTCCACGATGATCACAGTAACGCAGTTAGGAAGGGGCCCTTCCTATGCAGAAAGCGATAAGAAGGGCCCCTTCCTTGCAACGCACTGCGGGTCAGAGCGCGCGGCCTGGCGGGATCGTCCAGCCGGTCGCACCGTACGTGCCGCCGTAGTAGTTGCCGACCTTGTCCCGGTACGCGGGGTCCTCGTGGAACGTGTCGTCGAATTCCGGAGCGGCCTTGATCTGGTCCTTGCTCCGGTCGACGTACACCTTCCGGTCGTCGTGGTCGACGTGGTTCACCACGCCGGCCGGCAGCATGACCTTCTTACCGAAGATCCACGGCCCGGTGTCGACGACAAGGTAGCTGGCCTCCACCTCGTGGCTGGCACTGTCGATCTTGCCAATGCTGCCGTCGGTCGCCTCGACCTTGTAGCCGACCAGGTCGGCGCCGGTCACCCCGGCGTCGTCCCGGTAACGCCACGGGTTGAACTCGCCCGACGGTGCGCCACCCGCGACCGCCCCGCCCCCGCCGTGCAGCAGAGGATCGGGCGTGTACTGCTGAGGGGTCGTCTGAGGATCGAGCCTGTCCATTTGGCTGTCACTCCTCTTCTCGACTGTTCGAGGTTGTTCTCCCTGTCCTGGAAGGTCGTACCCAACGGCCGTGATCGACACACCACCCGATCCGGTGACCACGCACCGGTCCCGCGATGTGGATTTTTCCTCCCAGATACTCGACGAGGTGGCAGAGTACGTTGCGTGACCTGCTCCGCACTCATTATTGGCAGCTAGCGCGCCGGCATCCTCCTCCGCCGAGCGCGCAGACCTCCCGCATCCGCGGGGGGTCATTTTGTTTGTCGGGCCGAAGGCGACGGAGCAGGGGCTGCGCCACATCCGAAGGGAATCTGATGACGTACCACGTCTACGACACGACGCTGCGGGACGGGGGGCAGCGTGAGGGGATCAGCTACTCGGTCGTCGACAAGCTGGCGGTGGCCCGGCTGCTCGACGAGTTCGGGGTCGGCTTCATCGAGGGCGGCTGGCCGGGCGCGATGCCGAAGGACACCGAGTTCTTCCGGCGGGCCCGTACCGAACTCGACCTGAAGCACGCCATCCTGGTCGCCTTCGGCGCGACCCGGAAGGCCGGCCTCGACGTCGCCGCCGATCCGCAGGTGCGCGCGCTGCTCGACGCCGAGACCCCGGCGGTCTGCCTGGTCGCCAAGTCCGACCTCCGCCACGTCGAACGGGCCCTGCGGACCACCGCCGGGGAGAACCTGGCGATGGTCCGGGACAGTGTGGCGCACTTCGTCGCCGAGGGGCGGCGGGTCTTCCTCGACTGCGAGCACTTCTTCGACGGGTACCGCCACGACTCGGCGTACACCTCGGCGGTGGTCTCGACGGCGCTGGAGGCCGGCGCGGAGGTCGTGGTCCTCTGCGACACCAACGGCGGGATGCTGCCGTCCCAGGTGACGGCGACGATCGGCGGGCTGACCGAGCGGCTGGGCGTTTCGCCGGCCCGGCTCGGCATCCACACCCAGAACGACACCGGCTGCGCGGTGGCCAACACCATCGCCGCGGTCGAGGCCGGAGTACGGCACTTCCAGGGCACCGCCAACGGCTACGGCGAACGGCCCGGTAACGCCGACCTCTTCGCGGTGGTCGGCAATCTGCAGCTCAAGCTCGGGCTGTCCGTCCTACCGGACGGCTGCCTGGAGCAGATGGTGCGCGTCTCGCACGCCATCGCGGAGATCGCGAACATCGCCCCCGACACCCACCAGGCCTACGTCGGGGCCGCCGCCTTCGCCCACAAGGCGGGGCTGCACGCGAGTGCGATCAAGGTGGATCCGCTGCTCTACAACCATGTGGACCCCGCCGTGGTGGGGAACGACATGCGGATCCTGGTGACGGAGATGGCCGGCCGGGCCAGCATCGAGCTGAAGAGCCGTGAGCTCGGGCTGGATCTGGCCGGCCATCCCGACGCCGCCGCCCGGGTGACCAAGCGGGTGAAGGAACTGGAGGCCGGCGGCTGGTCCTTCGAGGCCGCCGACGCCTCGTTCGAACTGCTGGTCCGCAGCGAGCTGCCCGGACAGGGCGCCGCCCGGCCGTTCGCGCTGGAGTCGTACCGGGTGCTGGTCGAGCACCGGGAGGACGGCGCGGTGGTCTCGGAGGCGACCGTCAAACTCCGGGTACGCGGCGAGCGGGTGATCGCCACCGCCGAGGGGAACGGCCCGGTCAACGCCCTGGACGAGGCGCTGCGGGTGGCGCTGCTCCGGCACTACCCGGAACTGCGCGGGTTCGAGCTCGCCGACTACAAGGTCCGGATCCTGGAGGGGAGCCACGGCACCGGGGCGATCACCCGGGTGCTCGTGGAGACGACCGACGACGAGGGCCGGGACTGGACCACCGTCGGCGTGCACCCGAACGTGGTGGAGGCGAGCTGGCACGCGCTGGTCGACGCTCTCACCTACGGTGTCGCCCGCGCCGTCGCCGAGGTGTGACCGACCGGAACTCTCGACGGCCCCGTTCCCCGGCTCCCGCCCGGGGAACGGGGCCGTTCCACGTGTGGTGGAACGTGAACCGGAAAAGGTGAGAAGCGAATCTTCCCTCGCATTGTTTTGCCGATTCTTCGTCGCCGGTTGTCATCGTTTCCGGGGTCCTCGACCGGGTGATACCGCTATTGACCTGCGGGTTTGCTGAATGCTATGTTCCCTCATGGTTGTTGAGTGGCCACTCTGAGTAGTAACCACTGGTCAACGTGATAGTGGTCGGCGCCGATCGCACGTTTTCCAGGGGTCTGATTCCCTGCACCGATCACTGATTCAGTGCTCGCCCCACCGACGAAAGACGACGTGGCCACACCCTGTCCAATTTCAGGGGCGGGCCGGTGCCAATTCCGTCTGGTTGGGCGCGGGCGTACCGGAGCGGTCACAGGACAACGCCGTCGCAGGCAAGACCATCACCATTTCGGTCACAAGGAAAGAGATGACGTCATGGCCAAGATTTTTGGGCGCAAGTCCATCCTGCTCGTCGTCGGAGCGCTCGCGCTGACCCTCGTCGGCGGCGGCATAGCCGTCGCCGCGCCGGGTGGCGGCGTTGACCCCGCCGCCGTCCGGGTCGCCGGCAAGGTGGTCCAGCAGCCACCGGTCACCCAGGCCGACCTCGACGTGGCGAAATCGCTGGCGGCCAAGGCCGGCGTCCAGGCGTCGAGCGCACAGCTCTTCGCGGTGGTCAGCGCCGACGGCGGTCTGATCCGCAGCAACCAGGCCGTCTCGGTCACCCTGGTCGGCCTCGGGCAGTACCAGGTGGTCTTCAACACACCGGTGAACAACGGGGCGTTCGTCGCCACCATCGGACTGACCGGCAGTGTCGGGGTCTCACCCTCCGGCCTGATCTCGGTGGTCGGCCGGACCAACCTGGCGCAGGGAGTCTTCGTGCAGACCTGGAACGCCGCCAACCAGCCGGCGAACCGGAGCTTCCACCTCGCGGTGTTCCTTCCCTGAGGCTGACTCCGAATCCACCGCCGCCGGTCTCCGCGCCCGTGAGGACGCGGAGGCCGGCGGCCGCCACGCAGGTAAGGAAGGGCCCCTTCCTATCGTTTCCGGTAGAGGAAGGGGCCCTTCCTAACCGCTGAACGCCGGGAGCGCCAGTTCGGCCAGCACCGGGCGGTGGTCCGAGCCGGGCAGCGGGAAGACCGCCACCCGTCGTACCCCGATCCGCCGGTCCACCAGCACGTGGTCGATGGTCACCGGTGGAATCAGGTCGCCGTCGTACGGACCCCAGGTCCCGGTCAGCCCGGCGCCCACCACTGCGGCCGCGTCGACGTACCCGGTGTCGAGCAGCGCCCGCAGCGGCTGGTGGTCGAGCGTGGCGTTGAAGTCCCCGGCCAGGATCCGCAACGGCCCGTCCGGCGTCGCGGGCGGTTGGGCCGCCAGGTCGGTGTGCCACAACGGAAGCGCGTGCAGGGCGAAGGGCGCCATCGGGTGCGCCGACTCGACCAGCACCGGCGGTCCGCCGTCCGGGCGCACCGTGGCGTACGCCTGGGTGAAGCCGCCACGGTTGTGTCGGATCCCGACGTCGGCCAGCGGAAGCCTCGCGTAGAGCGCCGACCCGGTCGTGCCCACCTCGGGGTTGACCTGCCGGTGTGGCAGCAGTTCGGCCAGTCCGGCCCGGTCCAGTGCCGCCTCGGCGTCCGGGGTGAACTCCTGCAGCGCCAGCACGTCGACCCGGTGGTCCCGGACCAGGGCGACCAGCGGATCGGGCGCGGCGGCGCCGGCCAGCAGGTTCGCGGTCAACACCCGCAGTCGCGGGCCGTCGGCGACCGAGGCCGCGTCGGCCAGGGCCCGAGGGGCGACCAGGCTCAGCAGGACGATCGCGGCCAGCGCCGCGACGCCCGCCGCCCACCAGCGCCGTACGGCGAGGGTCAGCCCGAGCAGCGGCAGCGTCCACGCCGCCACGTACGGGGTGAAGGCCAGCAACTGCACCAGCGGCCCCCGCTCCAGCCCGCCGACCCGGACCAGCACCCAGCCCAGCGTCGGTACGACAAGCAGCCAGCACAGTCCGGTCAGCCACCGGCCGCCGGGGCGGGTCGACGAACCGGGGGTAGCTGCGACGGCGAGATCCACGCTCATGTCGGCAGGCTAGCCGTCGAGTGTGGAGGACCTGTGAAGGAAAGGTACGCGGTCAGCCTGAGGTCGACGGGTGGTCAGCCGTCGGCGAGCACCCCGGTCAGGGCGTCGTAGCGGTGGATGGTCGTGCGGTGCGGCGCGGTCGAGCCCGACTCCCGGACCTGCACCACGAGTACGCCGAGCTTCACGTCGTCCCGGCTGGCGAACGAGCGCCACGGCACGCCGTCGCGGACGACCTCGACGTCGTCGCCGAAGTCTCCGTCGGCGGCGACGATCGAGTAACGCGGGCCGCTCGGTGCGGTCAGGTCCAGCCCACCGTCGGCCCGGATCGTGAGGGTGAGCACCAGGTCGCCGTCGGCGTCGTGGATCCGGGCCGGCTCGCCCGCCCGGAACGCGTGCCGGCCCTGCCCCTGCACGTCCATGCCGTTGTAGAAGGTGCGCCCCCGCTCGTCCACCCACAGGTGGGGTACGTGCGCCCGGGGCGCGGACCGGTCCCGGCCCGGGTAGTAGGCCAGGTGCCAGTGCGGTGGATTGTCCGGGTGCAGCGGGTTGTTCGTCTCGAAGCCCATCAGGGAGAAGAAGTGCCCCCTGCGCCGGGCCTCGGCGATCAGCCCGGAATCCCGCAGCACCGCCTCGGCGGCGACCATCCAGTTGACCACGGCGGCGGACTGTACCGCCGGCCACGGTACGTCGGCCCAGGGGCTGGTCGCCCGGTCCGGGTCGTTGTGTTCGACCCGCCAGTGCAGTCCGCTCGCGGTCGAACGGCTGAGCACGCTCCACACCTGGATCGTCGCCTGGTTGGCATCCGGGGACGACGAGACGACCGGGAGCACGAAACTCACCCGGTGCGGGTCGTCGGTGTGCCGGTGCAGCGGAAGTCGGGTGTCGGTGGCGATCACCGAGCCGACGTACACGTCGGGCCAGTGGACCGTGACCGGGACGCCGCGCTCGGCGCGGGGACCCTTGACGAAGGCGGTGAACTCGGCCCGGCTGGCCGCCTGGTGCCGGCCACCGGCGACCAGGGTGTAACCGGGAGGCAGCGAGAACCGGGGGGTGCTCGGCGGGCCGGGGACCGCCCGGACGATCCGGACACCGGCGTAGTGCGGCGCCGGTTTGTCGTCCGGGGCGGCGGAGGCGGGTGTGCCGAATCCGCCCGGCCCGGTCAGGTTGAGCACGCCCGTCCCGAATCCGCCGATCAGGGCCGCGACCAGCAGTGTCGACAGCGATCGTCGGATCCGCACCGGCGCCTCCCCGTTTCGACCGCCGCCGACCCCGGTGACGGTTCTGCCGTGACCGATTCTATTGGGACGGTCGGGGCGTTCCGGTAGCCCTGTGTCGGGATGGGTGGCCACCCCGGAACCGGCCAGGTTTGTCGGGAGCGAGGCCGGGAAGCCCGCACCGTGACGGACATGTCAGACACCGTGACCAGCCGCCCCAGGCCGGTCGAGAACGAGTCGGCCGGGCCAGAGCTGGAACAGGCACTCTTCGAGGTCAAACGCGTCATCGTCGGACAGGACCGGTTGGTCGAGCGGCTCTTCACCGCGCTGCTGGCCGACGGGCACTGCCTGTTGGAGGGCGTGCCGGGCGTGGCCAAGACGCTCGCCGCGCAGACCCTCGCCACCACCGTCGGCGGCGACTTCTCCCGGATCCAGTTCACGCCGGACCTGGTCCCCTCGGACATCGTCGGCACCAGGATCTACCGGGCGTCGGCGGAGACCTTCGACGTCGAACTCGGACCGGTGATGGCGAACCTGGTGCTCGCCGACGAGATCAACCGGGCGCCGGCGAAGGTGCAGTCCGCGCTGCTGGAGGCGATGGCCGAGCGGCAGGTCACCATCGGCGGACGCAGCTATCCGGTACCCGAGCCGTTCCTCGTACTGGCCACCCAGAACCCGATCGAGTCGGAGGGGGTCTACCAGCTTCCCGAGGCGCAACGCGATCGGTTCCTGATGAAGGTGCAGGTCGACTATCCGAACGACGTCGACGAACTCGCCATCCTCTACCGGATGAGCGCGGAGCGGCCCCGGGCCCGCCAGGTCCTCGACCCGGAGCGGCTGCGGGCGTTGCAGGAGCGGGCCTCCCGGGTCTTCGTCCACCATGCCCTCGCCGAGTACGTCGTACGGCTGATCCTCGCCACCCGGGATCCCGCGCGGTTCGGGGTGCCGGACGTGGCGTCGTACCTGGCGTACGGGGCGAGTCCGCGGGCCACCCTCGGGCTGGTCGCCGCCGCCCGGGCCCAGGCCCTGCTCCGCGGCCGGGACTACGTGCTTCCCGACGACGTACGGGAACTGGCGCCGGACGTCATCTCGCACCGGCTCGTCCTCTCCTTCGACGCGGTCGCCGACGGGGTGCCGGCGGACTTTGTGGTACGTCGCCTGGTCGACGCGGTACCGCCGCCCAGGATCGCGCCGAGCCGGGGCGAGCCGCACCGGGCCAACCTGGCGGTCGCGTGATCCGCCGGTTCCACGTCGCGGGTCGGAGACCGACGCCACCGGCCGGGCCGGGCCAGCCACCCGCTCCGGGCTCCGGTGGGCGGTCGGGGCCGGGTTCCGACGGGCGCTCGTGGCCGGGGCCGGGTGAACCGACGCTGCGGCAGCTGGCGCCCGAACAGCGGTTGCGTCGGCTGGAGCTGCTGGTCACCCGCCGGCTCGACGGGTTGCTGCACGGCCAGCACCTGGGGCTGCTGCCCGGCCCGGGCAGCGAGTTCGCGGGCAGCCGGGAGTACCGGCCGGGTGAGGACGAGGTCCGCCGGATGGACTGGGCGGTCACCGCCCGGACCACGCTGCCGCACGTCAAGGAGGTCGACGCCGACCGGGAACTCTCCACCTGGCTGCTGGTGGACTCGACGCCGAGCATGGACTTCGGCACCGCCGAACTGGAAAAGCGCGAGCTGGCCGTGGCGGCGGTCGCGGCGATCGGTTTCCTCACCGCCGGGATCGGCAACCGGCTCGGCGCGTACCTGCTGGACGGGGTCGGGCTGCGGCGCGTTCCGGCCCGCAGCGGCCGGGCCCATCTGCTCGGCCTGCTCGGCACCCTGCTCGCCGCGCCCCGGGGCGAGGCCGGTGGCAGCCCGCCGCCACTCGCCGAGGCGGTCACCGCCCTGCACCGGGCCGCCCCGAAGCGGGGCATGGTGGTTGTCGTCTCCGACTTCCTCGACGGCCTGCCGGACGACAACACCGGCACACCGGACTGGGAAGGCGCGATCCGTCGCCTCGCCGTCCGGCACCAGGTGCTCGCCGTCGAGGTCGTCGACCCACGAGAACTCGAACTGCCCGACGTCGGCGTGATCACCCTGGTCGATCCGGAAACCGGGCGACGCCGGGAGGTCGCCACCTCCGACCGACGGCTCCGCCAGCGGTACGCCGCGGCGGCCGCCCGGCAGCGCGAACTGGTCCGGCACGCGCTGCGCCGGACCGGTGCCGCCCACCTGCCACTCCGTACCGACCGGGACTGGACCGCCGACATCGTCCGGCACGTCCACCTCCAGCGCCGACTGGCCGGCGCACCCCGCGCACCCGCACATCCGGCACCGAGGGGGGTGGCATGAGCGAGCGGATCGGTCGGCTCAGGTGGACGGCTCATCGCGTCGACGCGCGGAGCGAGGAGACGACATGAGCGTGGGCAGCGAACGGGTCGGCTGGTGGAGGAAGGAGGGGACGGCATGAGCTGGGAGTCGCCGGAGCGGCTGCTGCTGCTCCTCGCGGTGCTGGGGCTCGGCGTCTGGTACGTCTTCCTCCAGCGGCGCCGCAGCCGGTACGCCGTACGGTTCACCAACCTGCGGCTGCTGGACCGGGTCGCCCCGGACCGCCCGAGCTGGCGGCGACACCTGCCGGCCGGGTTGTTCCTGGCGATGCTGGCGCTGCTGGTGGTCGGTTTCGCCCGTCCCCAGGCGGACGTACGGGTGCCGAGGGAACGGGCCACCGTGATGGTGGCGGTGGACGTCTCCACCTCGATGCTCGCCACGGACGTGGATCCGGACCGGTTGGCGGCGGCGAAGGGGGCGGCCCACCGGTTCGTCGACACCCTGCCCGACGAGTTCAACGTCGGGCTGGTCGCCTTCGCCGGCAGCGCGGCGGTGCTGGTACCGCCGGGGACCGACCGTTCGACACTGCACGCCGGGATCCGGCGGCTCGCCGAGGGCAGCACCGGGGTACAGGGGACCGCCATCGGCGAGGCGATCGGCGCCTCGCTGGAGGCGATCCGGACGTTCGACGTACCGGGGGCGCAGGAACCACCGCCGGCCCGGATCGTGCTGCTCTCCGACGGCGCGAACACCTCCGGCCGGGATCCGATGACCGCCGCCGACGAGGCGGTGCAGGACGGTGTGCCGGTGCACACCATCTCGTTCGGCACCCCGTCCGGGTACGTGGCCCGAGGTGGCCGGCCGATCCGGGTGCCGGTGGACGGCCAGACACTGCGGGCGGTCGCCGAGCAGACCAAGGGCGGATACCACGAGGCGGGCAGCAGCGAGGAACTGCGGGCCGTCTACGAGGACATCGGCACCTCGGTCGGCTACCGGACCGAGAAGCAGGACATCTCCGCCCGGTTCATCGGCATCGGGCTGCTGTTCGCCCTGGCGGCGGCGGGCGGCTCGATGGCCTGGTTCTCCCGGTTGCCCTGACCGCCACGGGCAGGTCGCCCGCCGCGAAGAGTTGCCTGATCCGACGAGGAGCGAGCTGACGAGGAGTGAGTCATGGCAGTGCAGACCGGGCTCGGTGAACCCCGCGGCCCATGGTTCGTCTCACCGGATCTCGGCCCGAACGGCCAGTCCGGCGGCGTACCCGACGGGCCGTTCGGGACGTCCCGGCCGCCGGGTCGGCGGCGGAGGCTGTTCGCCGCGCTCGCCGTGGTCGCCCTCGCCATCGTCTCCGGCGGTCTGGCCGGCGGGTACGTCGCCAGCCGGGAACTGCCGTCCGAACAGGCGAAGGCGCAGGCCGCCCTGCCGGCCGACCTCGTCGCCGCCGCCGCGCAGGTGGTCCCGGGCGTGGTCTCGGTGATGGTGGCCGGCGGCGGCAAATCCGCCGGCGGATCCGGTTTCGCGCTCGACGACCTGCACCACGTCGTCACCAACGACCACATCGTGGCCCGGGGCGGCGGTGGGGAGAGCGGCGGCGCGGTGATGGTGGAGACCTCGGACGGGCGGCAGTTTCCGGCCCGGCTGGTCGGCCGGGACTCCCGCAGCGACATCGCGGTGCTCCGGGTGCCCCCGGCCGCCAACCTGACCGCGTTGGCGCTCGCCAAGCCGGGGGCGACCCGGGTCGGCGAGCCGGTGCTGGCGGTCGGCTCCCCGTTGGGCCTGGCCGGCACGGTCACCGCCGGGATCGTCAGCGCGCTGGACCGTGAGGTACGGCTCGGCAACAACCGGCACACCGCGGTGCAGACCGACGCCTCGATCAATCCCGGCAACTCCGGCGGTCCGCTGGTCAACGCCCGTGGCGAGGTGGTCGGGGTGAACACCGCGATCGCCACCATCGACGGCAGCGGGTCGATCGGGATCGGCTTCGCCATCCCGATCGAGCAGGTGCAGCACACCGCCGACACCATCATCGGCAAGGGCGGCTGAGCGCCGTACGGTGACCACATGCCTGTGACCATCAGACCCGGACTTGTCATCCCGGACGCGGAGCTGAACTGGCGGTTCTCCCGGTCGAGCGGACCGGGCGGGCAGAGCGTGAACACCACCGACTCCCGGGCCGAACTCTCCTTCGACGTGGCCCGGTCGGCGGTGCTGCCGGACCGGTTGCGCACGCGGGCGGTCGAGCGGCTCGGTGACCGGCTGGTCGACGGCGTACTGACCGTCACCGCCTCGGAGCACCGCGCCCAGCTGCGTAACCGGGAGGCGGCCCAGGCCCGGCTGGCCGCCCTGTTGGCCGACGCGATCGCGCCACCGCCGCCGCCCCGGCGGGCGACCAAGCCGAGCCGGGGCGCCAAGGAACGGCGGCTGGCCGAGAAGAAACGACGTGGCCAGATCAAGCAGCTGCGTCGACCGGACGGCGACTGAACGTCGGCGGTGGGCGGGCGTGCTGTCAGCCGGCCGGCGGGAGGGCGAGCCGCAGCCGGCCGGGCGTCCTCCCGGTTGTCCGGCCGGGCGTCCTCTCCGTCGTCCGGGCGGGCCGTCCGGAAGCGGGGTTCAGCCGAGCAGGGCGGTCAGTGCCAGGTCGACGTCCCGGTCGGTGCTGTAGAGGTGGAACGAGGCGCGGAGCCGACCGGCCCGCACCGCTGCCCGTACCCCGGCGGCGGCCAGCCGCTCCGCCGCGTCCGGCACCTCGACGGTGACGATGGCGCTGTCGCCGGGCGGCTGACCGAGTCCGGTGCGGAAACGGTTGGCCAGCCCTACGTTGTGGTCGTGGATCGCCGGCAGCCCGACCTCGACGAGCAGTTCCATCGCCGGTGCCGCGCCGACGTAGCAGAACCAGGCGGGGGAGAGGTCGAACCGTCGGGCGTCCTCGGCGAGCCGCAGCGGCGGGCCGTAGTAGGAGGCGTGCGGGTCCTGTCCGGCGTACCAGTTGGCGGCGTGCGGGGTGATCCGCTCGCGGATCCGGGCGGAGAGATAACCGAAGGCGGCGCCGCGCGGTGCCATCAGCCACTTGTACGCCCCGACCGCGACCACGTCGGCCCGGCCCGCCTCGAAGGGCAGCCAGCCGCAGGCCTGGGTGGCGTCGACCACCACCAGCGCGTCGTGCGTCTCGGCGGCGGCCAGGATGTCGGCGTACCGGGCGATCCGACCGTCGGCGGACTGCACGAGGCTGAACGCCACCAGGTCGGTGTCCGCGTCGACCGCGTCGGCGAGGTCGTCGAGCGGCACGGTGCGGACCCGCACCCCCCGTTCGGTCTGGGCCAGCCAGGGGAACAGGTTCGAGGTGAACTCGACCTCGGGCACCAGTACGGTGGCGCCGGCCGGCAGGGCCGCCGCGACCGGGGCGAGGAGCTGGGAGACGGTGGCGCCGATGGCGACGTCGGTCGCCGGTACCCCCACCAGGGTGGCGAAGGCGGTCCGGGACCGCTGGGTCGAGGTGTCCCAGCCCTCCCACGAGGTACGTCCGCCCCGCCAGTCGTCGAGCGCGTTCTGCAACGCGTCCCAGGCCGGTCGGGGCGGCAGTCCGTAGCTCGCGGTGTTGAGCCAGCCCGGCTCCGGGTTCCACAGGTCCTGTGCCTTCGCGAGATCCATCAGGCCAGGGTAGTTCCGCTGTGGACCCCCTCCGGTCAGGCGACAACGGTCGTCGGACCGACGGCCCGCCCGGCGCAGCCGAGGGCGGCGAGCAGGCGGTCGCGGAGTACGGCGGCCCGTTCGGCGAAGCCGCGCTGTGCGGCGGCGTACTCGGCCCGGCCCTCGGGGGTCTCGATCCGCACCGGTGGGTAGCCCAGGTCGGCGAGGTCGTACGGGCTGGCCCGCATGTCGAGGGTGCGGATCTCCCGGGCCAGCGCGAACGCGTCCGCGACCAGTTCGCTCGGCACCAGCGGGGAGAGTTTGTAGGACCACTTGTAGAGATCCATGTTGGCGTGCAGGCAGCCGGGCTGCTCGAAGGCGTGCTGGGTCTCCCGGGTCGGGGCGAGCAGGTTCAGCGGCCGGGCCGGCGCGGTGAAGAACCGGTACGCGTCGAAGTGGCTGCACCGGATCCGGGCGTTCTCGACCACCTCCGCCGTCCGCTCCGGGTCCAGCCGCAGTGGCCAGGCGTTGTGTCGTACCTCCTCCTGGGTCTGCCGGTAGACCATGGCCCACTCGTGCATGCCGAAGCAGCCGAAGTGCCCGGGCCGTCGCGCGGTCCGGGCCAGCAGGGTACGGATCCACTCGACCGACTCGGCCCGGCGCCGGAGTACCGCCTCGGTGTCGAGGGTCAGCCCACCGGGTCCGGCGCGGTAGTCGGCACCGAACTCGTCCGGGTCGGCGTCCCGCAGCAGCACCCCGGCGCCGGGGTGCCAGCGTCGCAACTGGGCGGGCCGGTGCGAGTAGTAGGTGAAGAGGAAGTCCTCGACCGGGTGCCGGGTACCGGCCCGCCGGCGGGCCAGGTGCGGGGTGAGCCACTCGTCGACGCGCCGCTGGTGGGCGGCGCGACGGGCGTGCCAGTCGGCCGCGTCGAGCACGACGGGCAGGCCGTGGGCGAGAGCGGTGGTCACCGGTCAAGGGTACGGCCGCCGGATCGACCGTCCGGCCGGTGGGGATCCGCTAGGAGGGGCGACGGTGGGCGCCGTACCACCAGATCAGGGCCAGTTCGCGGGCGAAGGCGTCGTCGCCGGTGGTGTCGGTGCCGGTCGCCGCGACGTGCTCGGAGATGGCCCGGTCGCCGCCGAGCACGATGATCCGGGCGGCGTGCCCCACGTCGAGGTCGGCGGGGGCGTCGCCGGCTTCGCGGTCGGCGCGCAGCAGCCGGGCGGTGTTCTCGACGAACCGGTTGAGCGCGGCGGCCCAGAACGTCCGCACCGTCGGGTCGTACGCCGCCACCTCGTTCAGCGCGTTGAGCACCGGGGCGTACTCGCGGTAGATGGCGACGATCTCGACGAAGATCTCCGCCAACGCCTGCGGGCCGGTCGCCGGGGTCCACCCGCTGGCGACGTCGAACGCGGTGGTCCGCATGGTGTTGGCGAGCCGCATCAGCAACTCGGACTTGTCCCGGAAGTGGGTGTAGAAGGTCGACCGGGCCACCCCCGCCTCGGCGGCGATGCGTTGGACGCCCAGGTCGGTGAAGCTCGCTCCCTGGGCGAGCAGACGCTCGGTGGCGGCCAGGATCTGCGCCTCGATCGTCGCGTGGCGGGCGGGGTCGGGCGTACGGCGCCGGGTGACCGAAGGCATGTGCCGATCCTAGGTCGCCGGTCGGGGCGAGCCGGACGACGTACGGGTGGGCGGTGGGCGGAGCAGTCGCTACGGTTGTCTCGGACATACTGTCCGACATAGTGTCCGAAGAGCTGTCCGCCGCGCCCGAGCAGTGGGGCGATCCGGGGGCGCCGCCGGACCCGACCAGACAGGGATACAGGGAGCAGCGCGTGAAATACCGGCTATTGGGACGTACCGGGGTATGGGTCTCGGAGATCTCGCTCGGCGCCATGACGTTCGGTGGCCAGGACCACCAGCTCTACCGGCAGTTGGGCGGCCTGGGGGCGGCCGACGTCGACCGGATCGTGGGCACGGCGCTCGACGCCGGGATCAACTTCGTCGACACCGCCGACGTCTACAGCGACGGCGAGTCCGAGGAACTGCTCGGCCGGGCACTCGGCCAGCGTCGCCGGGACGTGGTGCTGGCCACCAAGCTGCACGCGCCGACCGGGCCGGGGCCGAACGACAACGGCCTGTCCCGGCTGCACGTCATGCAGGCCCTGGAGGACAGCCTGCGTCGGCTGGACACCGACCACATCGACCTCTACCAGATCCACAACTTCGACCACCTGACCCCGCTGGAGGAGACGCTGAGCGCGCTCGACGACGCGGTCCGGCAGGGCAAGGTCCGGTACATCGGCTGCGCCAACCTCGCCGCCTGGCAGATCAGTCGGGCGCTCGGCATCTCGGCCCGACACCACCTGGCCGGCTTCGTCTCGGTCCAGGCGTACTACTCGCTGCTCGGCCGGGACGTCGAGCGGGATCTGGTGCCGATGGCCGAGGCGGAGGGAGTCGGCGTGACGGTGTGGAGCCCACTCGCCGGTGGCTTCCTCTCCGGCAAGGTCACCCGGGGCGGCGCGGTCAGCGACGCCGGTTCGCGCCACGCCCACCCCGAGCACTTCGACTTCCCGCCGATCGACGTCGAGCGTGGCCACGACGTGCTCGACGTCGTCCGCGCGGTGGCCGCCCGGCACGACGTCAGCCCCGCCCGGGTCTCGCTGGCCTGGCTGCTGGCCCAGCGCGGCGTCACCAGTGTGATCGTCGGTGCCCGCAAGCCCGAGCAGTTGACCGACAACATCGCCGCCAGCGAGCTGACCCTCACCGAGCAGGACCTCGCCGAACTCGACGCGGTCAGCGCGCTGCCGCCGGCGTACCCGAACTGGATCCAGGAGGCGTTCGCCCCGGCCCGGCTGCCCGGTGGTGCCCACTAGGAACCACCGGTGGCGGGGGGGGCGCCCCGCCCCCCCCCCCCCGCCGCGGGCCCCCCCCCCCCGGGGCGGGCGGGGGGGGCCCGGCGCCCGCGTCCGTCGTCGCCCGGCCGGGTCCGGCCGGGGTCAACGCGGTACGTCCACGCTGACCCCGGCCGAGAAGACCGCGCTGCGCAGTTCGATCCGGTCGGGCGGCGTCGCCCCGGTCGAGGCGAAGACCAGCGGAACGATCAGGCGTTCGCCGGCCGGCAGCGGCTCGGCGAACGGGTCCCGACCGGCGTTGGCGATCCGGGTGGCCGGTACGTCCGCGCCGACCCAGTCGCCGTCCGGCAGGTACGCCCGCTGGAGCTGGCCGTGCCAAGGCTGGCTCTTGTCCGTGACGTTGCGTACGCCGACGACCGCCTGGCAGCCGGTTGGACCCGACGGGCAGTTCAGCCGGTACACGGTGAATTCGAAGGCGCTCTCCCGCAGGCTCGTGCCCAGCGGCCCGGCCACCGTCTGGCCTACCCAGGCACCGCTGGACGGCTGCCGGTCGCCGCTGATCGCGCTCACCTGACTCGAACCGGTCCAGGCCGTGACGGTGGCAAGGGCGATCGCGGCCAGGGCGGCGATCCCCACCGCGGTCCACGCGGGAGGTCTGGACCGCCGTACGCCCTTGATCGGCGGTGAGGTACGCGGCCTCGGCGCCCGCGCCACCACCCGGGCCGGCACCTCGTCCGGTTCCTCGTCGAGCTGCGGACCGTCCGGTACGGCCTCGTCCGGCTCGTCCACCGCCGTGTCCTCGAAGCCGGGCACCGGGGTACGCGGCGGAATCTCCGCCCGGCCGACGTACCGGGCGCCACCGGCGATACCCACCAGTCCGCCCTCCTCGCCGGCTCCGGTCTCCCGGTCCGCCGCGACGTCGTGCCCCTGGCGGGCGTCCTGTCCCCGGAGAGGGTGGTCCTGATCCGGACTGTTCGCCGAGGACCGGTCGCCGGTCGGGGGCGGATCCGCCGACCCGAGGTCGGACCCGCTCCGGTGCCCGGTCGCGGCCAGTACCTCCGCCGGAGCCGGGATCTTCGCGTCGCCCCGTACCCGGGCGGTGGCCCGGGCGATCGGCCGTCCCACCCGGCGGACGATCCGCCTCTCCCGGGCGGCGGCCCGGCCGCCGCCGGTGTCCTCGGGGACGTCGCGGTTGACCTCGGCGGCCACCCGGCGTCGCCGCAGCCGGCGGCCCCAGAACACGGCGGCGGCCACGCTGAGCAGCACCAGCAGGCCGAGCCCGCCGCCCCAGGCGGTGGCGCCGCCCCACCACGGGCCGGCGTCGGCCGGCTCGGCCGCGACCCCGCCACCACCGGCCCCGCCCGCGGCCCCACCGGCGTGCCAGGTCGTGCTGGCGCAGTCGTAGGGCAGATTGCCGTTGGCGACGAAGGCGCAGGCGGGGGCGGGGGCGCTGGCGGCGGCGCCGGTAGGCGGTGTGGCGAGGGTGGTGCTCAGGGTCGCCACGGCTCGGGCGCCGAGTTGCACCTGCCAGACGACCTCCGTGCCGGTCCGGCCAGGTCCGGCCTGCCCGCCCTGGCTGACGCTGGCCGGTACGGCGCCCGGCGGCAGGTCCTGCCGGACGGTCGTCTTGACGGTGCCGTCCGTGCCGTTGCGCACCTGGATCTCGTAGCGCGGTGCGCCGGTGCCGGAGCTGGTCATCCCGACGGTGATCGGTGGAGTGTCGGCCAGCGCGGGCGTACCGGGCGCGGCGGCGAGCAGACAGCCCGCGAGCACCGCTCCGGCCGTACGTAGTGGGGTCGATGCAGGCATCACGAGGACTCCTCCCATTTCTCCCACTTCCGACGCTAGGCGGGACGTCGCACGGGACGGTGGGGAAGGAACGAACCGCTGACCGGGGACGCCACCTGCGGTATCGTGCGCCGTTCCCGGATAGATTGGCCGGGTGCGTATCGCTCGTTTCGCTCATGGAAAAGGAATGTCGTTCGGCGTCGTCGAGGGTGACCCCGACGCCGGCCCGGAGGGTCTGACGGTGGCCGAGATCGACGGCCACCCGTTCGGCCAGATTCGTTTCACCGGAGGTCGCTGGGCGCTGGCGGATGTCCGGCTGGTCTCGCCGATCCTGCCGAGCAAGGTGGTCTGCGTCGGTCGGAACTACGTCGAGCACGCCGCGGAGCACGGGGCCGAGGTGCCGACCGAACCGCTGCTGTTCCTCAAGCCCTCCACCTCGGTGATCGGCCCCCGGGACGCGATCCGGTTGCCGTTGCAGTCCAAGCGGGTCGAGCACGAGGCCGAACTGGCCGTGGTGATCGGGCCGCCCGGGGCGCGGCGGGCCGACCGGGCCGCGGCCGCCCAGGCCGTCTTCGGCTACACCTGCGCCAACGACGTGACCGCCCGGGACCTGCAGCGGTCGGACGGGCAGTGGACCCGGGCCAAGGGCTTCGACTCGTTCTGCCCGCTCGGTCCGTGGATCACCACCGGGATCGACGTCAGCGACCTGGAGGTCCGCTGTGAGGTCGGTCGCGGTGCCGACGAGATGGAGGTACGCCAACTCGGGCGTACGAAGGACATGGTCTTCGACATTCCGACCCTGGTGTCCTACATCTCACACGTGATGACGCTGCTCCCCGGCGACGTCGTGCTGACCGGAACTCCGGCGGGGGTTAGCCCGATCGTCGCGGGGGATACCGTGACGGTGCGTGTCGAAGGGGTCGGCGAACTGTCGAATCCAGTGGTGGCGCTGGACTGAGTCGCGGTGCCGGAGCGGGGGCGTCCCGCCCCGGCACCCACCTGATTTGGTCTCCACCACCGGGTCCGGTAAAGTTCGCTTCCGGTGCGACAAGCACCGATGGGGTATGGGGTAATTGGCAGCCCAACTGATTCTGGTTCAGTTAGTCTAGGTTCGAGTCCTGGTACCCCAGCCACCGATGCCCGCAAGGGCGCCGGTCGCTGGATCTGGTAGAGTTCAGCACCGTTGACCGCAAGGTCAACAACGGTACTGGATCTGGTAGAGTTCGGCACCGTTGGCCGCGAGGTCAACAAAAGGAAAGTCCTGGCCCCGTCGTCTAGCGGCCTAGGACGCCGCCCTCTCAAGGCGGTAGCGCCGGTTCGAATCCGGTCGGGGCTACAGATCACGGCCCGCGTCACCACTGGTGACGCGGGCCGTTTGCCGTCACGGCGTACGTTCCGCCGCGTCGACGGAGTTCCTGTGCGACCGGCCACCCCACCGGTCACCGCACCGAGGCTGCGCGGCCCGGGGCGCAGTTCGGGCGGTCCTTTCACATCACTGCGGTTACCGCCTGAGCATGGCACACCGGACCAGGGTCGACAGTCGAAACGGCGGATCTCCGCCGGACGGGCGCCGCACCACCGAGCGCACGACACCGTTGCGCCGGGGCGGCGTTCCCGCCGGTCAGGACAGGATCGCGGCCGTCGGCGGAAACGACCGGCAGAAAGCCTCACCGCGCCGCGGAGGCTCCTGGGGCCGGCTGACGGGCTCTCGGACCCCGAGAACCGGTTCCCGGGTCCGCTACAGGCCGGAGAGGCGCTGGCCGGCCCGGACGACGGCCATGGCGTGCCGGTCGCCGGGGCGGCGGCCGAGCCGCTCGATCGGGCCGGAGATGCTGATCGCCGCGATGACCCGACCGGTCCGGTCGCGGATCGGAGCGGAGACGCTCGCCACACCCGCCTCCCGTTCGGCGACGCTCTGCGCCCAGCCGCGCCGGCGTACCTCGGCCAGGGTGCGGCCGGTGAACTTGCAGCGGGGCAGCAGCGGCATGACCGCCTCCGGCGGCTCCCAGGCGAGCAGGATCTGCGCGGCCGAGCCGGCGGTCATCGGCAGCACCGAACCGACCGGCACGGTGTCCCGCAACCCGCTGGCCCGCTCGGCGGCCGCGACGCAGATCCGCTCGTCCGCCCGGCGCAGATAGAGCTGGGTGCTCTCCCCGGTGGCGTCCCGCAGCGCGGAGAGCAGCGGCTCGGCCGCGGTCAGCAACACGTCCGGCGCGGCGTTCGCCAGCTCGCCCAGACGCGGGCCGGGGCGCCACCGTCCCTGGGTGTCCCGGACCAGCATCCGATGGATCTCCAGGGCCTGGGCCAGGCGATGTGCGGTAGCCCGGGGAAGCTTGGTGCGATCGACGAGTTCGGCCAGGCTGGCGCCGTCGACGCAGGCCGCGAGGATGACGACCGCCTTGTCGAGAACGCCGACACCGCTCATACTGTGTCCCACAAGCCGAAACCTACCTCCCAGAATTTAGGATGTCCAGATGGTGGGAGTCACTCCAGAGCCGTCCTCGCCGAGGACCTTGGCCGAGAAGGTCTGGGACGCTCACGTGGTGCGATCCGCTGACGGTGAGCCGGATCTGCTCTACATCGACCTGCACCTGCTGCACGAGGTCACCAGTCCGCAGGCCTTCGACGGCCTGCGGATGGCCGGGCGCCCGGTCCGGCGCCCCGACCTCACGCTCGCGACCGAGGACCACAACACCCCGACCGGGTACGACGACCCGTCGTTCCGGCTCCGGCGCGGTGACCTGCTCACCATCGCCGACCCGACCTCCCGGACCCAGATCGAGACGCTGCGCCGCAACTGTGCCGAGTTCGGCATCCGGTTGCACCCGCTCGGCGACGACAACCAGGGCATCGTGCACGTGATCGGGCCCCAGCTCGGGCTCACCCAGCCGGGCCTGACGATCGTCTGCGGCGACTCGCACACCGCCACCCACGGCGCGTTCGGCGCGCTGGCGTTCGGTATCGGGACCAGTGAGGTCGAGCACGTCCTCGCGACCCAGACCCTGCCGCAGAACCGCCCGAAGACGATGGCGGTCACGGTCACCGGTGAGCTGGCTCCCGGGGTCACCGCCAAGGACCTGGTCCTCGCGCTCATCGCCCAGGTCGGCACCGGCGGCGGACGCGGCCACATCGTGGAGTACCGGGGCGAGGCGATCAGCCGGCTCTCCATGGAGGGCCGGATGACCATCGCGAACATGTCCATCGAGTGGGGTGCCAAAGCCGGCATGATCGCGCCGGACGAGACCACCTTCGCCTACCTCAAGGACCGTCCGCACGCCCCACAGGGCGCGGACTGGGACGCGGCGGTGGAGTACTGGCGCACGCTGCCGACCGACCCGGGCGCGACCTTCGACACCGAGGTGGTGCTCGACGCCAGCCGGATCACCCCGTTCGTCACCTGGGGCACCAACCCGGGCCAGGGTGCGGCACTCAGCGCGGCCGTACCGGACCCGGACGAGTTCGTCAGCGAGGCCGAGCGGACCGCCGCGCGGCGGGCGCTGGAGTACATGGACCTCAAGCCCGGCACCCGGCTGCGGGACGTACCGGTGGACGTGGTCTTCGTCGGCTCCTGCACCAACGGGCGGCTGGAGGACCTCCGGGCCGCCGCCGACGTACTGCGCGGGCACCGGGTCGCCGACGGGGTACGGATGCTGGTCGTACCGGGCTCGGCCGCGGTGCGGGAAGCGGCCGAGCAGGAGGGCCTCGACAAGATCTTCACCGAGGCCGGCGCGGAGTGGCGGTTCGCCGGCTGCTCCATGTGCCTCGGGATGAACCCGGACACCCTCAAGCCGGGACAGCGTTCGGCCTCCACCTCCAACCGAAACTTCGAGGGCCGGCAGGGCCGGGGTGGGCGTACCCACCTCGTCTCGCCACCGGTCGCCGCCGCCACCGCCGTGGCCGGCCGACTGGCCGCTCCCGCCGACCTGTGAAGGGGCTGACCTGACATGGAAAAGTTCACCGTGCACACCGGTACGGCCGTTCCGCTGCGCCGGTCCAACGTGGATACCGACCAGATCATCCCGGCCGTGTACCTCAAGCGGGTGACCCGGACCGGCTTCGCCGACGGTCTCTTCAGCGCATGGCGGGAAGACCCGACATTCGTTCTCAACGATTCTTCATATTCTGGGGCGTCGATTCTCGTCGCCGGTCCGGAGTTCGGCACGGGGTCGTCGCGGGAGCACGCCGTGTGGGCGCTTCGGGACTGGGGCTTCCGGGTCGTCATCGCCCCCGGCTTCGGTGACATCTTCCGGGGCAACGCCCTCAAGGAAGGGCTCCTCCCGGTCGAGCTCGAATTGAAGGCCGTCGAGGCATTGTGGGAGTTGGCGGAGTCCGACCCGACCGCCCGGATCGATGTCGACCTGACCGCCCGGCAGGTCCGGGCCGGCGAGGACGCCTGGTCCTTCCCGCTCGACGACTTCAGCCGTTGGCGCCTGTTGGAGGGCTTGGACGACATTGGACTGACCCTCCGGTATGAGGCGGAGATCACCGCGTACGAGGGACAAAGATCACCCATCCGGCCCGTCGTGGCATAGCCGGAACGTCAGCCCGTACAGTCGTTTTCGCCCCCGCCGGTTCGCCGGCGGGGGCGAATCCGTTGCGACACAATGGGTTTTTTCCAGCAGATGTTTGTGTCCCGGTGGCACAGGGCATACCGTGCGCGCAGAATGGCTCGCGTTGAGTCCAGTTGCACATTGGGAGGGAAGTCGTGAACAAGGCCGAGCTCATCGAGGCTCTCGCCGCTCGTCTGGGAGACCGGAAGGCGGCGACGTCGGCGCTCGACGCGGTCCTCGCGGAGGTCCAGGCGGCGGTCACCAAGGGGGATCGGGTGGCCATCACCGGGTTCGGGGTGTTCGAAAAGCGCGTGCGCGGTGCCCGAACAGCCCGCAACCCTCGCACCGGCGAGTCGGTGAAGGTGAAGAAGACATCCGTTCCGGCCTTCCGGCCGGGGGCCGGGTTCAAGGAGATGGTGGCCAGCGGCAAGGCCCCGAAGAACACCGTCGCGGCGAAGAAGACCGCCACGACCGCCGCCACCACGGCGAAGGCGACCACCGCCAAGAAGACGGCGACCAAGAAGGCGGCGCCCGCCAAGGCGGCCACGGCCAAGAAGACGGCCACAGCCAAGAAGACAGCCACGGCCAAGAAGACGGCCCCGGCGACCAAGAAGGCCACCACGGCCAAGGCGACCGCGGCGAAGAAGTCGACCGCGGCCAAGAGCACGTCCACCCGCGCGACGGCGACCAAGAAGGCCACCACGGCCAAGAAGGCTCCGGCCAAGAAGGCCGCCAAGCGCTGACACCACCACACCGCTGAGGGCGCTCTCCGTTCACACCGGAGGCGCCCTCAACGCTGTCCGGCGTCGGATCGGCAGCGCCGTCAACGCTGTCCGGGGTCGGATCGCGGCGCCGGGACGGGCGGGAGACGGGCGGGGAAGTGGCCGGTGGGTGTGGATCAGCGCGGTGGGGAGCCGGCACGGTCGGCCCCGTCCAGTCGGCTGAGCGCGACCAGACGGTCGGCGCTGAAGGCGAGCAGCCAGCCGTCGCCCTTGCCGGTCTGGAAGCCGTCCACGACGTCGACCGCGCTCCGACCCCGGCCCACGCTCGCCATCGCCGCCGAACCTCCGACCGGGTCCCACTCCGCCGCCGCGTCCCGACCCGAGACCCCGTTCAGGGCGCTCAGCCGTACGAGCGCGGGCGGAATCACCTTGCCCTGACTGCAGACCACGGCCGACGTACCTGCCGCCGCCAGTTCCAGCAGCCGTCCGGCGGCGGCCAGGGCGTTCTCCACGGAATCCTGGCCGGGGCGCGGCTCGGTGAAGGCGGAGTCGACCTCGACCGGTCGGTCGAGCAGTTCGGCGAGCGGCTGCAGCGTCTGCACACAGCGCCGGGGCCCGGCCGCGAGCAGACGTACCGGGCGGACGAGGGCGAGCAGGTCGGCCAGGAGTCGGGCCCGTTCCCAGCCCGTGTCGTCCAGCGGACGGGCGTTGTCCGGCCCCGACCAGGTGCCGCGCCGGCCGGCGTGGGCGTGCCGGACCAGCCCCAGCACCGCCGTGACCGGTGGCAGCACGGCGAAATCCCGGAGCACCCGGGCGTCGTGCGGATAACTCACCAGTCCGAGTGCCTCGTCGAGCGGCAGCCACCGTACGTCGTCGACCTCGGTGTCCGGCTGGAAGCCACCGGTACCGGCCGCCCGCATCGACCAGAACTCGACCACCTTGGGAAGGCCGTCGCGCATCAGGTAGCGCACCGGAGGAAGGCGTACCTGCGGCACCGCCCGGACGTCCGCCTCCTCGGCGACCTCGCGTACGGCCGCTGCCAACGGATGCTCGCCCGGATCCAGCTTGCCCTTCGGCAGCGACCAGTCGTCGTACCGGGGGCGGTGCACCACCGCCACCTCGAGGCGGCCGCCGACGTGCCGCCAGACCACGCCACCGGCTGCCCGGACCGGCTGCCCGGCGGTCCCACCGTTGGCCGTCCCAGCGTCGGCGGTCATCGCAACCACGCCGTCCGACGGCCGCGTGCGGTACGGCGCCACGCCTTCGGGAAGGCCGCCCGGGCGGCCCGCACGCTCGCCCGTTCCCGTTCGACGAGCCGGCCGGCGGTCACCGCCAACGAATGGTCGCCCGGATCGAGTCGCGCGATCGACAGCCAGGTCTCGGCGGCGACCGCCGCGTCCTGGTGCTCGCCGAGCAACTCCTGCACCTTCGCCAGTGCCCGGGCCAGTTTCGTCGCGTCACCGCCGAGCACCCCGGCGACCGCGTCCAGGGCGTACCGGGCCCGTTTGCCGTTGATCCGGACCGCGTGCCAGCGTTCGTCCGGTGCCGTCGGGTCCAGTTCCTCGGCGCCGTCGACGGTGTCGTCGCCGTCGGTCAGCCGGTGCCACGGCCGGGCCACCAGCCGGGGCAGGACGGTGGCGGCCGGACGTTCGGCCCGGGCGGTCAGCTGTGGTTGGCGTGTGGCGTCCACCAGCGCCTCGACCAGGGCCAGGTAACGCGGCGACCGGAGCGCCTCGTCCACGGCGGCCAGCGCGGTGGCGTGGCGGTCGGCGAGGACCCGGTCGATCCGGTCCACCGCGGCCGCGTCGACCGGACTGACCGGGTCGGCCGAGGCGGTACGCCGCAGCCGTTCCCGCAGCACCTCCAGGTCGCGAGCCTGGCCCAGCACCCCCGCGAGCCAGCGCAGTTCGTCGCGCAACGGCCGGGCCCAGTCCTTCCGGACCAGGGGTCCGAAGGTCCGCAGGTCGCTGCGGAGCCGCCGACAGCCGACCCGCATCTGGTGTACGGCGGTGTCGTTGCGGCCCACCGGGGCGCGGAGCCGGACCAGCGGATCGTGGGTGAGGATCCGGTCGACGGACCGGCGGATCGCGGCGACGACCACCTCACCGGCGGTCGGCCGGGCCGACAGTTCGCCCGGGGCGACCAGGTCGGGGGCGGCCGTGGCCGCCGCGCCGAGGGCCCGGACGTGTTTGGGGACGAACTCCCCGGTCCGGGCGCCGGCACCGGTCAGTACCGCCTCCAGCCGGTCGAGCAGCTCCCGGTCGCCTTCCTTCCGCTCGACCTCGATCTCCCGGAACGTCGACCGGATCCGTTTGCCGTCCAGCACCGACACCGCGTCGTCGGCCACCTCGGCCAGCAACCGGTCGGCGTCGTCGCGTACCTCGTACGTCCGGCGCAGCGTGCGGACCACCGCCGCCGGTCGCAGCTCGGCGCCCCGCGTGACGGAGGTGACCAGGGTGACCAGCTCGTCCGGCGGGGTCTTCGCCCGGCCGGAGCGGGAGATCTCGTGGCGTACACCCGGACCGTCGGTGGGCAGCTTGACCGTCCACGGCAGGTCGTCGCCCCGGCGGTGCCGCAACGACACCCCGGCCCGGGCCAACCGGAGGTCCGCGGTGTCGAGGTACGTGGCGGTGAGCGTCACCGGGGGCGGTGCGACCACCCGCCCACCGGGCGGGGCGACGCCGGCGAGGTCGGGCAGCACGAACTCCGGTGGTACGTCGTACTTGCGCTCCTCCTCGACCATCGCGCCAGCCTAGTCCCGGAACCGGTCGGTGTGCCGGGCTCGCGGTCCGGGCGGTGTGGCGGCCCGACGCACCCTCCGGAGCGCTGTCGACCGGTCGGCCCGGGGCATCCCCGGCAGGTCGACGGTCATTTCGCGGTTCCGGAGAACCGGCGCAGCAGCGCCTCCTGCAGGTGCACCGGCGACGCCGTCGGACGGCCGGTACGCCGGCTCCAACAGCCGTCCGCGGCCAGTTCGAAGGCCTCGACGTCGTCGCTCATCGAGGCGGTCAGCAGGTCGTCCAGCTCGACCCGGGCGACCGGATCGGTCACCTGCACCAGCGCCTCCACCCGACGGTCGAGGTTACGGTGCATCAGGTCGGCCGAGCCGATCCAGAACTCGACGCCGTCCAGCCGGCCCCGGACGCCGTCCCCGGCCTCCCCGCCCCGGCCGAACCGGAACACCCGGGAGTGTTCGAGGAACCGGCCGAGGATCGACCGCACCCGGATGTTCTCCGACAGTCCCGGTACGCCGGGCCGCAGCGTGCACATCCCGCGGATCAGCAGGTCGACGTGCACACCCGCCTGGGAGGCCCGGTACAGCGCGTCCACGATCGCCTCGTCGACCAAAGAGTTGACCTTGAACTGCACCAGCGCCGGGCGGCCCTGCCGGGCGTGCCCCATCTCCCGTTCGATCCGCTCGACGAGCCCGCGCCGGATCCCCTGCGGTGCCACCAGCAGCCGGCGGTACGACGTCTGCCGGCTGTAGCCGGTGAGCACGTTGAACAGGTCGGTGAGGTCGGCGCCCACCTCCGGGTCGGCGGTGAGCATGCCGAAGTCCTCGTAGAGCCGGGCGGTCTTCGGGTGGTAGTTGCCGGTGCCGATGTGGCAGTAGCGGCGGATCTGGTTGCCCTCCTGGCGGACCACCAGCGCGGTCTTGCAGTGTGTCTTCAACCCGACCAGGCCGTACACGACGTGGCAGCCGGCCCGCTCCAGCATCCGGGCCCAGCCGATGTTGGCCACCTCGTCGAAGCGCGCCTTGATCTCCACCAGCACCACCACCTGCTTGCCGGCGGCCGCGGCGTCGATCAGCGCGTCCACGATCGGCGAGTCGCCGCTGGTCCGGTAGAGGGTCTGCTTGATCGCCAGCACGTTGGGGTCGGCGGCGGCCTGCTCGATGAACCGCTGCACGCTGGTCGCGAACGAGTGGTACGGGTGGTGCACCAGGATGTCGCCGTCGCGCAGGGTGGCGAAGACGCTGCGCGGCACCTCGCCCTCGACCAGCCTGGGGTGGGTCGCCGGTACGAAGGGCGGGTCCTTCAGGTCGGGCCGGTCACACTCGTTGTAGACCTGCCAGAGCGCGGTCAGGTCCAGCAGCCCGGGCACCCGCAGCACGTCCTGGCTGTCCATGTCGAGTTCCCGCGTCAGCAGCTCCAGTACGTGGTCGGAGACCGAGGCGGCCACCTCCAGGCGTACCGGGGGGCCGAACCGGCGGCGGGCCAGTTCCCGTTCCAGCGCCTGCAGCAGGTCCTCGTCGCGGTCCTCGTCGACCTCCACCTCGGCGTTGCGGGTGACCCGGAACAGGTGGCACTCGACCACCTGCATGCCGGAGAAGAGCTGGTCGAGGTGGGCCGCGATGAGTTCCTCCACCGGCAGGAACCGGGCCCCGGGCGCGTCCCGTACGACCCGGACGAACCGGGGTACGTTGTTCGGCACCTTGACCCGGGCGAACAGCTCCGACCCGGCGTCGGAGTCCCGGACCACCACGGCCAGGTTCAACGACCGGCTGGAGATGTACGGGAACGGGTGGGCCGGATCCACCGCGAGCGGGGTGAGTACGGGGAAGATCTGGTCCCGGAAGTACGCGCCGAGCCGGTGCCGTTCCGGGTCGGGCAGCTCGTCCCAGTGCAGCAGCTCGATGTTCTCGGCGGCGAGTTTCGGCATCACCTCGTCGACGAAGCAGGCGGAGTGCCGGGCGACCAGTTGTGCGGCGGTCTCCGAGACGAGTTCCAGTTGGGTGGTGAGCGGCATCCGGTCGGCACCCCGGACCGGCAGACCGGCCTGCAGCCGGCGCTTCAGCCCGGCCACCCGGACCATGTAGAACTCGTCCAGGTTGTTCGCGAAAATGGCCAGGAACTTGGCCCGTTCCAGCAGCGGGGTGGCCGGATCCTCGGCCAGGGCGAGCACCCGGGCGTTGAAGTCCAGCCAGGAGAGTTCCCGGTTGAGGAACCGGTCCGGCGGCAGCGGCGGGGCGGGCGCCTCGGTGGGGCGGCCCTCGGTGTCACCGCCGTCGGTACCGCGACCCGCGGCGGAGCGACTGTCCGGGGCCGGCGTCGTGCCCGTACCGGCGCGGGTGGGTACGCCACCGTCCGGGGCGGCGCTGCCGGGTGCGGCGGCGGAGATGCCGGGCCGCTCCGCCAGCGGGTTGCGGTCCGGTTCCGTCAGCGGGGTGCGCGGCGCCCCGACAGGTCCCTCGGAGACCGTGTCCGGGAGCCGTTCCGAATCCGCCGTGCGGTCCGGCCCGGTCGCTGTCGGCTCGGTCGCCGTGGGACCGGTCGCCGTCGGTCCAGCCTCCGTCGGACCGGTCTGCGTGGGTTCGGACCGCGCCGGGCCGGCCGCTGTCGGCTCGGCCTCCGCCCGGGTGTCGTCGCTGGTCGCGGCGGGCGGGGTGGAGCGCTGCGAGGCGCGGGACCGGGTGCTCCGCGAGGACGCGGGGCGGCGGGACGAAGGGGTACTCACCCCCTCATCATTCCCCGGGGCGGGTGAACGGAAAATGAACTTGCCCGGACCGGATCACTGGAAGGTGGGCAACGTTATCCGTACCAGCGTGCCGGCCGGGTCGTGCTCGAGGCGTACCCGTTGACCGAGGCGGAGCAGCCGTAACCCGGAGGCGTCGAACGCCTCGGCGGGAAAGGCGACCGTGCTGCCGTCGTCGAGCAGCAGCGTGCCGCTCCGGGTCTGCGGGTCGTAGTCGGCCACCGTGCCCTGCATGCCCAGCACGGTACACCGGTGCCGGTGCACCGGTCCCTTTCCGGCAGCAGGCGGGGACGGGACCGGGGGACGCGGGAACGGGACCGGGGGACCGGTTCGGCGGGCGCCCGTCCGAGGGCGGCCGTCAACTGCCGGTCGCCGCGTAGCGCCGGGTCAGCGCGGCGGTGTGCCGGCCCAGGCCGAGCACAGCGGCGGCGACGAGGTCCGCCGGGGTGTCGACGTCCCGGCGCAACGTCGGCCACCCGGCGGTGAGTGGACGGGCACCCGAGGCGGTGTGTGCCGCCGCCGAGTCCGCGCCGAACCGGGGGTCGAGTGCGACGGTGGGGGGTGCGGTGAGCAGCACCGTGCCGGTGCCGGGGGCGTCGGCGACGAACCGTCGTACCGGGCCGTCCTGATCGTGCTCGGCGGCGGCCCGCAGCGCCTCGGCCAGCTCGGTCGGACGCAACGCCGGCAGGTCCGCGGTCAGGGCGGCCACCCACCCGGCGGCGGCGGACCGGGCGGCGCCGTGCACGAACGCGGGATTCAGGCCGGCGGCCGGCGGTTCCGGCACGATCCGGGCACCGAGCCGGCCCAGCACCCGGGCGGCCTCGGAATCGCCGGTCACCACCAGCACCTCGGTGACCGCCGGGCAGTCCAGTACGGCGTGCACCGTGTCCGTCGCCAGGGCCAGGGCCAGCGTCTCGTGGCGTACCCCGGTCAGCGCTCCCCGGAGTCGGCTCTTGGCCCCCGTCAGGCGCTTGACCGGGACCACCACGGTCCAGTTGGGGTCAGGCACACGGCAATCCTGCCAGCCGCCCGGGGCGGTGGTGTGTGGTGTCGCCGGCCATCGGCGTACCCCTCGCTGGTAGTACCCCGGCCGAGCAGGCATGATTTCGCTGCGGGCGGCGAGGTGACGGCGGGTCGGCGAGTGCCGGCCGCGCCGGGGCCGTGGCGGGAAGTACGAGGAGGCAGAGTGGCGCGGCGCAGGCTGGGATTCTGGCGACGGTTCGCCGTATCGGTGGTGAAGCCCACGATGGCGGTCTGGACGCGGCGGACCTGGCGGGGCATGGAACACATACCGGCCTCCGGCGGAGTGATCATCGTCCCGAACCATCTCTCGCACGCCGACCCCCTGGTGTCCGCGCACTTCATCTACGACTCCGGACGCTGGCCGCAGTACCTCGGCAAGGCGAGCGTGTTCCGGGTTCCGGTCGTCGGCCGGATCCTGCACTGGTGTCGGCAGATCCCGGTGGAACGGGGCACCGTCGACGCGGCCCGGTCGCTGGAGACGCTGGAGCGGGCGATCCGGGACGGCGGCGCGGTGGTGATCTATCCGGAGGGCACCACCACCCGGCAACCCGACCTGTGGCCGATGCGCGGCAAGACCGGCGCGGCCCGGCTGGCGCTGACCACCGGAGCCCCGGTGATCCCGGTCGTGATGTGGGGACCGCAGAAGATCTTCGACCCGCGTACCAAGAAGGTGAGCCTGCGGCCCGGGATTCCGGTGACCGTGGCGGCCGGGCCGCCGGTCGACCTGAGCCGATGGGCCGGTGCGGCGCCGAGCCGGGGGGTGCTGGACGAGATGACCGACGCCATCATGCTCCGGCTGCGTGACATGCTCGCGGAGATCCGCGACGAGACTCCGCCGCCGCTCTGGTCGGCGCAGGCGAAGCGCGGCGAGGAGAGGTCATGAACGGGCGGCTCGGCGCGCGCGGCCGCGACGCCGGCGAGCGCAGCGAGGAGAGGACATGACACACGCTGTTGTGCTCGGCGCCGGTTCCTGGGGTACGGCGTTCGCCAAGGTGCTCGCCGACGCCGGCCGGGAGGTGGTGATCTGGGCCCGCCGACCGGATGTCGCCGAGCTGATCAACAAGACCCGGACGAACTCCGACTACCTGCCGGACCTGCGACTGCCGCCGACGGTACGGGCCACCGCCGACCCCGCCGAAGCGATCTCCGGCGCCGACCTCGTGGTGCTGGCCGTGCCCTCGCAGACCCTGCGCGGAAACCTGGCCGACTGGGCCGGACACCTCGAACCCGACTCGACCCTGGTCTCCCTGATGAAGGGGATCGAGTTGGGCACCACCAAGCGGATGAGCGAGGTGATCGTGGAGACCGCCGGGGTCGCCGCGGACCGGGTGGTGGTGGTCACCGGGCCGAACCTGGCCCCGGAGATCGCCGACGGGCAGATCGCCGCGACCGTGGTCGCCTGCACCGACATGGACCGGGCGACCCTGGTGCAGTCGTCGATCAGCACCTCGTACCTGCGGCCGTACACCAACGACGACGTGATCGGCTGCGAGCTGGGCGGCGCGGTGAAGAACGTGATCGCACTGGCCGCCGGCATCGCCGCCGGGATGGGCCTCGGCGACAACACCCGGGCGACGCTGATCACCCGGGGATTGGCGGAGACGGCCCGGCTCGGTGTCGCGCTCGGCGCCGACCCGCTCACCTTCGCCGGTCTGGCCGGGATGGGTGACCTGGTCGCCACCTGCACGTCGCCGCTGTCCCGGAACCGGACCTTCGGTGCCCACCTCGGGCGGGGCGAGACCCTGGAACAGGCGCAGCGGGCCACCCGGCAGACCGCCGAGGGTGTGAAGAGCTGCCTGGCGATCCGGGACCTCTCCCGGGCGCACGGTGTGGAGATGCCGATCACCGAGCAGGTCGAGCGGATCTGTCACGAGGGCGCCGACCCGCGTGCCGCGATGGCGGCGCTGATGAGCCGTAAGCCCCGGCCCGAGTGAACCGGTCCGAGTGAACCAGCCCGAGTGAACCGGCCCGGGTAGCCCTTCCCCGTCACGAGGAGTGCGATGTCCGACCAGTCGAAACTCGGCGACGGTACCCGGTGCGTCCACGCCGGGCTACCGGAGCCGACACCCGGTGAACCCTTCCTGCCCGGACCGGTCTTCGCCGCCCCGTACCACCTGGACCCGGTGCTCGGCCCGGACGCGACCCCGAACGGGTACGGCCGGCCGGACAATCCGACCCGGCGTCGGCTGGAGACCGCGATCGGGGAGCTGGAGGGCGGCGACGTGCTCGCCTTCGCCAGCGGGCAGGCGGCGATCACGGCGGTGCTGCTGCCGCTGCTCCGCCCGGGGGACACCGTGCTGCTCCCCACCGACGGCTACTTCCCGGTCAGGGCGTTCGCCAGCGAGACGCTCGCCGGCCTCGGGGTGGACGTCCGGTTCGTCCCCACCGCCGGACCGTACCCGTCGTTCGACGGCGTACGGCTGATCCTGATCGAGACGCCGGCCAATCCGGGCCTGGACGTCTGCGACGTGGCCGGGTTGGCGGAGCGGGCGCACGCGGCCGGCGCGCTGCTGGCGGTCGACAACACCACCGCGACCCCGCTCGGGCAGCGCCCCCTCGACCTCGGCGCGGACCTGGTCGTCGCCTCCGGTACGAAGGCGCTCACCGGACACTCCGACCTGCTCCTCGGCTACGTCGCCAGCCGCTCCGCCGAACTGCTGGAACCGATCCGGGGCTGGCGGACCACCACCGGCTCGGTGCCGGGTGCCTTCGACGCCTGGCTGGCCCACCGCTCGCTGGCCACCCTCGACCTGCGGCTGGCCCGGCAGAGCGCCAACGCGGCGGCGGTCGCGGCGGCGCTGCGGGCCCGTACCGACGTGACCGGCGTACGGTGGCCCGGGCTCCCGGACGACCCGGCGTTCCCGGTGGCCAGCCGGCAGATGCGGCGGTTCCCCGGGCTCGTCTCGTTCGACCTCGGCAACGCCGACCGGGTGGCCCGGTTCCTCGCCGCCAGCGACCTGGTCTTCGCCGCGACCTCCTTCGGCGGCCTGCACACCACCGCCGACCGGCGGGCCCAGTGGGGGGACGACGTCCCGGCGGGCTTCCTGCGGCTCTCCTGCGGGGTCGAGGACACCACCGACCTGATCGCCGACCTGACGGCGGCGCTGGACGAGGCCGGTGAGCGCTAGGCCGTGTTTCAGGTGGCGGGTGAGACTTGGACGGATAGCTCTACGGCCAGTTCCATACAGCGCAGGCGGGCTGGGGAGAAGTCGTAGGGCATCTTGCCGACGGCTTCAAGTACGCTCATCTTCCGCCTGCCGGAGCTGAGTTCGGCCTCGTCCTCGCCGTGATCGGCGGTAGCCGGGTGCGAAGTGTCCCAGGCGTCGAAGAGGGCATCGTCGTCCTTGTCCAGGCCGGACTCCTCGATGACGGCCTGCAGGGCGCTTTCGAAGGCGTGCCGCTCGGCGGCCACTTCAGCCACCCGTGGATCATCGACGGCGACGCTGTCATCGAGTGCCTCCTCGGCGGCATCGATGCGGTCGGAATCCTCCCGCAGAGCGGGATGCGTGGCCAGGGCGACGAAGCGGGTGGCCTGGACGGCCGCGCCGAGCGGGCCGAAGATCCGCTCAGTGACCAGCAGAGTGTCCAGGTCCGCCTGACGCAGGGAGCCTTCGGGCAGGCTCATGAGGCGTTCGGTGACGAAGTCGGAGAGCAGGCCCATCCGACTGCCTTCGGTGCGCATCCGCTGCACGGCGGTCCGTTGCCGCCGCAATTCCGCCTCCTGCTCGGCGAGGGTTTCCTCCAACCGCTCCAGGATGCCCGCGATACCGTCTCCGCTGTCCGCACCGGCGGAAGCCGTGCCGGTGGTGAAGGCGTCACGGATGTCGTCCAGGGCGATCCCGGCGTCGGCCATCTTGCGAATCCACAACAGGCGGATCATGTCCTCGTACCCGTAGCGGCGGCGGTTGTCACCGCCCCGCTCAGGCTCCGGGAGCAGGCCGATCTCGTGGTAATGGCGAATCGCCCGTGGCGTGCTGCCGGCGAAGGCGGCCGCGTCACCGATCTTGACCTGGCGGGGTGGCTTGAAGGACGAATGCATGAGGAGGGACCTTTCCTCAAGGGATCGGGAGGTAAGTCCACTGGACCACATGCCGCTACGGAAGGTGCAACCCTGTACACACCGCCCCGCGCGGTTCCTTCTGCGCAGCACCGCGCCGAGGAGGGAACCGGACCGGAGGGCGGTGACTCGCTCCGGCATGAAGTTGCTCCAACGCGCCAGGTGGGTCCCGGCCGGCGTCGTCCTGGCCGCTGGCGGCACCCTGCTCGCCGGCTGTACCGGACCGGGCTCGACCGCCGGCACCGACCGGGCCGGGACGGGCCCGGCCAGTGCCACCGCCAGCCCGGCCGGCGGCGGGGGACCGGTGCTGCCCGGTCCGTCTCCGACCGACGCGGACGGCACCGGCGACCCGTTGTCCGTCCGGTGCGGGCACGTGATCGACCTGCTCGACGCGCCGCCGCCGAACCGGACCCTGGTCGCGGACGCGGTCGCACTGCAGACCGGGACCCTGCACCCCAATCCGACCGGTGCGGACGAGCCCGCGCGGCTGTTCGCCAAGACCGGTCTGGTGGTACGCGCCGACGCGGCCGTTGTGCTGTCGATCGACGGCACAGGGGACGGGACGGCGTCGATCGGGTGGGGCAGTCCGGCGAGGCCCGGCCGCGAGCAGCGGTTGCCGGGCTGCCCGGAGTACACCGGTTGGCTGGCCTTCGCCGGCGGCTTCTGGGTCGACGAGCCGACCTGCGTGTCGCTGACCGTACGGGCGGGTGGGCGTACCGAGCGGGTCCGGATGCGGATCGGAGCTCCCTGCCCGGACTGACCCGCGTTCGGGTTGACGGAACGGTGCCCGGATCGCGGCGGTCCTGGGCGATGGGGGGATGCGGGATTTCCCGGGGTGCGGGAGGGTAAGGACATCGGGCTCGACGTCAACCGTCGGGTCCGGTTCCGGCCGTGCCGACCGTCGTACCGGGGAGGCAGGACAATGGCGAACTCCGACATACCGGTCGTCGTCGGACTCGACAACGGCGGCAACAGCAACAACGCGACCGTGCTCGACCTCAACGGGCGTTTCCTGGTCGACACGCTGGTCGAAACTCCGTGCCAGGTGCTGAAGGGTCCGGAGGCGGCGGTCGAAGCGCTCGCCGACGCGCTGGAGCAGGTGCTGGTCCGTACCGGCACCTCCCGGGAGCTGGTCCGGGCGGTCGGTCTGGACACCCCGGGCCCGGCCAGCGCCGCCGGAGTGATCTCCTCCCGGGGCTCGACGAACTTCTCCCAACCCGGCTGGCGCGGCTACGACATCCGGGGCGCCCTGGAACGCCGGCTCGGCCTGCCGGTGGTCTACCACAACGACGGCAACGCGGCCGCGCTCTACGCCCACCACACCTACTTCCGGGACGATCCGATGCGGCGCTCATCGGTCTCCGCCATCGTCGGGACCGGGCTCGGCGGCGGTGTCGTCGAACGCGGACAGGTGGTGACCGGTGCGGCCGGCATGGCCGGCGAACTCGGCCACGTGCACATCCCGCTCTTCGGCCTGCTGGCCGAGGGACAGCCGGTGCCGCTGTGCAACTGCGGATTCGTCGGGGACGCGGAGAGCGTCGCCTCACTCACCGGGATCCGGCGCAACCTGCTGCCGTACTGGCTGACCCGGTTCGTCGGGCACCCGCTGGGCGATCTCGACCCGGTCGAGGCGGCCAAGCGCGTCCGCTCGTACGGTGTGGACAGTGACCCGATGGCGATCCGGATCTTCGAGCAGCAGGCGATGGCGCTCGGGCGGCTCTTCACCATCGTGGCGAACTTCACCGACCCGGACGCCTACTTCGTCGGTGGCGGTGTGGTGGAGGCGTCACCGGAGTTCCGGGAGTGGTTCCTCGCCACCGTCCGGGCGAACACCAACCTGCGGACCGAGCAGGAGGAGCGGGCCCGGTTCGCGCTGGTGCCGGATCTCGACATGGCCGGCGCGCGGGGCTCCGCGATCGCCGCCCTGACGTTCCTGAACGGGGACCGGCACGGCACCGACCAGCTGGCCGGAGATCGCCCGGTAGGGCCTGCCCCACCCTGACCCGGCTCAGGGTGGCGGAACTCGGGGAGCGGTCGGGGATCGCGCCTGATCTGCCGGCACCGTACCGCGACCAGGCTGGTCACATGCAGTTCCGAGGCACACTCCCGTTCCGTACCACCCGCCCGCTCAGCCTGGTCGCGGCCGCCGGGTTGAGCCTGACCGCGCTGCTCGGGGTCACCGCACATCTCGTCCCGGCACCCGGGATGAGTCCACTGTCGTTGACCATCAGCGACTACGCGGTGTCGAACAACGGCTGGCCGATGAACCTCGCCATCCTGCTGCTCGGGATCACCTCGCTGGCCGTACCGCTGGCGCTGCGGGCGGCCCGGGTCGCGGTCGGCTGGCTGGTGGAGACGCTGCTGCTGGTCTGGTGCCTGGGGCTGGTCGCTTCGGCGCTGGTGCCGACCGACCCGATCGGGGTGGTCGAGCTGAGCACCAGGGGGTACGTCCACCGGTACGTCTCGGTGGCCGCCTTCGTCGCACTGCCGGTCGCGACCCTGCTGGCGGTACGCCGACTCGCCGTCGACGTACGCTGGCGGACCGCCGTACGCCGGTTGCGGGTGCTGGCGGTGACCAGCGTGCTGGGCCTGGCGGCGCTCTACTACGTCGCGTTCCCCGGGGGTCGGGTGATGATGGGTCTGGTGGAGCGGATCCTGGTCGTCACCGAGCTGGTGCTGCTCGCCGTCCTCGTCGGACAACTGCGCCGGGTCGCGGTGGCCGAAGCGCCGCCCCGTTCGCCGCGTCCCGCAGTGGAGCACGGCGGCGTGCGTCGGGCGGCACGGTCAGTCCGTGGAAGTACTGCCGGGCCTCGCACTCGTCCGGGTTCACGGTCATCCGGCCGTGGTCGGGTAGCGGCTCTGGAAGGCCAGTCGCGCGTCGGCGTCCTCGGCGATCCGGCCGAGTACGTCGTCGAGCGCCAGGAACGCCTCCCACGGCTGCTCGGCGCCGGCCTCGGCGAGCCGATCCACGACCAGCCGTTCGAGATCCGGCACCCGGGCCCCCTTCCAGATCTTGTCGGCGAGACTGACCAGGAGTTCCTCGACGCTCACCGTCGGGTGGTGCCAGCTGGCGTGGGTACCGGCGAACCGGGCGAACTCCTCGCCGACCCCGTACGAGAGCAGGAGGTGGTGTCCGGCGGACTCGTGCCGGCTGCCCGGTCCGGACAGTTCGGCCGGGTGTTCGACCTTGCCGATGTCGTGGGTGGCGGCCCCGAACAGCACCGCGACGTGGTTCACGGCCAACCGGGAATACCGTCCGGCGAGCCAGTCGAGCAGTTGGGCGGCGACGTCGTGCACGGCGCGCAGGTGGGCGGCGAGCCGGGGTGGGGCGTCGCAGGCCAGCAGGAGTTCGGCGGCGGGCGCGGGGAGCGGCCGGAGTGCCGGCTCGCCCTGGTCGGTGAGGGCCCGGTGCAGCGCGCTGGCGGTCATGGTGGTCAACGGTAGCGGCGAGGTCCCGCCGACGTGGTGGCGTACGCCCTGTGCCGGTCCGGACCCGCCACGCCCCCTGCCCGCCGACCCGGACCGGCGGAGCAGGGGACGTGGGGCACCGTGGCTGGGCGGGCCGAGCGTTGCCGGGGGGACGCGGCTCGGGACCGCCGACCTCCCCTGGTCAGGGGAGAATGGGGGAGGCGGGCAGCGCGGTGGTGAATGCGGTCCAGGCGGTCGGCGCGAAGAACAGCACCGGGCCGGCGGCGTCCTTGGAGTCGCGGATCGCGATCGTGCGGGCGGCGTGGCCGTGGTCGAGCAGGGCGAACTCGACGCAGGCGCCCTGGTCGCCGCTGCGGGTGCTTTTGCGCCAGCTGGCCCGGGCCAGCAGCGCGGTCGTTTCGGGTGGCATGTCACAGTCCTTTCAGGAGGCGGTTGATGGTGTCGCGGCTCTCCGCCGGGCTCAGCGCGACGGCCCGCAGATGTTCCATGATCTTGGCGCAGGTCCGCAGGTCGTGCGGCCGGTCGAGGATCAGTTGACCGGCGACGGTCTCCACCGAGGCGAGGATCGGGTCCTCCGGGTCGGCGAACTCGAGGATGTGCAGTGAACCGCGAGTGCCCCGGTGGTAGCCGGCCTTCAGCGGGACGACCTGGATGGTCACGTTCGGCAGCTCCGAGGTTTTTAGCAGGGCCTGGAGCTGCGCGGCCATCACCGCCTCCCCGCCGACCGGACGCAGCAGCGCGCCCTCGTCGACGATGGCGTCGTAGATCGGCGGGTCGGGCTCCTTCAGCCGCTGCTGCCGGCCGAGTCGGATCTGCACCCGCTGCTCCACCTCCTCGTCGCCGAGGGTGTGCGGACCGCCGCGCATGATCGCGCGGATGTACTCCGGGGTCTGCAGCAGACCGGGTACCACGGACGGCTCGAAGTTGGCGATCGCCGTCGCCTCGGCCTCGACCGCGATGAAGTCGATCGTCCGACGGTCCAGGATGTACGAGTAGGAGACCCACCAGCCCGGTTTGCGGGCCTCCTTCGCGAGTTGGACCATGTCCTCGATCTCGCTCTCCGGCCGCTTGTAGAGCGTCAGCAGCGCGCGTACCGAGGCGGGGCTGACCATCGTCTGCGCGTTCTCGTACCGGGAGAGCGTGCTGCGGGTGCTGTTGATCTCGTCAGCCGCCTGTTCGAGGGTGAGCCTGGCCGCCTCGCGGGCGTGCCGTAGCGCGATCCCGAGCCGGCGGGCGCGAAATGACTTCGGAGCCATACATCGATCCTGTCACATGGAGACGGGAATGTGTGCATGAGAGAAGCGCCATGAGAGTTGCATTCACGCGTTCACAAATGGCAATCTGTCGTCACGTCCTCACCGCCGGTGGTCGTGTCGACGGTGGCTGTGGGTGACCGAAGGGGAATGAGGCGCACGGCGATCGGACCTTCCCGTACCCGATCGCCGTGTTCCTTCCGCCGGCTGCGGACCTGGAGGTGACAGATGACCGTGACCCCCTGCTGGCCTCGGGTCTCCCGGTGTCGCTGGTGCGCCCGGCCGGTGCTCCGGGACAACGACGGGGCGTGGATCCACGCCGACCTTGCCTACGTCTGCCGGGACCGTGGCGGCGGACTGGCCGCCACGACCGCCGAGCCGGAGGCGGTCCGCCGTGCCGGCTGACCGACTCACCGGGTACCTCCGGAACGGGGGCGGCACCCGTCATCCCGACCGGTGGCCGGAGTCCTCCTGATGACCCGGTACCTCGTTGTCCTCACCGATGTACGGCCGCTGACGAGGGAAGGCCGGGACGAACGGATCGAACCGGAGCGGCGGCGCCAGGTGGTGGGCGCGACCAGCCGGGAGGCGGCGGACCGGATCGCCGCCGCCTTCGCCGCACTCGGCATGGTCCGGGCCGGCCGACAACGGGTCAAGGTGCTCGCCGTCGGCCGCCGCCGGGTCGAGGTCTGAGGAAGGCCCTCCCCGGCGGCGCGTACCGACCCGCTCAGCCCGGGCTGGACGAACGGCGGCGCAGCCGGAACCAGCGCCGACGGACGAACCGGAAGAACTCCTGGAACGCCCGCGTGCGCCAACGGACCAGCAACGTCACGAACGGCGCCGTGAGCAGGACCGCGCCGACGATCTCGACCGCCTCGGGGGGGTACGGCCCGAGGCTCGCGATCAGCATCCCGACGGCCAGCGCCCCGAGTCGCAGCGGTGCCACGGCGAAGGTGAAGCGCCTGCGGTTGGTCCGGAGGAGGGTCCGGATCGGTGCGGAGAGCCGGGACAGCCGCCAGCGGAGCATCACCAGTACGCCGGTCGTCGCCGCCACGGTGATCAGCACGCCGACGGTCGAGCCCAGCAGCCGGGACGGGATCAGGTCGAGTGCCGTACCCAGCAGCAACGTGGCGAGCAGGAGCAGCACACAGCCGAGATCGGTGAGCAGCCAGAGCACCTGCCGGGCGCCGAGTGTCGCGGCCCGCAACGCCACCGGGTCGTTCGGTACCGCCTGGAGCACACCGCCCATACTCGGGGCGGCACGTACCGCCCGTCCCCACTCCGCGTCGAGGGTGGCCAGGCCGTACAGCGCCTGGGTGTTGTCGGGAGCGAGGCGCAGCGCCGCCAGGTACGCCGCCCGGGCCCGCCCGAACTCGGCCATCCGACGCTGCACCCTGCCCTCGGTGACGTGCGCCCAGACACTCTCCGGGTCGAGTTCCCGGGCCCGCGTGGTCGAGGCCAGGGCGGCCAGCACCGCCCGGGTGCCGCGCTGGCGCAGCAGCGCCTCGGCCCGGACAAGTTCGCCACGGGCGTCGTCCGGAGCGAGCGTGCGGGCCTGGTCGGCGGCGGCCAGCGCCTCGGGGATCCGGCCCAGGTGGCGCAGCGCGGTCGACCGCCTGCGGTGGATCTGGGGGTTGTCCGGGGCACGTCGGGCCGCCATGTCGAGCACGCCCAGCATGTCCGACCAGCGGCTCTCCAACTGGTGGCAGGTGGCGAGCAGCTCAAGGGCGTAACTGTCCCCCGGATCCTCGCGCAGCGCCTCCGCGATCAGCGGGTACGCCGCCTCGACCCGGTCGACCCGGACGAGTTGCACCGCCCGGTCCAGCAGGGCGTCCCGGCCGCTTCCGGCGGTGCCCGTCCCCGCCGTACCGGTCCCGGTACCCCCGCCGGCCATCAGAGCAACTTCCGCCGCTTGAGGTACGCGACCAGGTCGTCGTACGCGCCGCCCTCGTTGGCGAACATCGCCACGTTGCGGGCGGTGGCGAACCACGGCTTGGTCGACGGGCGGATGTCCTTCAACGCCCGGTCGAAGTCGCGCTGCTCGATCATGCGTACCTCGCCGCGTCGGATCGAGTCGGCCATCGCGTACTCGGCGGCGGACTCGCAGAGGTGGGCCAGGTCGGCACCGGAGAAGTCCTCCGTGCTGTTCACGATCCGCCGCAGGTCGATGTTGGCGATCGGCCGCTCCCGGACGTGGTACTGCAGGATCGAGGCCCGGGCCGGGGCGTCCGGCGGCAGCACCAGCACCACCCGGTCGAGCCGGCCGGGGCGGCGCAGCGCCGGGTCGACGTCCCACGGCGTGTTGGTCGCGGCGAGGACAAAAACGCCCTCGTTGTTGCCCTCGACGCCGTCGAGTTCGGCCAGCAGCTGGTTGCCGATGGTCCGCATGTTGCTCGAGGTGATCTTGGACCGTTTGTGGCCCAGCGCGTCCACCTCGTCGAGGAAGAGCACACACGGGGCGCTGCGCCGGGCGGCCTCGAACAGCTCGTGCAGGTTGCGCTCCGAGTTGCCGATCCACATGTCGAGCACGTCCACGATGGACAGCGAGATGAACTTCGCCCCCATCTCGCCGGCGATCGCCCGGGCCAGGAACGTCTTGCCGCAACCCGGCGGGCCGTACAGCATCAGGCCGCCGCGCAGGCTCTTGCCGTACAGCTTGCGCAGTTCAGGGTTGCGCAACGGGCCGAGGAAGGCGAGTTCGAGCCGTTCCTTGACGTCGGTCATCCCACCCACGTCGGCGAGCCGGATCGGGGGGGTCTCCACGTCGAACATCCGGTCCGCTTCGCCAGCGACCGGCTCGGGCTCGTCCCCGGCGGCGAACCGCGGCGGTACGACGTCGGCGAGTTCCTGCTCGTAGGCGGCGAGCGGGTCGTCGGCCGACCGTCCGGTGGGCGGCGGGCCGGCCGGCTGTCCCGGTCCCGGCGCGGCGGGCGTGGCGTCCGGTGCCCCGGGCGACGACGTGGCGGCGGACGCCGAGCCGGGCGACGACGTGGCGACGGCCGCCGGGTCCGGCCCGGTCGGCGGTACGCCGAGCGCCCGCTGCATCAACCGTTGCGCCTGTTCGTCCGCCGGGTTCCGGGCGAGCGCCTGCCCGACGTGCGCGATCGCCTCGCCGGACCGGCCCGCGTCGAGCAGCAGCCCGGCCAGGTGGAGCCGCAGCGGTACGTCGTCCGGATGCGCCTCGACGGCGGCGGTGAGACTGGTGATGACCGAATCGGAACTCACAAGACGTGCAGCCTAGACGTCAGCTGCCACACTGGCGACGCCTCGCCACTCCACCGGTCACCAGCCACCGTCGTCACCGCGATCCGACTGTCACGTACCGTATCCGAACTGCTCACCCCACCCAGGTTTTCCAGAGCCGAAAAGGGGTGTGGACCCGAGCGTTGGCCACGCAGAGTAGGGTCACCCGGAAAGGCGCAGGCGGAGCCCGGCGGCGGTTCCCCACCGTCGTGACGGTGGCGGTTCCCACCGTCGCGACGGCGACGGGGCGCGGCCGGGACGCGGGAGGTACGGTGCCGCGAACGAACGGTGACGCGAAGGAAAGGTGACCGAAGTGACCACCCCAGGCAAGACCCGCGTGGCCGTCGTCTTCGGCGGTCGCAGCACGGAGCACCCGATCTCCTGCGTCAGTGCGGGAAGCATCCTCGCCGCCCTCGACCCGGACGAGTACGACGTGGTCCCGGTCGGCATCACCCGGGCCGGCCAGTGGGTGCTGACCGACGGCGACCCGAGCACCCTCGCGATCACGGACCGCCAACTGCCGGAGGTCACCGCCACGGCCGGCTCCGCGGTCGTGCTGCCGGCCGACCCGACCGGCAACGGGCTGATGGTGTTGGACCCGACCGAGGGGGCGCAGGCGCTCGCCGACGTCGACGTGGTCTTCCCGGCCCTGCACGGCGCCTACGGCGAGGACGGCACCATCCAGGGACTGCTGGAGATGGCCGGCATCCCGTACGTCGGTGCCAACGTCTTCGCCTCGGCCGCGGCGATGGACAAGGAGTTCACCAAGAAGCTCGCGGCCGCCGAGGGCATCCCGGTCGGCCCGTACGTCGTACTGCGCAGCGGGGTCAGCCTGACCGAGGAGGACCGGGAGCGACTCGGGTTGCCGGTCTTCGTCAAGCCGTCCCGGGCCGGCTCGTCGGTCGGCATCACCAAGGTCTCCGACTGGGCCGATCTGGAGGCGGCGGTCGCCACGGCCCGGCAGATCGACCCGAAGGTGCTGGTCGAAGCGGCGATCGTCGGCCGTGAGGTGGAGTGCGGCGTGCTGGAGGCGGAGGCGGGCGGCGGCCCGGAGGCCTCGCTGCTGGCCGAGGTGCGGATCGCCGAGCACGACTTCTACGACTTCGAGGCGAAGTACCTCGACGACGCCTGCGAGTACGACATTCCGGCCAACCTGCCGGACCGGGTCACCCGCCAGGTCCAGGAGTACGCCTGCCGCGCCTTCACCGCGCTGGACTGCGCCGGCCTGGCCCGGGTCGACTTTTTCGTCACCCCGGAGCTGGACGTCTACCTGAACGAGATCAACACCATGCCCGGTTTCACCCCGAGGTCGATGTTCCCGCAGATGTGGGCGGCCAGCGGCCTGGAGTACCCGAAGCTGGTCAGCCGACTGATCCGGACCGCGTTGCGCCGGGGCACCGGTCTGCACTGACGGTGGCGCGAGGATCAGCGCCTGCACCGTCGGTGGTGGCGCGGCGCGACGAGGATCAGCGGCAGCCGCCCGGCACCTGCGGCAGCGACGGCACCGAGGCGACGATCGACTCCGAGACCGGCGCCGCCCACTCCACCGTCTGGGACTGCCCTGCGGGCACGGTGAGCCGTACCGACACCTCGCGGTCCACCGTGGTCAGTGCGAGGCTGCCGGCGGCCTGCTCCGGCAGCCAGCAGACGCCGTTCACCACGAAGAGTTCCACGTCCGGCGGGACCGTCGGGGCCGCCGCGCCGCAGGCGAGGGTGATCGCGGGGTCGCCGTACGCCGCGTTCTGCTCGGCTCCGGCGGTGACCGGCCGCTGGTTGAGGCCGCGCACCGTGGCCGGCAGCTGGGAGAGCAGCGCCCGGCAGACCGTGGCCGGCCGCTCGGCCAGCTCGGGCGCGACCATCCGCACCGGTGCGCTGGACTGCGGCCGGGCCGCCGTCGCCGACGCAGACGGGGTGGGCGCCGGCGGGTCCGGCCGGAGCTGGCCGAAGACGAGTACGCCGACGATCAGCGTCAGCGGCAGGGCGACGACCGTCGCCCAGAGTGCCGCCTGGCGGGTGGCCCGGTCGCCACGCCCGGCCGCCGGCGAATCCGTCGTGTCGTCGGCTGTCGTGGCGGCCCCGGACGCGTCAGCGTCCGGGGTGGTGGCCGTGGTGTCGTCGGGTGTCGACGCCCGCTCGGTGCCTGTCGTGTCCGGCTCGTCGGGCCTGGCGATCCGTGCCATCTACAGCCGCACCACCGAACAGGTCACGGTACGGGTGATGCCCGGCACCAGTTGGACCTTGCTGACTATCATCTTGCCCAACTCGTCCACGGTGTGTGCCTCGCTGAGCACCACCACGTCGTATGGTCCGGTGACCGCGTCGACGCGGACGACCCCCGGAATATCCGAGATGCGTGCGGCCACGTCACGTGCCTTTCCGACCTCAGTCTGGATGAGGATGTACGCCTGGACCACGACCCGCCTCCCGTCCGCCGCCGATCGGCTCGACCGTGAAAATACCGTACGGAGCAGGTCGGATCTCGATGGGTGGTCGGAGGAGACACGATGAGCGATCGAATCGGCCGGCTCGACGGGTGCGACGGGAGGTTCGGGTGAGCGTCACGCGGGCCGGTGAGTTCGGGCTGATCGCCCGGGTGACGGCACGGCTGGGGACCGGGCAGGCGACCCTGCTCGGACCGGGCGACGACGCGGCTGTCGTGCACGCCCCGGACGCCCGGGTGGTCGCCTCGACCGACGTCCTGGTCGACGGGCGGCACTTCCGCCGGGACTGGGCGAGCGCGGTGGACGTCGGCCACCGGGCGGCGGCGGCGAACCTGGCCGACATCGCCGCGATGGGCGCGGTACCGACCGCGTTGCTGGTCGCCCTCTGCATGCCGCCGGACCTGGAGGCGCAGTGGGCGGAGGAGTTGGCCGACGGCCTGGGCGCGGAGGCGGCCAAGGTGGGGGCGAGCGTGGTCGGCGGCGACATGTCGTCGAGTCCCACCCTCACCATCGCGGTCACCGCCCTCGGCGACCTGGGCGGGCGGGACCCGGTCGTGCGGAGCGGGGCCCGGGCCGGGGACATCGTCGCGCTCGCCGGCCGGCTCGGTTACGCCGCGGCCGGCTACACCGTGCTGTCCCGGGGGTTCCGTACCCCGAAGGTGCTGGTCGAGGCGTACCGACGGCCGGAGGTGCCGTACGGGGCCGGTCCGCAGGCGGCCCGGCTCGGCGCCACCGCCATGATCGACATATCGGACGGGCTGATCGCCGACCTCGGCCACGTCGCGGCGGCCAGCCGGGTCGGGATCGACCTGCTCGGTTCGGCGTTCGAGATCCCCGCCCAGATGCGGGACGCGGCCCACGCGCTCGGGGTCGACCCGCAGACCTGGGTGCTCGGTGGGGGCGACGACCACGCCATCGCCGCGACCTTCCCGGAGGACCTGCCGTTGCCGTCCGGCTGGCGCCGGGTCGGGCACGTGGTGCACGGTGCGGGGGTGACCGTGGACGGGCGGGCGTACAAGGGGCCGGCCGGCTGGGACCATTTCCGCTGAGCCGCCGCGCCGAGGGACACCGCACCCGGGCCGGGTCAGGAGAACCGGGCCGGACAGGGTCTTCGTCACATGATCCAGCCGGGAACGGGACGTCGGTTCTACCCTTGTGCCCGTGAGTGACCTGGAGATTCGGGACGAACCATACGATTCCCCGGCGGCGCAGCGTCTGGTCGCCGCCACCCTGGCCGACCTGGCCGTCCGGTACGGCGGCAGCGGTGACGAGACCCCGGTCTCGCCGGCCGAGTTCGAACCGCCGAACGGGACGTTCCTGGTGGCGTACCTGGACGGGGAACCGGTCGGCTGCGCCGGTTGGCGCGCACACGGCGACACCGGCGACGTCGCCGAACTCAAGCGGATGTACGTCTCCCCGGCCGCCCGGGGACGGGGAGTCGCCCGGGCGGTGCTTGCCGGGGTGGAGGAGTCCGTCCGCAGGCACGGACGCCGTCGACTGGTCCTGGAGTGCGGGGACCGGCAGCCCGAGGCGGTCGCGCTCTACCAGAGCAGCGGATTCGAACGGATCCCGGACTTCGGCTACTACCGCGACTCGCCGAACGTGCTCTCCTTCGGCCGCTGGCTCTGACCGTCGCGCCGGCGCTGACCATCGCGCAGCTTCCTAGCGTCGCGTCGGGCAACGGAACAGGACGAAACCGACACCGGGACATGAGGAAAGCCGCCGGGTACCTGCCCCGGCGGCTTTCCGTGCGTCACGGCGTGCTCAGGCGCGAGCGACCTTGCCGGCCTTGATGCACGAGGTGCAGACCTGGAGCTTGCGGGTCGTGCCGCCACCCGCCGGCGTACGCACCGACTGGATGTTCGGGTTCCAGCGGCGGTTGGTCCGCCGGTGCGAGTGGGACACGTTGTGGCCGAAGCCAGGCCCCTTGCCACAGATGTCGCACACGCTAGCCACGGGATACTCCTGGAAATTGATCGTACGTAAGGCTGCCGGCAGGGCGCTGCCCAGGCAACCTGGCCAGGGTACCCGATGCCCGGGTCAGCCGGCCAATCGGCTCCACCCGGCGGAACCGGCGGGTCGATCGTACGCCAGCCCGGGCGCGCGGTCGGTGGTCGCCAGTAGGCTTCTCGCCGTGCTGCAGACCCTCGACGCCGCCGCCCTGCGTCGGTGGTGCGCGGGTGGACTGGCCGTGCTCCGGCGGCACCAGCACGAGATCAACGAGCTGAACGTCTACCCGGTGCCGGACGGCGACACCGGCACCAACCTGGTGCTCACCCTGGCCTCGGCCGAGGAGGCACTGCGCACCGACCCGGCAGAGCCACAGCGCACCGACCCGGCAGAGGGGTCGCGAGCGGACCCGGGGGAGGCACAGCGCACCGACCCGGCAGACGTGTCCCGGACCGACCCCGACGGTCAGGGAGCCGGTCCGCCGGTCGCGGCTGACGACGCGGGGTCGGCGCACGGCCGGGTGCTGCGGCGACTCGCGCGCGGCGCCCTGCTCGGCGCCCGGGGCAACTCCGGCGTGATCATGTCGCAGCTGCTGCGCGGGCTCGCCGACGCGCTCTGTGACGTGCCGGTGGTCCGGGGGCGGGCCCTCGCGGTGGCGCTGCGTACGGCCAGTACGGCGGCGTACGCGGCGGTGGCCCGACCGGTGGAGGGGACCCTGCTCACCGTCGCCGCCGCCGCGGCGACCGGTGCCGAGCGGGCGGACACCGACGATCTCCCCGCGGTGGCCCGGGCCGCCGCGAACGCCGCCGACCAGGCGCTGGCGCGTACCCCTGAGCAGTTGCCGGCACTGGCCCGGGCCGGCGTGGTCGACGCCGGTGGACGCGGCCTCTGCCTTCTGCTGCACGCCCTGGTCGAGGTCGTCACAGGTACGCCGTCCGGGACCCGGACCGCGCTGTCCGAATCTTCCACCCGGCCACCCCGGGGGAGCGCGCCGGCCACCGCCGTCCGGGAGACCGGCTCGCCGGACTTCTGCTACGAGGTGCAGTACCTGCTCGACGCCGAACCGGCGGCGGTGGACCTGCTCCGGGTGGAACTGGACCGGCTCGGCGACTCGCTGGTGGTGGTCGGAGACGGGGCCGGGCCGGGGGAGACCGCCACCTGGAACGTGCACGTGCACGTCAACGACGTCGGAGCGGCGATCGAGGCCGGGGTGGTGGCCGGCCGGCCGTACCAGATCCGGGTGACCCGGTTCGCGGACCAGGCGGTCGGGCCGGAGCCGGGCCCGGCGGTGGCCGCCGACAATCCCGAGCGGGCGGCCGTGGTGGTGGCGTCCGGTCCGGGGCTGGCCGCGATCCTCGCCGCCGAGGGGGTCACCGTGGTCGACGAGAACCCGTCCGCCGGGGAGCTGCTGGACGCGATCCGGCGCACCGGAGCCCGGCAGGTCGTGGTGCTGCCGAACGACCCGAACACCCAGGCGGTGGCGGGGCTGGCCGCCGAGGAGGTCGAGGCCGGCGCGGTCGGGCCCGGGGTACGGGTCAGCGTGGTGCCGACCCGCTCGCCGGTGCAGGCGCTCGCCGCGTTGGCGGTCCGGGACCCGTCCCGGCGTTTCGACGACGACGTGATCGCGATGGCCGAGGCGGCCGGCGCCTGCCGGTACGGCGAGGTCTGCCACGCCGGCCGGGAGGCGCTGACCGTGGCGGGCCGGTGTCAGCCGGGCGACGTGCTGGGGCTGGTGGACGGCGAGGTGCACCTGATCGGCGCGGAGCTGGTGTCGACCTGTGCGGCGCTGCTCGACCGGATGCTCGGTGGCGGCGGGGAGCTGGTGACCCTGCTGTCCGGTGCGGACGCACCGGCCGAACTGGCCGACGTGCTGCGGGCCCACCTGGCCCAGCGGTGGCCGTTCGTCGAGGTGCACCACTACTCCGGCGGTCAACCGTTCTACCCCTTGCTGGTGGGGGTCGAGTGACGGCGCGGCGGACAGGGACCGGAACGCCGCCGGGGCCCGGGACACCACGGGTCGGAGCGGTGCGGTCCGGATCGGTGTGGTCCGGGAGGCCGCGGGTCGGAACGGTGCGGGGAGGACGGGGATGACCGAGGCGACAGACCTGGTCGGGTTGGACACGCCGCTGCGGAAGCTGATCGGCGACAAGACGGCGAAGGCGCTGGCCAGCCACCTCGACCTGCACACCGTCGGTGACCTGCTCTACCACTTCCCCCGCCGGTACGACGAGCGCGGCCAGCACACCGACATCCGTTCCCTGGAGGTCGGCGAGCAGGTCACCGTCCTCGGCCAGGTGCGCAAGACGACGGTACGGCCGATGCGGCAACGCCGGGGCAACCTGTTGGAGGTGACCGTCGGCGACGACTCGGGCGGACTGCTCACCCTCACCTTCTTCGGCAACCAGGCGTGGCGGGAGCGTGACCTGCGGCCGGGCCGGTGGGGCCTGTTCGCCGGCAAGGTGACCGAGTTCCGGGGCAAACGCCAGCTCAACGGACCGGAGTACGTGCTGCTCGCCGACCCGAGGAACGACGGCGCCGACCCGAGGAACGACAGTGCCGGGGCGGCCGACGAGGGCGCGGCGGACGCCGCCGCCGGACCGGTCACCGGCGACGAGATCGAGGAGTTCGCCGGGGCACTGATCCCGGTGTATCCGGCCGCGGCGGCGGTGCCGACCTGGGTGATCGCCCGGTGTGTCCGGGTGGTGCTGGACACCGTCGAGGCACCGGAGGACCCGCTGCCGGCGACGATCCGGGCGACCCGGAACCTGATCGGGCTCGGCGCCGCGCTGCGGGACATCCACCGGCCGTCGACCAAGGAGGAGCTGTTCCGGGCCCGGCGCCGGCTGAAGTGGGACGAGGCGTTCGCCGTACAACTGACCCTGGCGCAACGGAAGCACCGGGCGGCGGACTGGCCGGCCCGTCCCCGCCCGCGTCGGGACGACGGGCTGCTCAGCGCGTTCGACGACCGGCTGCCCTACGAGTTGACGGCCGGGCAGCGGGATGTCGGCGAGGAGATCGCCACCGACCTCGGCGCCGCGCACCCGATGCACCGGCTGCTCCAGGGCGAGGTCGGTTCCGGCAAGACGGTCTGCGCGCTACGGGCCATGCTCCAGGTCGTCGACGCGGGAGGCCAGGCGGCGCTGCTCGCGCCGACCGAGGTGCTGGCCGCGCAGCACTACCGGGGCATGCTCGACCTGCTCGGCCCGCTCGGCCGGGCCGGTGAACTCGACGGCGACCCGAACGGCACCCGACTCGCCCTGGTCACCGGCTCGCTCGGCGCGGCGGCCCGCCGCCGTGCCCTGGAGACGGTCGCCGCCGGGGAGGCGGGCCTGGTGATCGGGACCCACGCCCTGCTCTACGAGGGCGTCGACTTCGCCGACCTCGGTCTGGTGGTCGTCGACGAGCAGCACCGGTTCGGGGTCGAGCAGCGCGACGCGTTGCGGGCCAAGGCCGACCAGCCGCCGCACACGCTGGTGATGACCGCGACCCCGATCCCGCGTACGGTCGCGATGACCGTCTACGGCGACCTGGAGATCTCCACCCTGTCCCAGTTGCCGCGGGGGCGCTCGCCGATCGCCTCGCACGTCGTACCGGTGGCGGAGAAACCGGCCTTCCTCGACCGGGCCTGGCGTCGACTGCGCGAGGAGGTCGCCGCCGGCCATCAGGCGTACGTCGTCTGCCCCCGGATCGGCGACCAGGCGGCTACCGCCGAGGAGGTGAGCGGCTCCGGGGAGCCCGGTGAGGACGGCAAGCGCCCGCCGCTGGCGGTGACCGAGGTCGCCCCGCTGCTCGCCGAGGGACCACTGCACGGGCTGCGGATCGGGGTGCTGCACGGGCGGCTGCCGGCCGACGAGAAGGACACCGTGATGCGGACGTTCGCCGCCGGTCAACTCGACGTACTGGTGGCCACCACGGTGATCGAGGTCGGTGTCGACGTACCGAACGCCACCGTGATGATCGTGCTCGACGCGGACCGGTTCGGCGTCTCCCAACTGCACCAGCTACGCGGTCGGGTCGGCCGGGGCTCGGCGGCCGGCCTCTGCCTGCTGGTCACCGAGACGGTCGAGGGTACGCCCGCCCGGGAACGCCTGGACGCGGTCGCCTCCACCACCGACGGGTTCCGGCTCGCCGAACTCGACCTGGAGCAGCGGCGCGAGGGTGACGTGCTCGGGGCGACCCAGTCCGGGCGGCGTTCGCACCTGCGGCTGCTGTCGCTGCTGCGTGACGCCGAGCTGATCCGGGACGCCCGCGCCGAGGCGATCGCCCTGGTCGAGGAGGACCCGGAGTTGGACCGTCATCCGGCGCTGGCCGCGTCGGTGGCCGCGCTGGTCGACGAGGACCGCGCCGAATACCTCGAAAAGGGCTGAGTTCCTGCCGGTCGTCCGCACCGCGGTCCGCGCCACCTTGTCGGTGTCGGGTTGTCCGCGCCGTCCCACCCGCGTTTCGTCGGCGCGATGATCGCGATTCCGGTAAGGACCGTTCTCTGGACGACGCCTGCCGAATTGTTTCCTTCTGGCGAACCTTTTGAAACAGGGGAGACGGGTCGTTCCGGAAAGAGCGCTGAGGGCGCGCAGACCGTTTCCGGTCGACGCGCCCTCAGGCGTTCTGTTCAGTTGTCCTGGCTGTTGCCGATCAGGCGGTGAAGGTCACCCGGCGACGACGGGCCACGATGAAGAGGACAACACCGGCGATCAGCAGCACACCGGCGGCGATCGCGATGCCACCGGCGGCGGCACCGGTCACCGGCAGCCCCGGCTCGTCGCTGCCTCCGCCGCCTCCGCCACAGTTGGCCGGCTTCTCGAAGACGACCTCGAGCGGCTCTCCGCCCAGCTCGGGGAAGACGACGGACGCCGTGGTGGACTTACCGGGCTTGAAGGTCACGACCTCCGGCTCGGTGTTGCCCGGCGCCACGGTCAGCGTCTTGGTCTCGTCCCCGTAGGTCACCTCGACCTTGAGCGGGGTGTTGCCCTCGGGGTTCAGGACCCCGACGCCGAAGGTGTCACAGTCGGCGTCCACCAGCACCTCGGGGAGCTCGCACTCCTCGGGGCGCTGCCAGCCACCCTTCTTGGTCTCGAAGCCCTCGGCGGTGACCACGATCTCGGCGGCGTGCTCGGCCGGAACGAGGACGGTGTCACCCTTGCCGGCCGCGATCGAGACCTTCTTGGTCCACTCGCCGGCGGTGATGGTGAACTCCACCGGGTACTTGCTGATCTCGCCGTTGTTGCTGAGGTTGACAGCGACGCTGCCGTCGCAGTTGGAGACGAAGTCGGCCGCCGGCTGCTGGCACGCCTTGGTGCCGCCGTTGTACCAGCCCTGCGGGCCCTCCGACCGGCTGCCCGGCTCGCCGCGGCTGCCCAGCTTCTTGTCGCCGTAGCGCGCTCCGCCGGCGACGATCTCCTCGATGATCTCGGACTCGCCGCCCCAGATCAGGTCGACCTGGGTGTTGCAGTCCGGCACCGGGACCTCCAGCGCGATCGAGGTCGTGCCGGCCTCGATGACGTCGGTGTCCTTGCCGTACAGGTACTGCGGCACGTCGTACTGCGGACGCGGGGCGAAGTACGACACCAGGGTGAACGGCTGCTTGACACCGTCACAGAGCGGCAGGTTGCCCTGGAGCTCCACGGTCGCCTTGCCGCCCGGGCCGTCGAAGGTGTGCTTGAACTTGGCCTTCGACGCGTCCACACAGACCGGCGGCTGCTCGCCGCAGGTCTGGTTGCCGACGTTGACGTCGCCGTCCTCGTTGTCGTTGGTCTTCTTTTCAAGGACGGTCTTGTCGTCCTGGATCCACTTCATGTAGACGTCGAGGCTGACGACGCCGGTGGTGGTGCCGGGCACCTTCTGGGTGACGACGACCGTGTCACTGTCGTTGTCGCGGTTTTTCTTGACGAGCACTGGCTGGACGGCGTCGGGAGCGCTGCCACCGTCGATTTTCGCCAGCACCTGGCCTTCCTTAGTCGTCACCGGTGTGTCCGGTGTGCCAAGGACGCCGAGGATTGTGGCCGACTTGTCGGCCTCGCTGTGCGAGATGGTCCAGGTGATGACCTTCTCGTTCGACCCGGACGGGCACACCACGGTGCCGGTGATCTCGGGATGGTGGGCGCTCGCGGGCGCGGCGGCGGTGAGCGCCGCGCCGAGGCCGAGTACTGCGGCCCCGAGGATGGCGAGCGGCCGCCGGAGCGGCAGCTTTGGACGGATCACGCGTGCTCCTGAGGGATAGGGCGTCACGATAAGACGTGGAAGTGGCGGTGAAAGGGGGCGTCGGTAAATGGCGCTCGACCCTCGCGAAAACCGCCCTCCGACGTCTCAGGCCGGCAAACCGCAGCCGGCACAGCGCCAGACCTTATCGATTGCGGTGGTACGGGAACACCTCTCAGGCTTAGCTAACGATGATGTTGTGAATTCGAGATGATTGATCGACGGCAAGTAACGGAGGTATCTCCCTCTGTGTGCTCAGTGTGTCCGGTTGTCCGGATCGGGCGATCGACGTCAGTCAACGCCTTCCGGTCGGCGCGGCCGTCGGCCGGACCGCCTCGGCCGGCCGGTGGAAGCGGTCCGCCGGAACCCCGGCCGGCCGGTGCCCGCTGGCGTCGGTGAGGCGTCGCGTAGCGTCGGAGACATGCGCAGGGAGGTGGGATGACCCGGATCGTCGCCGGTGTGTTCGGTGGTCGACGGATCGCCGCGCCGTCGGGCTCGTCCACCCGGCCGACCAGCGACCGGGTCCGGGAGGCGTTGTTCAGCGCGATCGAGGCGAGTGTCGACCTCGACGGGGCCCGCTTCGCCGACCTGTACTCCGGCTCCGGCGCCGTCGGCCTGGAGGCGTTGTCCCGGGGTGCCGCCCACGTGCTGCTCGTCGAGTCCGACGCCCGGGCCGCCCGGGTGATCCGGGAGAACCTCGGCGTGCTGCGGGTGGCTCCCGGCGGAACGCCGTCCGGCACCGCCCGACTGGTGACCGGGAAGGTCGCCCAGGTCCTCGCCACCGCACCCGAGGGCGGCCCGTACGACGTGATCTTCGCCGATCCGCCGTACGCCGTACCGGACGCCGAACTCGGCGCGGTGCAGACCGCCCTGGTCGACAACGGTTGGCTGGCCGAGGACGCCCTGGTGGTGCTGGAGCGGTCGAGTCGTACCGGCCCGGTCGACTGGGTGCGGGGGCTCACGGGACAGCGATGTCGCCGTTACGGTGAGACCACTCTTTGGTACGGTCGCCGATCATGAGACGCGCGGTCTGTCCTGGCTCGTTCGATCCGGTCACCAACGGCCACCTCGACATCATCGGTCGGGCGAGCCGGTTGTCCGACGAGGTGATCGTCGGTGTGTTGATCAACGAGTCCAAGCGTGGGCTGTTCACCGTCGAGGAGCGGATCGACATGCTCCGCGAGGTGACCGCCGGCTACGGCAACGTACGGGTCGCCTCGTTCCAGGGGCTGCTGGTGGACTTCTGCAGGGCCCAGGAGGCCATGGTGGTGGTCCGGGGGCTGCGCGCGGTCAGCGACTTCGACTACGAGTTGCAGATGGCCCAGATGAACATCGGGCTCGCCGGGGTGGAGACCCTCTTCATGCCGACCAGTCCGGCGTACTCGTTCCTCTCCTCGAGTCTGGTCAAGGACGTGGCGAAGTGGGGAGGCGACGTCTCGCCACACGTACCGGACGTGGTCCGGGAGCGGCTGCGGGAGCGGCTGGTCCGGCCGGGGTCCTGACCTCCGTCATCGAACGGTCGCCGGGTCACGGCGGCGACCGGATCCGTGTCCGACGCGCTGACCAGGGGTTGAAGCGTGGCGACGCGCCGTGCCCGGGGCGATCAGACCCCGGCTCGCGACCGCACCGCATCATGGGTTGAGCAACAACCCGGGCCGACACCCCATCATGTATGTCGACCGAAGCAACGACGGGAGTGAGGTACCGGTGGACCCGCTCGATCGCATAGACGAGATCATCGGCATGGTGGAGACGGCGCGTTCCGTCCCGATGTCCCGGAACAACGCCATGATCGATCGCGCCGAGATGATCGGCGCCCTTGAGGAACTACGCGTCGAGCTCCCCGTTGAACTGCGCCGGGCGGCGGCGCTGCTGGAGGAGCGCGACAAGATCGTGGACGCCGGCAAGCGCGAGGCGGACCGGATCATCAGCGAGGGTGAGGCGGAGCACGCCCGCCTGGTCTCGGTCAACGAGATCACGGTCTCCGCCGAGCACGAGGGCGCCCGGATCATCGCCGAGGCCCGGGCCGAGGCCCAACGGCTCCGGGAGGAGGTCGACGACTACGTCGACACTGCGCTGGCCAACTTCGAACAGTTCCTGACCCGGGCGCTCGCCTCCATCGAGCGGGGCCGGGACAAGATGCACGCCCTGCGGGAGATCGGCACATTCGTGGGGGAGGAGAATGAACGTCCACTGCCGTTCTGACGTCAGCTGTCCGGATCGCCCCGTCGGACGCCCCCGGTCCGGTCCGGGTGGACCCGCCGCGCGCCCCCGGACCGCCTCGCCAGGACGCCCCCGGTTCGACGCTAAGCCCGCTGCTCAGGTAACCTGCCTTGTCGGCCGCGCACAGGCCGGAGTCTGACTATGCCCAAACATCTGCCGACCCACCTCGATCCCAGGTCGCCCCTGGTCCTCGACACGAAGGACCTGCCGCGCCGACCTGGAGTTCTGCGTACGGTCGAACGGACGGTGCCGGCACCGGCGGACCTCGGCGTGGAGCTGGTCGGCGTGCCGGAGGGCGCGGACCTGAGCCTCGACCTGAGGCTCGAGTCGGTGTCCGAGGGTGTGCTCGTCACCGGGACCGTCTCCGGTCCCATCGAGGGCGAGTGTGGCCGCTGCCTGCGCCCGATCACGGACTCACTGGTCGTCCCGATCCAGGAGCTGTACGCCTACCAGCACAGCACCACGGATGAGACCGCCGACGAGTTCGAGGTCGGCCGGATGGAGGGCGACCTGATCAACCTGGAGCCGGCGCTCCGGGACGCGGTGGTGCTCGCACTGCCGACCAACCCGGTGTGCCGCCAGGACTGTCCAGGCCTGTGCCCCGAGTGTGGGGTGCACTGGGACGAGCTGCCGGCTGACCACAGCCACCAGCAGATCGATCCACGCTGGGCGGGCCTGTCGCAAATGACCCGTCAAGAGGAGTAGGTAGAACCGTGGCCGTCCCCAAGCGCAAGATGTCGCGCAGCAACACCCGGTCCCGCCGGGCGCAGTGGAAGACCACGGCGGTCGCGACCGTGGCCTGCCCGCAGTGCAAGTCGCCGAAGCTGCCGCACGCGGCCTGCAGCGTCTGCGGCACGTACAACGGCCGCCAGGTCATCGAGGTCTGACCCGGATCTCGAGTGACGCCCCCGGCCCCCGGTCGGGCGGCGCATCCGCCCTGGCGACTGCCCGGTGCACCGGCTCCCGCCGACGCCGACCGATCTTCCGCGGTCGGCGTTCCCGTGGAGCCGGGCACCGTGCGGATCGCCGTCGACCTCCTCGGCGGGGACGATGCTCCCGCCGTCGTGGTTGACGGCGCTCTGCGGGCGCTCGGTGCCGACCCAGACCTGTTCCTCCTGCTCGTCGGTCCCCCCGAGGTGGCCGACGGGCTCGTCGCGATGCTCCGGCCGGCCGACCGTGACCGGGTAGCCGTCCGGCCGGTCCGCGACGCCGCGGCGATGACCGCGGACCCGGCGACCCTCGCCCGGGCCGACAGCACCGTCTCCGCGGCGGTCGCGGCCGTGTGCGAGGAGGCCGCCGACGCCGTCGTCTCCGCCGGCTCGACCGCCGCCACCGTGACCGCCGCCGTGCTCGGCTTCGGTCGGTGGCCCGGCGTACGTCGCCCGGCGCTGGTCGCCACCCTGCCGGCGCTCACCGGCCCGGTGGCGCTGCTCGACGTCGGCGGATCGTTGGAGGCCCGCCCGGCGACCCTGGCCCGGCACGCGGTGCTCGGGGCGGCGTACGCGGCCGTCACCCACGGACTGGTCCGGCCCCGGGTCGGCCTGCTCTCCATCGGCACCGAGCCCGGTAAGGGCGACCGGGCCCGTCGCGCCGCCGACCCGACCCTGGTCGAGCAGCCGCTGCCGGCGGGCGCCCACTACGTCGGCCTCGTCGAGGGGTACGACGTCGCCACCGGTGCCCGCGCCGACGTGGTCGTCACCGACGGCTTCACCGGCAACGTCCTGCTCAAGGGGATCGAGGGCGCGTACGCGATGGCCGGCGGGCCACCGGCCAGCGGCGGTGCGCCCCGGGCCGCCGCCCTGCTGGGGGTCGCCGGCACCGTGGTGGTCTGCCACGGCGCCGCCCGGGACGACGACGTCGCCTCGGGCATCGCACTCGCCGCCCACCTGCACCGCCGCCGGGCGGTTCCGGCGATCTCCGCGGTGCTCGCCGGACTCAACGGCACCAGCCACATCACCGATACCGAGGTAACGGCATGACCAAGGACAAGCGGCGTCGACCGCCGGTCACCCACCTGGAGGCGGCGTTCGGCGTCGCCTTCGACCCGGAGCTGCTGGAACGGGCCCTCACCCACCGTTCGTTCGCGTACGAGAACGGTGGTCTGCCGACCAACGAGCGGTTGGAGTTCCTCGGCGACTCGGTGCTCGGTGTCGTGATCACGAGTGCCCTCTTCCACAATCACCCGGACCTGCCCGAGGGGCAGCTGGCCAAGCTGCGGGCCAGCGTGGTCAACATGCGGGCGCTGGCCGACGTGGCCCGCCGCCTCGGACCGCTCGGGCTCGGGCCGTACCTGCTGCTGGGCAAGGGCGAGGAGAGCACCGGGGGCCGGGACAAGGCGAGCATCCTCGCCGACACCCTGGAGGCGCTGCTCGGGGCGATCTACCTCCAGTACGGGCTGGACACCGCCGGGATCGTGATCCACCGGCTCTTCGACCCGCTGATGGCGGAGTCGGCCGGTCGGGGCGCCGCGCTGGACTGGAAGACCAGCCTGCAGGAGCTGACCGCAGCGCTCGGGCTCGGCGTTCCGGAGTACCGGATCGACGAGGCGGGTCCGGACCACGCCAAGACCTTCACCGCCTGGGTGGTGGTGGCCGGCCGCAAGTACGGCGGTGCCGACGGCCGCAGCAAGAAGGAGGCCGAGCAGCGGGCCGCCGAGGCCGCCTGGCGTACCCTCTCTGACCAGACGGCCGAGCCGACGGTCGACGGGGGCGCCGGGCCCGGCGTCGAACCCGACCCCGTGGACTGACCACGGAACGAACCGACCACCCATCGGCGGACCGTGCCGCGGGCCGACCGAGCTGACCGAGGCGGACAGGAAACACACATGCCCGAACTGCCCGAGGTGGAGACGGTCCGCGACGGGCTGGCCCGTTGGGTGACCGGCCGCCGGATCGTCGCCGTCGAGGTACGGCACCCGCGCGCCATCCGCCGGCACGTCGCCGGCCCTGAGCACTTTGCCGCGGTGCTCACCGGGCGGACGATCGTGGGCGCCCGACGGCGCGGCAAGTACCTCTGGCTGCCGCTGGACAGCGGCGACGCGATCATCGGGCATCTCGGCATGTCCGGGCAGCTGCTGGTCCAGCCGGCGGAGGCCGCCGACGAGACACATCTGCGGGTGCGGTTCACCCTCGACGACGGCGGCTCGCAGCTGCGTTTCGTCGACCAGCGCACCTTCGGCGGTCTCTCGGTCTCCGAGGGCGGCGCCACCCTGCCCGCCGAGATCGCGCACATCGCCCGGGACCCGATGGACCCGGAGTTCTCCGATCCCGACTTCGTCGCCGCGGTCCGCCGACGGCGTACCGAGATCAAGCGGGCGCTGCTCGACCAGACCCTGATCTCCGGGGTCGGCAACATCTACGCCGACGAGGCGCTGTGGCGGGCGAAGCTGCACGGCACCCGTCCGACCGAGGCGCTCACCGGGCCGGCGATCACCCGGCTGCTCGGGCACGTCCGGGACGTGCTCGGCGAGGCGATCACCCAGGGCGGCACCAGCTTCGACGCGCTGTACGTCAACGTCAACGGGGAGAGCGGCTACTTCGACCGGGAGCTGAACGTGTACGGCCGGGAGGGGCTGCCGTGCCGCCGCTGCGGTACCCCGATCCGCCGGGAGCCGTTCATGAACCGGTCGTCGTACAGCTGCCCGCGCTGCCAGCCGCGCCCCCGGGCGGTCCGTCCGCCGACCCGCTGACCCCGACGCACCGGTCCCGGCGAGCGCCAGGTTGCTCGGCCGGGGGGTGTGCGGTCAGGAGGCACAGGTTTCCCGTACGACGCCGAGGTCGCGGTCCTTCCGGATCGAGGTGAAGCCGTAGCCGAGTGTGGTGGTGCAGAACTCGTCGGTGATCGAGCTGTACTCCACGTGGAAGACGGTCTTCCCGGCCTCGACAAACGGCAGCAGCCGCTGGCACTCGGTACGCCGGAAGCACTCCTCGTTGACCGCGAAGTCGAAGTACGGCTCCAGCGCCAGCGCCTGGTCGACGTCGTTGGTCAGCCCGGGGGCGAGCTGCGTCTCGCGGGCCAGGGTGGCCACCCGGCGGTTGAAGGTGAGCTGGTCGTCGAAGGTCAGCGGGAACCCGGACCGGTGCCGGTAGCCGTCCATCCCGGCCGGCAGCAGGGCGACGAAACCCTTGCCCCGGCAGAGCCGGAACCGGTCGGCCAGCACCGGCTCCAGCGCCGACCACCGTCGGATGTCCAGCCAGCGCCCGAGCGGGGCGCCACCCGACTGCCCGGGCACCCGGACCCGCTCACCGAGCGTGTCGGCCGGGAACCGCGCCGCGTCCGGACGCGACTCCTGGTGGATGCCGACCTCCACGTGACACATCAACCGCCGCCCGGCGGCCCGGAGCCGCCGGGCCTCCTCCAACGAGGTGCGGAAGACGTCGAGCGCGTACACCTGGGCCTCGACGCCCGGGTCGAGCGGACCGGTCAGCTGCCACTGCCAGCTCGGGGCGGGGCCGCCCGGCCAGGGCGGGACCGCCGCCGACCGGTTCGGCAGGTACCGGCACGCGGCGCCGGACAGCAGCAGGCCGAGGACGAGGGACAGCGCGAGGGCGCGACGTGGCCGGCCGGTGACCGGTCCGCGGTCGGCCGGGCGGCGGCGTCGGACACGGGGCCATCGGATCGGGCCACCCGGGCCCGGCACGTCAGTGGGCTGCGGTGGTCACCGGCCGCGCACCTCCTCGTCCTGGCCAACGAGGCAGCCGGCGGCGGGGGCACGGCCCCTGGTCAGGGCGGTGGCACCGCCCGTCAGGCGGCGGATTCTGTCCGGCCGGGAGGTCCGGTCGGGCTGAGAGATTCGCTCGGCTGGGTGACCCGGCCGGACCGGGAGACCGGCTCGGGGTCAGGCGGTGGCGCCGAACACCTGCGTCCAGTACAACCGCCCGTCGGCGCCGGTGGCCACCCCGACCCCCATCGCCCTCGCCGCGCAGTTGAGGATGTTGGCGCGGTGTCCGGAGCTGTTCATCCAGCCGTCCATCACCGCGGCGGCGTTCGGGTAGCCCATCGCCACGTTCTCGCCGATCGGGTTGTCGTAGCCGGCCCGCCGGGCCCGTTCCACGAAGCTGCTGCCGTCGCTGCCGGTGTGTGACATGTTGGTGTGTTCGCCCTGGTCCTGACTGTGCAGTCGGGCCGCCTCGGCCAGTTGGCGGTTCATCACCACCGGGTCGCAGCCGTTCGCGGCGCGTTCCCGGTTGACGATCTCCAGCACCTGGGCCTCACGGCTGTCCTCGCTCGGGTTCGCCCTGGTCGGCGCCTTGGCAGTGGTCCGACGCGGGGTCGGGCTGGTGGTCCGGGGCCGGGTGGTGCGGGGCGTGGCGCTGGGTTTCGGGCTCGGTCGGGTGCTGCTGGGGACCGGACTGGGCGAGGCGGTGTCCGCGTCGACGTCGGTCTGGGGAGCCTCGGGGAGAGACGTGCCGTCCGACGGCTCGGCGGCCGTGTCCGGGGCCGGCTGCTCCGCGCCGGAGATGCTCGGTGCACTGGTCAGGGCCGGTGGGAGCAGGGCCGCGCCGACCCCGATGAGCGCCAGCAGCGCGGTGACGGCGACGCCCAGGCCGACCGGGCCCCGCAGCCGGGTCTGGCGGCGGTGCCGACCGCTGTTCCGGCTCTCCGCCCTGCCGTCGTCCGGCCGCCGGCCGCCGTCCCGGCTGTCCGGGCGGATCCGCGCCGGGCCCGCCGTCGCGCCGGGCCGGACCCGCCGTGCCGGTACCTCGTCGTCCTGGTCCGGGCCCAGCTCGAAGAAGCCCAGCTCAGTCGGGTGCCGGTCACCCGAGTCTGCCCAGCCTCCACCGCCGGGGTACTCCCGGTGCCGGTCGCCGGGGCTGTCCCAGTGCCGGTCGCCGGAGTCGTCCCAGTGCTCATTGCCGGAGTTCGCCCAGTCTCCATCGCCGGAGGGCTGCCGGTACTGATCGCCGGTATGCCACTGTCCACCGTCGGACGGCTGCCGGGGTCCGGGGTCGGACGGGTGCCCCCGATCCGGTGGGCTGGGCCATCCGGTGCCCTCGCCCCGGTCGATCGGGTCGTTCCACCCGTGCACGTCCCACGCCTCCTCAACGGTTCCCGGTCGTCAGTCGGGTCCTGATCCGTCGGATCCGGGACACCGTCCCTCGGATCCGGGCTGACATCTGTCGACCGGGGCCGCCGCAGAGCTGCTCCCGATCCTGCCGTCCGGACGCTACGTGGGGCTCTGGCCAGGGGCAATGCGGCTAAGGAAGATATAAGACAGGGTGCGACGGTGGTCACCGGCCGCTGGCCAGGGGCATCACCGGAACGGACATCGACTGGCGGTACACTCGGCGACGTCGGAACAGCGACCTGGTCCGTGTCACGACAGCCTCGGGTCTCCGAGCGGTCCACGACACAGGTGCCGCATCCCCGGTGGAACTTGACTCAGCCGGGACATCGGCACACTATGTAAGTGTCGCCAGTCGCGCCCGACCATGCCTGCGTTCGATTGCGGGCAGGAAGTCGCGTACGAGTTGGGCGCGCGTTGGCCGGCCTTTCCGGCAGCGCATTACAAGGAGACGATATGGCGAAGGCCCTCTACGGCCACGTCGGCGCGGCGCCAGACCGGCGTCTTCTCGACGAGGTCACCCGACTGCGTGCCAGGGTCCAGGCACTGGAGTTCGAGACAACGCGGTTGCGTGCCGAGAACGATCGGCTCGCGGCGGCGGTCGCAGAGGCAGACGACCTGCTGCGGCTGGCCGAGCCCGCGCTGACCTGATCCCGCCGGGCGCCGGGTGACCGGCGCCCCCGCCTGGACAACTGAATCGCTCCCAGAAATCGCGCGCCGACACATTCGTGGCGGCGCGCAGTTTTGTCCCGGGCCAGGTCGGGGCCCCGCCAGCGGGGCGGGCCGCTCCGGGTGATCCGATACGCTGGTCGGCGCGCGCCGGGTCGTGGCCAGCCCCGACCCGGGTTACCCTGCGGGTTGACCAGGCTCCCACCGCGGGGAGCGAACCACGGCGGGAACGGACCACCGCGGGCCGACCATCCGGGTGCGGCACGGCGGACGAGGATAACGAGCGTGTATCTCAAGAGCCTGACGGTGAAGGGCTTCAAGTCCTTCGCCTCCAGCACGACGTTCCGCCTGGAGCCGGGGATCACCTGCGTGGTGGGGCCGAACGGTTCGGGCAAGTCGAACGTCGTGGACGCCATCGCCTGGGTGCTCGGCGAGCACAGCGCCAAGGCGCTGCGCGGCGGCAAGATGGAGGACGTGATCTTCGCCGGCACCGCCGGTCGCGCCCCGCTCGGCCGGGCCGAGGTCACGCTCACCATCGACAACACCGACGGCGCGCTGCCGATCGACTACACCGAGGTGTCGATCACCCGCCGGATGTTCCGCTCCGGCGAGAGCGAGTACGAGATAAACGGCGACTCCTGCCGACTCCTCGACATCCAGGAACTCCTCTCCGACTCCGGCATCGGGCGCGAGATGCACGTCATCGTCGGGCAGGGCCAGCTGGACGCCGTACTGCACGCCAAGCCGGAGGACCGGCGGGCGTTCATCGAGGAGGCGGCCGGCGTACTGAAGCATCGCAAGCGCAAGGAGAAGGCGCTGCGCAAGCTCGACGCGATGCAGGTCAACCTCAACCGGCTGACCGACCTGACCGCCGAGTTGCGCCGCCAGCTCAAGCCGCTGGGCAAGCAGGCCGAGGTGGCCCGGCGGGCCCAGGGCATCCAGGCCGACCTGCGCGACGCCCGGCTGCGGCTGCTCGCCGACGACCTGGCCACCCTCCGGACCACCCTGGACAAGGAGATCGCCGACGAGGCGGCGCTGCGGCAGCGGCGTGAGGAGGTCGAGCGGGAACACGGCGAGGTGCAGACCCGGCTCGCCGAGCTGGAGGCGGAACTCGCCGAGGACGCCCCGCTGCTCACCCGGGCCCAGGACACCTGGTACCAGCTCTCCGCGCTCATCGAACGGTTCCGCTCCACCGAACAGCTCGCCCGCGAACGGCTGCGACACCTCAGCGCCACCCCGGACGACGAGCGTCCCGGCCGCGACCCGGACCAGCTCGAGGCGGAGGCCGAGGGGGTACGCGAGCAGGAGGAGGAGCTGCGCGCCGCGCTCACCGAGGACCAGATCCGGCTGGCCGAGGCGGTGGAGAGCCGCCAGCAGCTCGAACGGCAGCTCGCCGAGGCGGAACGGGCTCTGGTCGCCGCCGCGAAGGCGATCGCCGACCGGCGGGAGGGGTTGGCCAAGCTGACCGGTCAGGTCAACTCGGCACGGGCGCGTACCGGGTCGGCCGCCGAGGAGATCGAGCGGCTCGCCGCCGCGCACGCCGACGCGCAGCTGCGGGCCGAGGCGACGCAGGCCGAACTCGACGCCGTCGCGGAGCAGTCCAGCGAGGCGGACCGGGACAACGCGGAACTGGACACCCGGCACGCCGAGGCGGTCGCCGCCCAGGAGGCGGCGTCGGCGACCGTGCGTACCCTCTCCGACGCGGAACGGGCGGCGGAGAAGGACGCGGCCACCTGGAAGGCCCGGGAGGAGGCTCTGGCCATGGGCCTGCGCCGCAAGGACGGTGCCGGCGCCCTGCTGGCCCGCGCCGACCAGGTCCCGGGACTGCTCGGCAGCCTGGCCGGGATGCTGACGGTCGCGCCCGGCCACGAGGCGGCGCTGGCCGCCGCGCTCGGCGGCCTCGCCGACGCGGTCGCGGTGGCCGGGGTCGACGAGGCGGCCGAGGCGATGCGCTGGCTGCGGATCTCCGACGCTGGCCGGGCCGAGTTCCTGGTCGGCGGTCAGGCCGGACCGGGCATGATCGGCAGCGCCGACGCGCTCCGCCCGGCGCTGCCGTCCGGCGCCCGCTGGGCGCCGGACCTGGTCGGCTGCCCCGACGAGGTGCGTCCGGCGGTGCACCGGGCGCTGCGTGACGTGGTGCTGGTCGACGACCTGGCGGCGGCGGCCCGGGCGGTGGCGACCAACCCCGAGCTGCGGGCGGTCACCCCGGACGGTGACGTGGTCGGCGGTTACGTCGCGGCCGGCGGCTCGGCGAAGGCACCCAGCTACCTGGAGGTGCAGGCCGCCGTCGAGGAGGCCCGGACGAACCGGGCCGCCGCCGAGCGGACCAGCGCCGAGCTGCGGGAACAGCTCGCCGCCGCCCGCGAGGAGGTGGCCGAACGGAAGGCGGAGGTCACCGCCGCCGCGGCGGTCAAGCGGGAGGCCGAGGGGCAGCGCAACGCCGCCGCCCGGCGGCTCGCCGAACTCGGCGCCGCGGCCCGGTCGGCGAAGGCCGAGATGGACCGGCTCGCCGAGTCCCGGGACCGCGCCGAGCAGGCCCGGGAACGTGACCTGACCGCCCTCGCCGACCTCGAGGAACGGTTGCGGCTGGCCGAGGCCACCCCGATCGACGCCGAACCCTCCACCGAGGAACGCGACGAGATCGCCGCGTACCTGCCGCAGGCCCGGCAGAACGAGATGGAGGTCCGGCTCGCGGTTCGTACCGCCGAGGAGCGGGTCGCCTCGATCGCCGGCCGGGCTGACTCGCTGGCCCGACAGGCCCGGGCCGAGCGGGCGGCCCGGGAACGGGCCGCCGCCCGGCGCGCCGCGCGGGCCCGGGGCGCGACCATCGCCCGGGCCGTCGAGATCGGCGCCCGGGAGGCGCTGACCCGGCTCGCGGTCTCGCTCGCCGCCGCCGAACAGCACCGGGACGAGGTGGCGAAGGCACGGTCCGCCCGCGAGGCCGAGCTGCAGGAGGTACGCGGCGCGGCCAAGCGGCTCGGCGCCGACCTCGAGCGGCTGACCAGCGCGGTGCACCGGGACGAGGTGGCCCGGGCCGAGCAGCGGCTGCGGATCGAGCAGTTGGAGGCGAAGGCGGCCGAGGACTTCGCGCTGGACGTGGAGACGCTGATCGCCGAGTACGGCCCGCGGCAGCCCGTCCCGCCGACCCAGGTCGAGGTCGCCGCCGCCGAACGGGAGGGGCGACCGGTGCCGGAGCCGGTGCCGTTCGAGCGGCCGGTGCAGGAGAAGCGGGCGGCGAAGGCGGAACGCGAACTGGCGCTGCTCGGCAAGGTGAACCCGCTGGCCCTGGAGGAGTTCGCCGCGCTGGAGGAACGCTACAAGTTCCTCTCCGAGCAGCTGGAGGACCTCAAGGCCACCCGACGCGACCTGCTCACCGTGGTCAAGGACGTCGACGACCGGATCCTGGAGGTCTTCGCCAGCGCCTACGCCGACACGGCGAAGGAGTTCGAGCAGGTCTTCACCGTGCTCTTCCCCGGCGGTGAGGGACGGCTGGTGCTGACCGACCCGGACGACCTGCTCACCACCGGGGTCGAGGTCGAGGCCCGCCCGCCGGGTAAGAAGATCAAGCGACTGTCGCTGCTCTCCGGCGGGGAGCGGTCGCTGACCGCGGTCGCCATGCTGGTCGCGATCTTCCGGGCCCGCCCCAGCCCGTTCTACATCATGGACGAGGTGGAGGCTGCGCTCGACGACGTCAACCTGGGCCGGCTGATCACCCTGATGGCACAGTTGCGGGCGAAGAGTCAGCTGATCATCATCACCCACCAGAAGCGGACGATGGAGGTGGCCGACGCCTTGTACGGCGTGACCATGCGCAACGGCGTCACCCAGGTGATCAGCCAACGGCTCGGCAACGAGGAGGACTGATGCGGCGGGAACGGCCGACGGCGCTGCTTGTCGACCTGGACGGCGTACTGCGGCGGTGGGATCCGGAGGTGGCCGCCGGGGCGGAACGCCGACACGGCCTGCCGTCCGGTGCACTGGTCGAGACCGCGTTCGACTGGCCACTGCTGCGGGCGGCGGTCACCGGGCAGCTCAGCCACGCCGAGTGGATGACCGCCGTGGTCGACCGGCTCACCGAACGGGCCGGCGGTCGGGACACCGCACAGGCGGCGGTCGACGAGTGGCAGGCGTACCGGGGCGAGGTGGATCCCGACGTACTGGAGCTGGTCCGGGCGGCCCGGACGGCCGGCGTACGGGTCGGACTGGCCACCAACGCCACCGACCTGCTCGACGCCGACCTCAAACTGCTCGGGCTGACCGAGGAGGTCGACGCGGTGGTCAACTCGTCGAAGCTCGGCGTGCACAAGCCGGCGAAGGAGTACTTCCCGCAGGCGTGTCTCGCGATCGGCGCCCCGCCGGCCCGGGTGCTCTTCGTCGACGACGACGACCGGTCGGTACGCGGGGCCCGGGCCGCCGGGCTGTCGGCGTACCGGTGGAACGGGCCGGACGACCTGCGCTACCTGCGGGCGGCGCTCGCGCTCTGACCGGTCGCCTGACAGCGGCGCGACGTGACGTCGGGCTGGGGGTTCGGGCCGCGGCCCTCGTCCGTTCCTCGACGGGACACGCATGTGGCGCCCCGACGGTATCGTGGTCGGCCGTGACCCCCGTCAGGCGTGTGGTGACCATCGTTGTCGTGGTGGCGGTGCTGGGTGTCGCCGCCGTGGTGGGTGGACTGCTGATCCGGCGGCAGGTGGTCTACGGAACGGTCCTTGACCGCTCGTCGGCGTCCTCCACCGTGGAAGTCGGCGACCGGTTCTCGTTGAAGGTGCCGGACCGTGGACCGTCGGTGGGGGACAGTTGGTCGGCCACGGTCGAGCCCGGCGACGTGGTGACGCTGGTCGGTGACGAGTTGATTCCGGACAGCCTCGGCGACCGGCTTTTCGGGTCGCTGAATGGGGGCGGGGCCGGCCAGCACTACTTCCGGTTCGACGCGGAACGGGCCGGACAGGTGACGATCACGCTGGCCAACTGCTTCCAGGGCTGCTGGGACGCGGACACCAGGGCGCTGTCGGAGACGCTCACCTGGACGGTGACGGTCTCCTGAGGCTCACCCCGGCCTGCCCGCTCCCGCCTGTCGGCGGGCGGCCAGCACCAGGGCGACGTTCTCCAGCCATCGGGCCACCGTCTCGTCGTGGGTCGGTTCGTGATCCTCGACCGGGGCCGCCGCAGTGAGCCAGATGGAGGCGAGCGCGGCCTGTTCCGGCGTCGGCAGTGGCTCCGGCAGCGTGACGGCGTAGCCGAGCCCACCCCGCCGGACCACCTCGGCCAGGAAGGTCAGCGATCGGGGACGGATGTCCAGCCGTTCGGCCACCAGTGCCGCCGCCACCGTCACCTCCCCGGCGGGCGCCCGTCCCGCCCGGAGCGCGACAGCCAGCTCCGCCGGTACGTCGATCGTCCGCAGTTCGTGGTCGGTCCTCGGGTCGGTCATCCCGCCCCCTCACTTCGGCAGTCGGACGCTGGTGAGCTCGTTCGGCACGTTCTTGTCGAACGAGTCGAGACGGCCGTTGACGAAGTCGTCCTCGTTGACCCAGACGGTGTAGCCCCACGGGTTGTAGACCTGCAACCGGTCACCCTCGTGGCCGATGATCAGCATCTGGTGTCCACCACTGTCGTCCCGGCTGGAGAACGGCACCGCGTGCCCCTCGTCCACCGCACGTTCGATTTCGGGAAGTACCGCGCGCCGCTCGTCCGCGCTGTCGACGCCCCGGTTCTCGTAGTCCGCGCCGGTGTGGGCGCCGATCTCCTCGTCGGCGATGGTGGCCGACTGGCGGTCGGTCATCCCACCTTTGTCAATCACCGGCAGCTCCTGATACCAGGGGCGTTCGTCGTCGTAGACCCGGGCCTGTTCGTCCCGGAGCCGCTGGGCGAAGGAGTCGCCGTTGTCGTACGCCGGGTCGCCCGGATGGCCGCCGGTGGTCAGTTGCAGTGCGTAGAGCGGGTCGACCTGGGCCCGGGCCGTGACGGTGGACGCCGCCACACAGGTCGGGTAGTTCCCCTGCGTCCACTTTGTGCCGTCGAACGTGGTGGCCTGCCGCTGTCCGGTTGGCGACTGCCCGCCCGCGTCGAGCGGGTTCAGATGTGCGGCGAGCCAGGCCGGGTCGTTGCCGTACGGGCCGATCAGCCGGTTGAACTCGGTGATCTTGTTGATGTCGTGCCCGGCAGCCAGCGCCCGCATCAGGTACGCCCGGTGTTCCGGGCTGTCCGCCCCGGCCAGCAGCTGTTTCATCCGGGCTTGGTCCGCCTCGCTCATCCCGCTCAGATGATCGGCCGCCCGGTCGGCCATCGAGGCGGAGAGGATCGCCGAGTCCATTCCGTCGCCGGTGCTGCCGGCGTCGGTGAGCAGCAGTTCGTCCAGGGCGGAGAGCGGCGAGTTGGCCAGCCGCTGCAACCGGGCCTGCGAGGCGAGGTCGTGGAAGGTGCTGCTGACCTCTCGGGACGTCTCGGCCAGCGTGCTGTGCGCGCCGACCCGGTCACCGATCCCGCCGATGCCGAGCTGGTGCGCCCGGTGCATCTTGTCGCCGTCGTAGTGCACCGGGTCGATGAACGGGCCGGCCGTGATCTCCTCGGTCAGCCCGTACGCCTCCTGCAGCGGCGGTATCCCGTCACCGTCGCGCTTCTGCGCGGCCTCCACCGCGTCGGCCAGCCCGCGCAGCTCCTTGGCGATCCGGCCGAGCACCCCGATGCCGCGCTCCAGCCCGCGTTCCACGGCAGCGAGTGCGTCAGCCGCCGCCACCTGGGTCTCGCCCGCCCAGACCGTAGGCAGCCGCTGTCGCCGGATCTCGCCGACCGCCATCAGAGCCGCGTCCACGCCCTTTTCGGCTCGGCTGTAGTCGCCGGCGAGCGACTCCAGACTGGACGGAAAGCCGCTCGGCCCCGGCACCTGGATCGCGTTGCGCAGCGAATAGTGCAGGGCGCCCGCGTTCCACATGCCGTTCTGGTCGGCGATGTCGCCCTGGAGCTGCTTCAACCGGGGCAGTGGGGTGTCGTCGCTCATGCCGGTGCTCCGTCCCGGGTCGCTTCGGTGGCGGGCAGTCCGGGCGGAGTGGCCGCCGCCCGCCGTCCCGTCATCGCGGGCCTCCGCCGAACCGGTCGGCGGCGTTCTGGTCGGACCGGTCGTAGTTGTCCGCCGCCTTCTCCATCGCGTCGGCGAGCTGTCGGAGGGCCTCGGCGAAGCCGCCCAGTTCGGCGCGCCAGGCCCGGGAGACGGCCTGGTAGCCGTCGAAACTGCCGTACTGGTCGAAGCCGAGCAGGCCGCCGCTGTCGGTGGCCTGGGTGGACCGGATCGCTTCGTCGACGCCGCCCGCCGCCTCGTCCCGTAGTCGCTTGGCTGCCGCGCGTAACGCGGCCGTGTCCACCCGGACCATCGGTCGCCTCCCCTCGTCCGCCCAGCACGATATCGCCCGGAGTCACTTCCTCGGGGCCCGCACAGGTTGGCGGGATGAGGCACTCAGTCGCCGGTGACGCCGTCGATGCGTTCCCGGATCAGGTCGGCGTGGCCGTTGTGCCGGGCGTACTCCTCGATCATGTGGACGTAGACCCAACGCAGGCTCATCTCGTCGCTGCTGCCGTCGCGTCGCTGGCGGAGGAAGGTCTCGTCGAGGTCGCGCCCGGACGCCGTACGCCGGCACGCCTCGACCTCGGCTTCGAACACCGCGAAGTCCGCCTCCGCGTCGGCCCCCGCCACGTCGTCGAGGTCGCCGTCCGGGTTGCTGTCGGTGCAGTAGAGGCCCTCCACCTGCTCGCCGGCGAAGCGGATCCGGAACCACCAGCGTTCCACGTTCGCCATGTGCCGGACGAGGCCGAGCAGGGTCAGGTTGGAAGGCTCGACGCTGGCGGTCTTCAACTGTTCGGCGGTCAGGCCGGCGCACTTGAGCAGCAGTGTCTGCCGGTGGAAGTCGAGCCAGCCGTCGAGCATGGTGCGCTCGTCGCCGACGTACGGTTCGTTGACGCGGGTGATGGTGGGTGCGGTCCAGGTCATCCGGCCATGATGGCGGTTGTCCGGGACAGGCCGCCACCGAACCTCGGCTGCCGACCTCCTGGCAGGTGGGTTACGGGCGGAGCAACCGGTTTGTGGTGGTCCACTGGGTGGGCCCCGCGGACGGGGGCGGTCCCGCACAGCGGGGGCCGGGGCCGTGCGGTGATCGTCTACCTCCCGAATCGAGTGGGACGCCTTGCTACCCACCCCGGGTCGAGTGGGACGGCCTCCTGGCCGGTGCCGAGGACGGCGGGTTCGACTTCTGACCCTGATCGACGTCCAGTCGGATACCCGACGGGATACGGCGCTCGCCAGTCCCGTCGGGTATCCCCGGGGTGCGGAATGCTAGGACGGCAATGCGCTGATCCACCGATCCCGGGAGGGGCTGGTCGGGGTGTCGCTGACGCTGCGCGCGATGGATGTCGCCGGACCGACCCGGTGGCGCTGGCTACTGGTCGACTCCGCCACCGGTCGGGCGCTCGCCGACCACCAGGTCAAACTTGATCCACAGTGCACGGAGTACGACGCCTTCACCGACCTGGCCGGTTACCTGCGCCGCAACCGGCTGCCGGACGACCGGATCGGCAGCGAGACGGCGATCGTCTCCCGGATCGGCCGATGGATCGGCGAGCAGGTGATCGGCGCCGGACTCGGGCGACTGCTGACCGGAACGGTCCGGGTCGTGGTGCCGCCCGAGGCGGACTTCCTGCTGACCCGACCGCTGGAACTGGCCGAGGTGCAGAGCCGTCCACTGGCCCGGCGCGGCGTCAGCCTGGTCTTCGAACTGCCCGGCGGCGAGGCCACGGCGCCGACGGGCAAGCAGCCGGTCGGGGAGTCACTGCGGATCCTCGCGCTCTTCTCACTGCCGAGCCGGTCCTCGGTACTCGCCCTGCGCCGCGAACGCTACGAACTCGCGCGTACCGTCCGGGAGATCGCCAGCAGTTCCCGCAAGGCGATCGAACTGCGGGTGCTCCAGTACGGCGTCACCCGGGAACGGCTCGCCAAGACCGTGGAGGACTATCCGGGCTGGGACATCCTGCACGTCTCCGGACACGGCGCGCTCGGCACACTCGCGCTGGAGAAGGCGGACGGCACCCCGGACGAGATCAGCACCGCCGAGCTGGTGGAACTGCTCCGGCCGGCCCGGGAACGGTTGAAGCTGGCCGTACTCTCGGCGTGCAGTTCGGGGGCGGACGTGGCGGCGAGCACGCTGCGCGTACTTAACCTCGACGACGCCGCCGACCAGGTGGAGGAGGCGGGGGAGGCCGCCGGGAACGGGCGGGAGCAGACCGTGGCGGTCGGGCTGGCCCGAGGACTGGTCGAGCAACTCGGCGCCGCGGTGCTGGCGATGCGCTACCCGGTCGCCGACACGTTCGCGGTGGAGTTGACCCGGGAGCTGTACCCCCGGCTGCTCGACGCCGGGCAACCGGTGGACCGGGCGACGGCGATCGCGATACCGAAGGCCGCCGGAGAAACCCCTTCCGTCGTACGCCCGCCGCTCTCGATCGGTATTCCGGCCCTGTTCGGTGCCACGGCGGCCGGCCTGCGGGTGGCACCGCCGTCCGGCGAGGTGACGCTCGACCCGTACGCCGAACGGATGGCGGGGTTCCCGGACGAGCCGGAACGGTTCGTCGGTCGTACGCCCGCGCTGATCGCGGCCAGCGGTGCGCTTGCTCCGCGCAGCGGCCGTACCGCTGTGCTCTTCCTCGGCATGGCCGGGGCCGGCAAGACCTCGTGTGCGCTGGAGTTGGCCTACCAGCACCGGGACCGGTTCCAGCGGCTGGCCTGGTGGCAGGCACCCAGCCAGCCGGACGAGTTCAGCCAGGCGCTGAGCAGTCTCGCGTACGCCGTCGAGAGCCAGTTGGGCATCCCGATGGTGCACGCGGTCGGCAGCGAGACCGAGCTGCGCAGGTATCTGCCCGGGCTGCGGACGCTGCTGCGGGACAACGCCCTGCTGCTGGTGCTGGACAACCTGGAGACCCTGCTCTCCGAGGCCAGGACCTGGCGGGACCCGAACTGGGCACTGCTGGTCGAGACGTTGCTCGGGCACGGCGGGTTGTCCCGGGTGGTGCTCACCAGTCGGGTCGTGCCGGCCGGCCTCGATGGTGCCGATCGCCTGCTGACCCTGCCGACCCACGCGCTCACCCTGGCCGAGTCGGTGTTGCTGGCCCGGGAGTTGCCACACCTCGGCCAACTGCTGCACGAGGAGCCGGTTCCGGACCGGTCGGCCGCCGAGGTGGCGGCGGACCGGGACCTGGCCCGCCGGGTGCTCGATGTGATGCAGGGACACCCGAAGCTGCTCGAACTCGCCGACGCGGCGGCAGCCGACCCGGCGGACCTGGAGGCGCGGCTCGCCGCCACCGAGGCCGCCGGCCGGGACACCCCGACGTCCGCCTTCTTCAGCACCGGCACCAGCGCCCTGGACGGCGCGGAGTACGTGGACCTGCTCGGCGCCTGGACCCGGTCCGTGCTCGCCGACCTGCCGGCACCGGCCCGTACATTGGCGGAACTGCTGGCCCTGATGGAGGACGACGATCGCTGGTCGCACGTCGTCCAGTCGGTCTGGTCGAGCCTCTGGGAGTGGCGCCACGGCGGCGAGGCGGAATCCCTCGACGAGGCGGTGGAGCCGCTGACGGAAGCCGCCATCGTGTCGGCGGAACCCGGCGACCCGGAACGGACGGGCAGTCCGGAGCAGCCGGTCAGATTTCGGCTGCATCCCGGGGTGGCCGAGGCAATCCGCGCCGGCACCAACGGGGAGCTGCGGGTGACCGTGGACGACCTGCTTGCCGATCACTGGAGCGGTTTTTGGCGGCACGCCATCAGGCGGGAGGGCCGAGGTGAGCCGGCCACCTTCCTCGTGGTGTGGGCCGGGCTTGCCGCCGCGCCTTATCTGCTGCGGCTGGGGCGCTGGTCGGATGCTGGACGGATGGTCGAGCATGCCGGCGCGCGGGACAAGTCGCCGGCCACCACCCGACGACTTCTCGGCTATCTGCAGGAAATCTTGGAGGGGGAGACCGATCCTGCGCGGAGGCTGGTGAACGAGGGGATATATGGCAACATGCTGGCTTTGGTCGATCCTCCGGCCGCGCGGGTCCGGCTCCGCAACGTGGTAGATGCGGCCCGAGCTGCCGGAGACACCGCGACAGCCGCGACGTCTGCCAGTGACCTGGCCAACCTGCTGCGAAACACCGGTGATCTCCCCGAGGCCCTGACCGTGGTTGCCGAAGCGGCGGAGCTGACCCGGAGTGCCGGGCTCGGGCCCTGGACGCAGGTAGCCCGGGAGGGACAGCGACTACAACTGCTCGGCTTGTCGGGCCGCTATCAGGAGGTGCTCGAGCAGGCCGAGGTTCTACTCGCCCGGCTCGACACCCTGCCCGCCGAACCGGACCAGACCGAGCGGGTCATCCCGTACAACGTCAGGGAGGCGACTCTGGCCGTCGCGTTCCGGGCCGCCTGTGAACTGGCGGAGTGGGAACGGGCGCTGCATCTCCTCGAGCGACAGGTGAAGAGCATGCAGGCCCGAGGTGCGGACCCGCATCACCTGGCCCGGATGGCCTTCAACAGATATCTTCCCCTGTTACGGCTCGGCCGGTTGGCCGAGGCCGAGCAGTTGTTGCTGCGCTGCAGTGCCGTGTTCGAGGCGACCGATGACATCTACGAGCTGGGCAAGGTGGCGTCAGCCCGGGCTGACCTCGAGGACAAACGTGGTCGTCATGGCGAAGCGGTGGCGAACGCTCAGGCCGCGCTTCGCCTGCTCTACCGGCGTTCGGAGCCGGAACACCTGGCGGTCAGCCACTACAACCTGGCCAACTATCTCAGCCGAGCGGCCGGACAGTCACCGGCCGACGTGGTGGCGCATCGGTTCGCCGCTGCGCTGTTTGAGAGGGCCAGCGGTCGGTCCGCCGCCTATCAGGACAGCGTCGAGTGGCTTGCCCGGGAGCTTGTCGAGTATGGCGAGGTGACGCTGCCGGGGGATCTGACGGAGTTGACCGAACGGGTGGAAGGCGTTCCCGGGGTCCGGTTCGGTGAGGTGATCGCCGCACTCGTACCCGAGCCGGAGCGGCGGAACGGGCTGTTCGTCGAGGTGGTCGGGGCTGTCCGTCGGCAACCGGTCGAAGATCCGATCGCACTGCTGCTGGCACGCTGGGCGCCGACGATCTCGGTCGTGGTGGCGGCGGCACGGGGTGATGAGGCGGCTGACGCGGAACTCCGTCCCTTCCTCGACAACCTGGCCGGTACACAGGACTGGCTGGCGCTGGCTGCCGTCGTACGCCGGATCGTCGCGGGGGAGCGCGACGAGGGTCCGCTGCTGGACGGCCTGGACCAGATCGACAGCGCGATCGTCCGGGCGATCCTGACCGCACTGGACGAAGGCTCACCCGAGGAGTCAGCCCTGCCGGACGGCGGTTCGACCCAGGCGGCCGGGCCGGACGGAGGCCCAGCCGGGACGTCAGGCTGACGGCGGGGCGGTGACGACCTTGCGGAGGCTGCGCAGGCAGAGGTCGAGGGCGCGGTGCTTGGAGACGCCGCTCTCCCGGGTGTGTTGCCAGGCGGCGTAGAGCAGCGCCCAGAGGGCCTGCAGCACCCACTGCTGGTCGAGAGCGGGGTCGAGGGTGCCCTCGGCGTGGCCGCGTTCGACGAGGCGGAACAGTGCCTTGTCGGACTCGCTGCACTCCTCCCAGGCATTGGTGTTCACCAGTTCCGGCTGGCTGAAGACGCACATCAGGACGTCGCCGAGCTCGAAGTACTCCTGGCAGATCCGGTCCAGGGCGTCCGGGGCGGGACCGTCGTCGGGCCGGGCCCGGACGGTGGCGGCGTCGATCCGGGCGAGTACGTCCTCACCGAGCGCGGTGAGCAGGTCGGCCCGTTCGGCGAAGTACCGGTGCAGGGTGGTCCGGCCGACCCCGGCCGCGTCCGCCACGTCGCCGAGGGAGGCGGCCGGGTTCTGGGAGAGCACCGTGACGGCGGCGTCGAGGATCGCCCGTCGGGTACGGGCGCGGGCCCGGCTCTCGACGTCGGCACCCACACGGTCGGCCATGACGGCGAGTCTAGACAGCAGGCATTCCTTATGGAATATCGATTGCCTCTAGTGGAACAGGTGTGCTCCACTAATGGACATGGCTGTAGCGGAAGAGACCGGCAATGATCAACTTTCCTGGGCGCGGCTCAGAATCCTCTGGTCGTTCGCCCGACCACACACCGGCAAGCTGGTGCTGGGCCTGACCCTGGCCCTGATCGGTTCGGCGATGGGCCTGGCCTCGCCGATGGTCACCAAGTGGGTGCTCGACTCGCTCAACGGTTCAGGATCGCTGCACGGGCCGGTCACCGCGCTGGCCGTACTGCTGGTCGTCGGCAGTGTGATCTGGCTGTGGCAGTGGATCCTGCTCGGCACCCTCGGCGAGCGGATCGTGCTCGACGCCCGGGAGTCGATCGTCCGACGGCTGTTCCGGGCCACCGTGCCGGAGGTGACCCGCCGGCCGACCGGCGAACTCGTCGCCCGGGTCACCTCGGACACCGTACTGCTGCACCAGGCCACCTCGGCGAGCATCATCGGCCTGATCAACGGCACGGTGATGATGATCGGCACGCTGGTCCTGATGGCGGTGCTCGACCTGGTGCTGCTGGCCACCACCGTCGGCGCGGTCGTCGTGGTCGCCGTGCTGTTCGGCGTACTGATGCCGGCGATCGCCAAGGCGCAGGAACGGGCCCAGGAACACCTCGGCCGGCTCGGCGGGGTGCTGGAGGGCGGGCTGCGGGCGATCCGCACGGTGAAGGTGAGCCGCGCCGAGCACCGGCAGTCCGAGCGGATCCTGACCGAGGCGCGGCAGGTGGCGACGTTCAGCGTCCGGTCCGCCCGGCGCGAGGCGCTGGCCTGGACCATCGTCTGGTCCGGCATCAACCTCGCCATCATCCTGATCCTCGGTATCGGTGCCTGGCGGGTCAACGCCGGCCACCTGGAGGTCTCCAGCCTTATCGCCTTCCTGCTCTACGCGTTCGGCCTGATGGGCCCGATCACCGAGGTCAGCCAGAACGTCACCGCCCTGCAGTCGGGAATCGCGGCGGCCGCCCGGATCCGCCAGGTGGATGCGATCGAGATGGAGGAGCCGGAGGCGGACATCCCGTGGACGTTGCCGGCCACCGGTGCGCCGAGGACGGACGACGGGCCGCTGCTCGAACTGCGCGGGGTCTCCGCCGCGTACGGCCCGGACACCGCACCGGCCGTGCGGGACATCAACCTGACCATCCCGAGACGCGGCCACACCGCGATCGTCGGGCCCTCGGGGGCCGGCAAGACCACCCTGTTCTCGCTGATCCTGCGCTTCCTCGAACCGCAGCAGGGGGAACTGCTCCTCGACGGCCGCCCGTACCGGGAGCACCGGTACGCCGAGGTCCGGCAGCGCCTGGCGTACGTCGAACAGGAGAGCCCGGTCGTGCCCGGCACCATCCGGGAGAACCTGCTCTTCACCCACCCCGACGCCAGCGAGGAGGAGTTGCGGGCGGTGCTGGCGCAGGTCCGGCTCACCGAAAAGATCAACGCGTTGCCCGAGGGGCTGGACACCCCGCTGACCTCGTCCTCGGTCTCCGGCGGCGAGCGGCAGCGGATCGCGGTGGCCCGGGCCATCCTGCGTACCCCGGACCTGCTGCTGCTCGACGAGGCGACGGCACAGATCGACGCGCTCACCGAGGTCGCGATCCACGACGCCGTCCAGGCCCGGGCCGCCGAGGCGGCGGTGGTCACCGTCGCGCACCGGCTCTCCACGGTGATCGACGCGGACACCATCGTGGTGATGGAGGCCGGTCGGATCCGGGCCCGGGGCAGCCACGCCGAGCTGCTCGCCGGCGACGAGCTCTACCGGCGGCTCGTCGAGGCGCTGCGGATCGCCGCCGAGTCCGGCCCCACCGTCGGAAGTCCCGAGCCGGTGGCGGCGGGCGCGGTCAGCGGGTGAGGGTACGCCGGGCGACGGTGTGCAGGGTGCCGTCCGACCGGGTCCCCTCGATGGTCACCTCCGCAGTCCGGTTCTCGTGACACAGGGTGCTCACCGCGTTGCCGAAGTACGGCCCGTCGAGCTTGCGCCACCGCACCGGCGGACGACGTACGCCGGCGGTGCGGGCCAGTGCCCGGGCCGCCACCGACGGACCCCGCCACCAGCCGATCCGCAGCAGGGGACGCATCGGTGCCGGTATCTGGTTGTGGATCGGTGAACAGGTCAACTGGTGCACCGGGGTGGCCAGTCCGCCGGGGAACCGGGCCCGGGCGACGTACGAGTGGTGCACGTCCCCGGAGAGCACGCTGATCGAGGCCGGCGGCGGGTACGCCGGACCGGTGCCGACCCGGTCGCCGGGTCGGCCCGGTTCGCCTGCCCCGAGCCGGGCGAAGACCATGGCGAGCGCGTCGAAGGAGCGGCGGAACGCGGCCCAGTGCTCCAGGTCGAGCGCCCGACGCAGTCGTTCCGACAGGGCGGCGACCCGGGGCCGGGTCGAGTCGGCGAGCCGCTCGTTCCACGACTCCAGGTGGTGGATGCCGGGCGGGAGCAGCCAGGGCAGCGACGAGCCGATCACCAGGTGGTCGTACTCGCCCTGCACCTGGTTGGTGAACCAGGCCCACTCGGCGGGCGGCAGCATCGCGCGGTGTACCCGGTCCAGCACCCGGCTGCCCCGGTTGTCCAGCACCACCAGCCGGGTCCGGCCGACGTCCAGCGAGTAGCTCCACTGGTAGCGCCCGGCCTGCGCGGCGTCGTCCGGCGGCTCGCCCCGGCCGAGCGCGGCGTCGTAGCCGACGGCCTCGGCGTCGACCTGTTCGCCGAAGGCGCGCAGCACCTCGGTGGCGTCCCCGGCCGCGACCACCTTGGCGTAGACCGGGTCGGTGGTGATCTCCTCCGGCTCCAGGTTGCCGAGGTGCTGGTAGACCCAGTACGACGCCAGCCCACTGGCGATCCGCTCCGACCACCAGGGCTGGCGGTGCACCTCGACCCGCCACGGCGCGGAGGTGTTCCAGTCGTCGATGATCTCGTGATCGTCGAAGATCATCACGCTCGGCACCGTGGAGAGCAGCCACCGGATCTCCGGGTCCCGCCACGACTCCAGGTACAGCTTCGTGTACTCGTCGAAGCTGACCACCTGGTCGGCCGGGGCGTCCGCGCTCCGGTTGCGCCGCCGCCGCAGCAGCTTGCGGACCGTCGGCGAGGTCTGGTCCGCGTACACCTGGTCGCCGAGCAGCACCAGCAGGTCGGGCCAGTCGCCCGGGTCGGGCGCGGCCATCATCCGCCGGGCGTACGCGTCGAGCGCGTCCGGCGGCAGGCGGCGCGCGGTGGCATGCTGGGTGGTCTCCCGGCAGGAACCGAAGACCAGCCGCACCGACGGGTCGTCCTCGCCACGGGTACGGATCACGCTCGGCGGAAAGTGTGACTCCGGCTCCGGCCAGACCTGCTCCTCGTCGAGGAAGACCTGGTACGTCGCGGTCGTGCCGGGTCGCAGCCCCTCCACCACCACCATCGCGTAGTGGTGGTCGAAGGCCGAGAAGGTGGTCGCCTCACCGGTTGCCCCGTCCGGCGTGCTGACCCGGACCACGGTCGGTGCGCTCGTCTCCACCCAGACGGTGGCCCGGGTGCCGACCACCCGGCGCAGCACCGGGCCGATCAACAACCGAGGGGCGGGCCGGGGGCTGGACATCAACGACCTCCGAGCGGATGAGGGGTGGTGGACGCATCCTCCTACCCGGTCCGGTTGGGCGCTACCGGTGTTCGTCTGGTGATCCTCATCGCCACCGGCGTTTCCGGCCCGGGTCGCCCGGCGGGTCGGCACCGGTGCTTCCGGCCGGGGCGCCACCACGGCATCCCCGGTCAGCCTACCGGCGGCGGATCGGCCCCGGACGGGTGCGGCGACCGCGCCCGGACGCTCGGTGCCGGACCGGATCTGACAGGATCGGCCGTATGGACAACCTCCTCGTCATGTCGATCGTGATCGCCGTACTGGTGATCCTCGCGGTGGGCCTGACGGTCGGCGCGGTGGTGACCCGGCGTGGCCGCCGGGCGGCTCCGCCGCTGCCGCCGATCCCGCCGGCGCCGCCGGTGCCGCCCGTACCGCCGAGCGAGACGGCGGCGCCGCCGGCCGAGGCGCACGCGCCCCCGGTCGAGGCACCCCCGGTCCCGCCGGTCGAGGTGCTGCCGGCCCCGCCGGTGCGCGAGCGCCCGGAACCGACCGCGGGGCGGATGATCCGGTTGCGGGCCCGGTTGTCCCGTTCGCAGAACGTCTTCGGCAAGGGCCTGCTGAGCCTGCTCGCCCGGGACCACCTCGACGAGGAGGTCTGGGAGGAGATCGAGGACAGCCTGATCGGCGCCGACGTCGGGGTGGAGGCGACCCGGGAGATCGTGGACCGGCTGCGGGAGCGGGTCGCGGTGCTCGGCACCCGGACCGCCACCGAGCTCCGTACCCTGCTCGCCGACGAGCTGGTCACCGTGCTCGACCCGAACCTGGACCGGAGCCTGCGGTCGACCCGGGACGGCGGCACCCCGGCGGTGCTGCTGGTCGTCGGGGTGAACGGCGCCGGCAAGACCACCACCTGCGGCAAGGTCGCCCGGGTGCTGATCGCGGACGGCCGTACCGTGCTGCTGGGCGCCGCCGACACGTTCCGGGCCGCCGCCGCCGAGCAGCTCACCACCTGGGCGGGTCGGGTCGGTGCCGAGGTGGTCCGGGGCCCGGAGGGGGCCGACCCGGCGAGTGTCGCCTTCGACGCGGTCCAGCGCGGCATCGAGGCGTCGGTGGACACCGTGCTGATCGACACCGCCGGCCGACTGCAGAACAAGGTCGGCCTGATGGACGAGCTGGGCAAGATCAAGCGCGTGGTCTCCCGGCACGGGCCGGTGGACGAGACGCTGCTGGTGCTGGACGCCACCACCGGGCAGAACGGCCTTGAGCAGGCCCGGGTCTTCACCGAGGTGGTGGACGTCACCGGCGTGGTGCTGACCAAGCTCGACGGCACCGCCAAGGGCGGCATCGTGATCGCCGTGCAGCGCAAGCTCGGCATTCCGGTCAAGCTGGTCGGCCTCGGCGAGGGTCCGGACGATCTCGCCCCCTTCGATCCGACGCAGTTCGTCGACGCGCTCCTCGGCACCGAGCCGCTTGGCGTCGACGCGTAGTCTCGGGGGACTCTGCTTGGCACGCTCCGCCTCCGGGCCGGATCGTGGACAGTGAAGGTCCCGTCCGTCCCGGGCGGGGCCATGGTCAGTGCACTTGCCGTGCCTCGCCGCAGGCGGGACCGTGGTGGGTGGGAACCAGCGCCGCTCCTCGGGAGAGACGTACGTGACTTCGCAGGAGATCCCGCTGCACGGCGGGAACGTCAGCACTGTCGTGCGGGTGGGCGACACGGTCCGGCGTAACGCCGGGCCCTGGACGCCCTCGGTGCACGCCCTGCTGCGCCACCTCGAATACGTCGGCTTCACCGGGTCGCCGCGCGCCCTGGGGATGGACTCCCGCAACCGCGAGGTGCTGTCGTACCTGGAGGGCGAGTGCGGCGAGTACCCGCTCGCCCCGCACTGGGTCACCGACGAGGCGCTGGTGACGGTCGCCACCATGCTGCGGATGTTCCACGACGCCCAGTACGGCTTCCAGCCGCCGCCGAGCGCGGTGTGGCGCTCGTTCGGCCCGCCACCCCCGGACACCGAGGTGATCTGTCACCACGACGCGGCGCCGCACAACGTGATCTGGCGTCCGGACGGCACCCTGGCTCTGATCGACTTCGACCTGGCCTCGCCCGGCGCCCGGATCTACGACGTGGCGTACGCGGCCTGGACCTGGGTGCCGCTCTTCTCCGACCGGGACTCCTACACGCTCGGCTGGAAACGGCCGAACCGGCCGCGCCGGCTGCGCCTGTTCGCCGACGCGTACGGGCTGATCCCCCGGGACCGGCACCGGCTGGTCCGGACCATCCGGAAGCGGATCGTCGACCACGTGGAGGGGATCCGCCGGATGGCGGCGGCCGGTGACCCGGCGTTCGTCCGGATCGTGCACAAGGGGCATCTGCGCCGGCCGATGCGGGATCTCCGGCTGCTCGACTACGAACGTCACACCCTGGAGTACGCGCTCCGCTGATCCGCGTCGCTGTCCGTACATGAGTGGTGGGCTATTCGGCTGGTATGCCCCTGTCCGTTCCATCGATAGTGCGGGATTCTTCACACGTTGGAAACAACCCGTCACTCGGAAGAAACCGAGTGGGCACCACGTGTGAAACAGCCAGCCACGAAGCTTCCGCCCAACCGGCGTACGGGCGATGCTGCCTCGGTGGGCCGGGAAGGAGGGTAACCAACCTTAGGAGGCCAGCGTGCCTGAAGCACCGACCATCGACTCCGGCAACACGGTATGGCTGCTGGTGTCGACGGCTCTCGTGTTGCTCATGACGCCCGGTCTGGCGCTGTTCTACGGCGGCCTGAACCGGTCCAAGGGCGTGCTCAACATGATGATGATGAGCTTCTCCGCGATCGGGCTCATCTCTGTTCTGTGGTGGTTCTACGGTTTCAGCGTCGCGTTCGGTTCGGACGTGAACGGTTTCTGGGGCAACATCTCGCAGTACCTCGGCACCAAGACCTTCCTGGCCGAGACGGACCTCTGGGGCGCGACCGCGGAGAACCCGAGCGGGATCGGTGTCCCGCTCTACGTGTTCATGGCGTTCCAGATGGTCTTCGCGGTGATCACCGTCGCGCTGATCAGCGGCGCCATCTCCGACCGCGCCAAGTTCGCCGGTTGGCTGCTCTTCGCCTTCGGCTGGGCGACCCTGGTCTACTTCCCGGTCGCGCACATGGTCTGGGGCGGCGGACTGATCGGCGGCGGTGACGGCAACATCAAGGCGCTGGACTTCGCCGGTGGTACCGCCGTGCACATCAACGCGGGTGCCGCCGCGCTCGGCGTGGTGCTGGTCCTCGGCAAGCGGCTGGGTTGGCCCCGGGAGGTCATGAAGCCGCACAACATCCCGCTGGTCGCGCTCGGCGCCGGCCTGCTGTGGTTCGGCTGGTTCGGCTTCAACGCCGGATCGGAACTCACCGTCGACTCGGTCGCCGGCCTGGCGTTCATCAACACCCAGCTCGCCACCGCCGCCGCGGTGCTCGGCTGGATCTTCCTCGAATGGATCAAGGGCGGCCGGCCGACCCTGGTCGGTGCCTCCTCCGGTGCCGTCGCCGGCCTGGTCGCGATCACCCCGGCCTGTGGCTTCATCGCCCCCTGGGCGGCGGTGCTGCTCGGCCTGATCGCCGGCGCGGTCTGCGCGCTCGCGGTCAGCCTGAAGTACAAGCTCGGCTACGACGACTCGCTCGACGTGGTCGGCGTGCACTTCGTCGGCGGCTGGATCGGCTCGCTCTGGCTCGGCCTCTTCGCCACCAACAGCGTGAACAGCGCGATCGGTGACGTGATCGGTGCCTCGGACGGGCTCTTCTACGGCGGCGGCGCCACCCAGCTCGGCCGGCAGGCCCTGGCGGGTCTGATCGTCACCGTCTGGTCCTTCGCCGTCGCCTGGGTGCTGGCCTTCGTCATCGAGAAGACCATCGGGTTCCGGGTGTCGAAGGAGGCCGAGGTTGACAGCATCGACCTCGCGGAACACGCCGAGAGCGGCTACGACCTCTCCACGGCCTCCGGCAGCGGCGGCGGCGGAGCCTTCGCCCTCGCCGGAATCGGTACCCCGAACAGCAGCGCGCCGGCCGAGGAGCCGGCCGCTCCGGTCAGCGAGAAGGTCGCCGGTTAAGTTTCTCCGATGGAGGGGTTGGACATGAAGCTGGTGACTGCGGTCATCAAGCCGTACCAGTTGGACGCGGTGAAGGAGGCCCTGCACGCCCTCGGCGTGGCCGGCCTCACCGTCAGCGAGGTCCAGGGGTACGGACGGCAGAAGGGCCACACCGAGGTGTACCGGGGTGCCGAGTACACCGTGGAGTTCCTGCCGAAGATCCGGGTCGAGGTGCTGACCGACGAGATCGACGTCGACAAGGTGGTCGACGCGGTCGTGACCGCCGCCCGCACCGGCAAGATCGGTGACGGGAAGGTGTGGGTGACCGCCGTCGAGGACGTCATCCGGGTCCGTACCGGTGAACGCGGCCTCGACGCGCTCTAGGGAATCAACTTGATGAGCAGGGGACCCGCGCCGGTGGCCACCGGTCACGTCGACCCCCGGCCTCCGCTCATCGCCGGCATCGGCGCCGGCGCCCCCCCCCCCCCGGGGGGGGGGGCGGCCCGGGTGGGGGGGGGGGGGGGGGGCCCCCGCCCCCCCGCCCCCGCCCACGCGCCGGGGCGGCGCCCCCCCCCCCCCCCCCCCGGGGGCCCCGGCGCTCGACGTCTGGCTGGCCGGGCTGCTGACCGAGGGACTGGCCGCCACCGGCACCGCCGGAGACCCGACCGGCAGCCGTGGCGCGGGCGGCGACCACTCCGGTGTCCGGGGCATCGCCCTGGTCGCGGTCGGCGGCCTCGGCCGGCGGCAGTGCGCACCCTGCGGTGACCTGGACCTGGTCCTGCTGCACGCCGGGGTGCCCGGCATGGACGAGCTGGCCGCCGCCCTCTGGTATCCGATCTGGGACGCCCGGCTCGGGCTCGACCACTCGGTGCGGACGATTCCCGAGGCGCTCTCCGTCGCGCACGACGACGTGAAGGTCGCGCTCGGCCTGCTCGACGCCCGGTATGTCGCCGGGGACCCGGCGCTCGCCACCCAACTCGTCACCGCCGCCACCGACCAGTGGCGGCGTACCGCCGTCCGGGTGCTGCCCCGGCTGCGGGAGATCACCACGGCCCGCTGGCAGGCCCACGGCGAGCTGGCGTTCCTGCTCGAAGGAGACCTGAAGGAGGCCGCCGGCGGGTTGCGTGACGTCGGGCTGCTCCGGGCGGTCGCCTTCGCCGGGATCAGCGACGCGCTCCGCCCGGCGGTCCGGGCCGCCCACGTACGTCTGCTGGACACCCGCGACGCGCTGCACCAGTCGGTGGGTCGGCGGGTCGACCGGCTGCTCGCCCAGGAACGGGCCACCGTCGCCGACCTGCTCGGGCTCCGGCAGCCGCCGCCCGGCGGAGGTCAGCTGTCGGCCGGCGGAGGTGAGACCGACGGCGACACCGCCACCGGCGACGGGGACGCGCTGCTACGCCGGGTGGCCGGCGACGCCCGGACCATCAGCCACGCCCTCGACGACGCCTTCCGGGCCGCCGACCGGCTCCGCTCCGGCCGCCGACGGGACGCCGCCGGCCGACCACTGCGCCGCCCGGTCGCCCGGGACGTCGTCGAACAGGACGGCGAGCTGGTGCTCGCCCGGACCGCCATCGGGGCCCGCCCCGACCCGAGCCTGTCGCTGCGGGTCGCCGCCGCCGCGGCCAGCGCCCGACTGCCGATCGCCAGGGCCACCTGCGAATGGCTCGCCGCGTACTGCCCGCCGCTGCCGACCCCCTGGCCACCGGCGGCCCGCGCCGCGCTGATCACCCTGCTCGGCGCCGGCCCCGGACTGGTGCCCACCTGGGAGACCTGCGACCGGTACGGCCTGGTCGACGGCTGGCTGCCGGAGTGGACCCGGATGCGCAGCCTGCCCCAGCACAACCCGGTGCACCGGTACACCCTGGACCGGCACCTGGTGCAGGCCGCCGCCGAGGCGACCGCGTACGCCCGCGAGGTGGACCGACCCGACCTGCTGCTGCTCGGCGCCTTCCTGCACGACGTCGGCAAGGGACTCGACGCGGACGGTGCCGAGGCGCGACCCGGCCGGCCCGAGGGCCTCGGCGGCTCGGCGGACCACAGCGTGGTCGGTGCGCCGATCGCGGCCCGGATCGCGGCTCGGATCGGACTGCCGCCGGTCGAGGTGGAGCTGATCGAGAAGCTGGTCCGGTTGCACCTGCTGCTGCCCGAGGTGGCGACCCGACGGGACATCGGCGACCCGGTGACCATCACCGGGGTCGCCGAGGCGGTGCGGGACACCACCACGCTGGGCCTGCTGCACGCACTGGCCCGGGCCGACGCGCACGCCACCGGTCCGGCGGCCTGGTCGGACTGGAAGGCCCGGCTGATCGCCGAACTGGTCCGCCGGGTGCACACCCGGCTCGACAGCGGTCTGCTCCCCGACCCGCCGGTGCCGGACCCGACGCTGGTGGCGGGGCCGCTGCCCGCCGTACACCTGGAGGGGGACCGGGTGGCGGTGGCCGCCGCCGACCGGAAGGGGCTGCTCGCCGCGGTCGCCGGTTGTCTGGCCCTGCACCGACTGGAGGTGCTGGCCGCCGACGCCTCGATGGTCGAGGACCGTGCCCTGGTCGAGTTCCTCGTCCAGCCCCGGTACGGCACCCCGCCGGACCCGGTCGCGCTCGCCGCCGACCTGCGACGGGCGGTCACCGGCGACATCTCGGTGACCCAGCGGCTGCGCGGTCGGGCCCTCGCCGCCCGGGGCGGCGGTTCCCCGCCCCGGGTGGTCTGGCACCGGGCCGCCGCCACCGACGCGGTGGTCCTGGAACTGCGGGCCGCCGACTCCGGAGGGCTGCTCTACCGGGTCACCACCGCCCTCGACGAGGCGGGCGCCCAGGTCCGGGCGGCCCGGATCTCGACCCTCGGCGGCGACGTGGTCGACGCGTTCTACCTGGTCGGCACCTGGCCGGACCAGGCCGAGCGGGACCGGGTCGAGGCCGCCGTGCTGGCCGCCGCGGGCTAGCTCAGGGAACTACGTCGCCGGACGTAGTTCCCACGCCGCTCGCCGGCCGACGCCGGTCGACCCCCGGATCCGGGACCGTCGACGGCATGACAGGAACGGTCGCCCAGCCGGGCGGGGACGACGGACCCCTCGGTGTACCTGTGCCCGCCGTGACATCCTCTGGACACATGGTGGTCGGTGACCGCTCCGAGCGGCTGTGGAACCCGCTGCCCGACGTCGCCCTGGCGGTCGGGCTGCTGGTTGTCGGCGGTGTCGGCACGACGGCGGTGGGAGACGAGTTCCCGCAGGCCGCGCCGGTCGACGGTGGGGCGTACGCCCTGGTGGCGGTGGCGGCGGCGGGGCTCGCGGTCCGGCGTCGCTGGCCGGTGTCCGTACTGGCGGTGTGTGCCGTGGCCACCTCGGCCTATCTGGTGGCCGGCTACCCGTACGGGCCGATCCTGGTCTCGTTCTTCGTCGCGGTCTACACCGTCGCCCGGCACCGGCCGATCCGACGGGCCCTGGTCGTCTGTGTACCGGTGCTAGTGCTGCTCCTGCTGCACGTCGTCGTGGCCCGGGTACGACCGGAGGGGCTGTCCGGTGTGCTACCCGGCTCGGCCTGGGTCGTCGTACCCTTCGCGGTGGGGGCCAGCATCCGGGTCAACCGGGAGTCGGCCACCCGGACCCGCGTCGAGCAGGCCCGCCGGCTGGCCGACGAGGAACGGCTGCGGATCGCCCAGGAGGTGCACGACGTGGTCGGGCACGGACTCGCCGCGATCAACATGCAGGCCGAGATCGCCCTGCACCTGCTGGCGAAGCGTCCCGAGCAGGCGGAGGCGGCGTTGACCGCGATCAGTCGTACCAGCCGCGAGGCGTTGGACGAGCTGCGGGCGACGCTGTCGGTCGTCCGCCGGGACGCCGACGCCGAACGTACCCCGGCACCCGGGCTGGACCAGGTCGAGGCGCTGACGGTGCGTCTGCACCGAACCGGGCTGCCGGTCACCCTGACCGTCGACGGCGAGCGTCGGCCGCTGCCGGTCGCGGTCGACCTGGCGGCGTACCGGGTGGTGCAGGAGGCGCTGACCAACGTGCTGCGGCACGCGGGCGCGGCGACCGCGACCGTCCGGGTCGGTTACCTGCCGGACGAGGTGACGGTGGAGGTCACCGACACCGGTCGGGGCGGGTCGGTGGACGGCGCGGTCGGACACGGGCTGACCGGGATGCGGGAGCGGGTCGAGGCGCTCGGCGGGTCTGTCGCGACCGGGTCACGTCCCGAGGGCGGTTTCCGGGTCTTCGCCCGGCTTCCCGCGGAGCCACGGCGGTGACCGGGTCGGCGGGCCCGACGGCCGACGTGGGGCCGGTGATCGGTGTGCTGATCGCCGACGACCAGGATCTGGTCCGGCTGGGGCTGCGCACCCTGCTGGAGAGCGAGCCGGACCTGCGGGTGGTGGGGGAGGCGGCGGACGGGCTCGCGGCGGTGGACACGGCCCGGCGTACCCGTCCGGACGTGGTGCTGATGGACATCCGGATGCCGGGCGTGGACGGCATCGAGGCGACCCGGCGGATCGCCGAGGACCCGGCCCTGGCCGCGACCCGGGTGGTCGTCCTCACCACGTTCGAGATCGACTCGTACGTCTTCGACGCGCTCCGGTACGGCGCGAGCGGTTTTCTGATCAAGGACACCAAACCGGCCGAACTGCTCCGGGCGATCCGGTTGGTGGCCGGCGGGGAGGCGCTGCTCTCCCCGTCGGTGACCCGGCGGGTGGTTCGTGAGTTCGCCACCCGGCCGTCCCGGGTGCTCCGGCCGCATCCGCGCCTCGCCACGCTGACCGAGCGGGAGCGGCAGGTCGCCGGCCTGGTCGGGGAGGGGTTGAGCAACGACGAGATCGCGACGCGGCTGCGGGTCAGCCCGGCGACCGCGCGTACCCATGTCAGCCGGGCCATGGTCAAGCTGGGCGCCCGGGACCGGGCCCAGTTGGTCGTCTTCGCCTACCAGTCGGGCCTGGTCGAGCTCTGAGCCGGCCGGGGGCCGGGCGGCTGGCCGCGCCGGACGGGGTGGCCGGCTACCCTTGCGGTGGCCGGACATCCGTGTGCCGGTCACGTCCTGCTCGGATAAATACGACAAACGGGATGCCGCGCCGTGTTTGACACTTTGAGTGACCGCCTTTCCGGGATCTTCACGAAGCTGCGGGGCAAGGGTCGGCTCACCGACGCCGACATCGACGCCACCGCCCGGGAGATCCGGTTGGCGCTGCTGGAGGCCGACGTCGCCCTGCCGGTGGTGAAGGCGTTCATCACGAGCGTGAAGGACCGGGCCCGGGGCGCCGAGGTCTCCCAGGCGCTGAACCCGGCCCAGCAGGTCATCAAGATCGTCCACGAGGAACTCGTCGCGATACTCGGCGGCGAGAACCGTCGGCTCCAGTTCGCCAAGCAGCCGCCCACCGTGATCATGCTCGCCGGCCTCCAGGGTTCCGGTAAGACCACGCTGGCCGGCAAGCTGGCCGGCTGGCTCAGGGGGCAGGGGCACCAGCCGCTGCTCGTCGCCGCCGACCTGCAGCGCCCCAACGCGGTCAACCAGCTCCAGGTGCTCGGTGGGCGGGCCGGGGTGGAGGTCTTCGCGCCCGAACCGGGCAACGGCGTCGGGGACCCGGTCCAGGTCGCCAGGGCCTCGATCGAGCACGCCCGGCGGGCAGCCCGGGACATCGTCATCGTCGACACCGCCGGCCGGCTCGGCATCGACGCCGAGATGATGGCGCAGGCCGCCGCCATCCGGGACGCGGTCGACCCGGACGAGGTCATCTTCGTCATCGACGCGATGGTCGGCCAGGACGCGGTCCGGACCGCGGAGGCGTTCCGGGACGGCGTGGGGATCACCGGTGTGGTCCTCTCCAAGCTCGACGGTGACGCCCGTGGTGGTGCCGCGCTCTCCGTACGCCAGGTCACCGGCCAGCCGATCCTCTTCGCCTCCACCGGTGAGAAGCTCACCGACTTCGACGTCTTCCACCCGGACCGGATGGCCAGCCGGATCCTCGGCATGGGTGACGTGCTGACCCTGATCGAGCAGGCCGAGCAGGCCTTCGACGCCGATCAGAAAGAGAAGATGACCGCCAAGCTCATGGGCGGCGAGCAGTTCACCCTGGAGGACTTCCTCGACCAGCTCATCGCGGTACGGCGGATGGGCCCGATCGCCAACGTGCTGGCGATGATGCCCGGGATGGGACAGATGAAGGACCAGCTCGCCGAGCTGGACGACAAGCACTTCGACCGGGTCACCGCGATCATCCGGTCGATGACCCCGGGCGAGCGGACCAACCCGAAGATCATCAACGGTTCCCGGCGGGCCCGGATCGCCAACGGCTCCGGGGTCACCGTGATGGACGTCAACCAGCTGCTCAACCGCTTCACCGAGGCGCAGAAGATGATGAAGCAGATGGGCGGCATGATGGGCCTGCCCGGCGGCCGGCGCAAGGCCACCAAGTCGCCGAAGAACAAGCGCAAGGGCACCAAGGGCGGCGGCCGGCCCCGGGTCGGCGGTCCCGCCGGCGGCTTCCCGGGCGGCATGCCGCAGCTCCCGCCGGGGCTGGACCCGAACGCGCTTCCCGGCGGCCAGGGCCTGCCGCCCGGCTTCAAACTGCCGAAGCTCGACTTCAACAAGCTCACCAAGCGGGACGACCAGGACCGTTGACGGGTACGGGCGGAGATCCACCGGACGCGATCCGGTAGGAATGTGCCCATGGCGCTGCACGTACGCGGAGTCGTCCTGCCCGACGACGAGGTCCGGGACCTGTGGCTGACCGGCGACCGGGTCACCTTCACCCCGGTGCCGGGGGCGGAGACGGTCGCCGACCGGGGCTTCGTGCTGCCCGGTCTGGTCGACGCGCACTGCCACCCGGGCATCGCCCCGGGCGCGGTGCCGATCACCTCACTGGACCAGGCCCGCCAGCTGGCCACCGTCGACCGGGACGCCGGAGTACTGGCGATCCGGGACGCCGGCTCGCCGTACCCGTACCCGGAGTTGGAGGACGAGCCGGAACTGCCCCGGCTGGCCCGGGCCGGTCGACACATCGCGTCGCCCCGGCGTTACCTGCGGGGCCTGGCGCTGGAGGTGGAGGCGGCCGAGGTCCGGGCCACGGTGGCCGAGCAGGCCCGGGCCGGGAACGGCTGGGTCAAGCTGGTCGGTGACTGGCTCGACCGGAACGTCGGCGACCTGGCCCCGTCCTGGGACCCGGAGACCATGGCCGCCGCGGTCGAGGCCGCGCACGCCGCCGGGGCCCGGGCCGCGGTGCACACCTTCTCCGAGTCGGCCGTCGCGATGATGGTGCGGGCCGGGGTCGACTCGGTGGAGCACGGCACCGGGTTGAGTCCCGACCTGCTCGACGAGATGGCTCGGCGGGGCACCGCACTGGTACCCACGATGATCAACATCGAGACCATCTTCGGTGGGATCGCCGACCAGGCCCGGGAGAAGTTCCCCGGCTACGCCAGCCACATGCTCGCCCTGCGGGACAACTTCCCCGCCCTGGTCGGGGCGGCCCACGAGGCCGGAGTGCCGATCTACGTCGGCACCGACGCCGGTGGCGGCATCGACCACGGGCTGGCCGCCCGGGAGATGCTGCTGCTGCACGAGCGGGCCGGGATGTCGACCGTCGACGTGCTGGCCGCCGCCTCCTGGCGGGCCCGGGACTGGCTCGGCTTCCCCGGACTGGTCGAGGGTGGCCTCGCCGACCTCGTGGTCTACGACGCCGACCCCCGGGCCGACCTGCGGGTGGTCCAGGCACCCCGGCGGATCGTGCTGCGCGGCCGCGTGGTCCGCTGATCCGCACCGTGCGGCACCCGGACTGATCCTCTGCGCGGGCGGGGGGCTCGCCCCGGCGCACCGGCTCTGGCGTCGGCGCCTAAGATGGGCCCTCATGGCACGCGTGCTCACTCCCCGTGCGGAGGATTTCCCCCGCTGGTACCAGGACCTGATCGCCAAGGCGCAGCTCGCCGACAACGGGCCGGTGCGGGGGACCATGGTCATCCGACCGGCCGGCTACGCCATCTGGGAGCGTATGCAGGCCGAGATGGACGCCCGGATCAAGGTCGCCGGGGCGGAGAACGCGTACTTCCCGCTCTTCATCCCGGAGAGCTACCTGCGCCGGGAGGCGCAGCACGTGGAGGGCTTCTCGCCGGAGCTGGCCGTGGTCACCCACGGTGGCGGCAAGCAGCTCGCCGAGCCGGTCGTGGTGCGGCCGACCAGCGAGACGGTGATCGGCGAGTTCATGGCCAAGTGGGTCGACTCGTACCGTGACCTGCCGCTGCTGCTCAACCAGTGGGCGAACGTGGTCCGCTGGGAGCTGCGGCCCCGGATCTTCCTCCGGACCAGTGAGTTCCTCTGGCAGGAGGGGCACACCGCGCACGCCGACGAGGCCGACGCCCGGGCGTACGCCCGCAAGATCCTGCACGAGGTCTACGAGGACTTCATGGTCGGCGTGCTCGGCATCCCGGTGCTGACCGGGCTGAAGACCGCCCGGGAGCGGTTCGCCGGAGCGACCCGCACCTACACCCTCGAAGGCATGATGGGCGACGGCAAGGCGCTGCAGATGGGCACCTCGCACGAGCTCGGGCAGAACTTCGCCAAGGCCTTCGACATCACCTACACCTCGGCCGAGCGCACCGTCGAGCACGCCTGGACCACCTCCTGGGGTAGCTCCACCCGGATGCTGGGCGGGCTGATCATGTGCCACGGCGACGACAACGGGCTGCGGGTGCCGCCCCGGCTGGCGCCGGTCCAGGCGTACGTCATGGTGGTCAAGTCCGGCGACGGGGTGACCGAGGCCGCGGTGAAGCTCCGTGACGCGCTGCGCGACGCGGGCGTGCGGGTCGCCCTCGACGACCGTGTCGACACCCCGTTCGGCCGCCGGGCCGTCGACGCCGAGCTCAAGGGATATCCCGTACGCGTCGAGGTCGGTCCCCGCGACCTCGCCGCCGGCAACGCGGTGCTGGTGCGCCGGACCGACGGCTCGAAGACCCCGCTTCCGGTCGCCGACGTGGTCTCGGCGGTGCTCGCCGCCCTCGACGCCGACCAGCAGGCGCTGTACGACGGGGCCCTGGCGATGCGCGAGTCCCGGACCGTCGACGTGACGACCCTGGACGAGGCGATCGAGGCGGCGGCGGACGGCTGGGCCCGGGTGCCGTGGTCGGTCGTCGGCGTCGAGGGCGAGGCGAAGGCGAACGCCCGGGGCGTCACCGTCCGCTGCCTGCGCCGGGCCGACGGCTCTGTGCCGGACTCGGAGGACGAACCCGAGCTCGTCGCCATCGTCGCGCGTTCCTACTGACGTGGTGGACCGACCGCGCTCCGGCGGAGCTGGCTCGGGCGGGCCGCGTTTCGCGCCGGGTCGGCTCGTCCTGCACCGCAACGTGCGGCACGGCCGGATCGGCTGGGTGCGGCCCGGCCGGGTGATCAGCGATGACGACCGTGGACTGCTGCTCTGGATCGCCCGGGACACTCCGGTGGCGCACGAGGTCACCGAGGACGGCCGGGGGATGCGGCTCATGACGTTCGCCGAGTGGGTGACCAACTCCTACCGGCTCAAGGTCAGCCGCTGGAACGGCCCGCCAGTGCTGAAGTTCCTGCCCGCCGGTGCCGACCACTCGGTCTGGTTCTTCCGTACCGAGGACGGCAGGTTCGCCAACTGGTACGTCAACCTGGAGGAGCACGGCGTCCGCTGGGACGACGGCGAGGTGGCCGGCGTCGACATGGTGGACCAGGATCTCGACGTGGTGGTGCGCCCCGACCTGAGCTGGGCCTGGAAGGACGAGGACGAGTTCGCCGAGCGGCTGGCGCTCCCGGAGCACTACTGGGTGCCCGACCCGGCGGCGGTACGCGCCGAGGGGGAACGGGTGATCAAGCTGGCCGAGGCCGGGGAGTTCCCGTTCGACGGCACCTGGACGGACTTCGTCCCCGACCCCGGCTGGCCGGTGCCGACCCTGCCGCAGGGCTGGGACCGCCCGCCGGTGCGCTGACCCCCGCCCACGCCCCAGGTGTTAGGAAGGGGCCCTTCTACAACCGAATGCGATAAGAAGGGGCCCTTCCTTACCGCCCGTAGGGCTTGTCGGGGGAATCCTCCCACTCGAACGCCGGGTCGTCGGTCCAGCCGAAGCCGGTGAAGACGCGGTCCGGTCGCCGCAGTTGCACGGCGGCGATGACCTCGCCGAGGTCGAAGGACCAGTCCAGCAGCGCACAGGCGGCGGCCTCGGCGACCGAGGCCGGCGATCGCTCGCCGGGGCGGAGTCGTTCCCGGGTGTCCCGGGCCAGCAGGGCGGCGGCGACCAGCGGCACCAGCAGGGCGGTACGACCCCGCGAGGCGCGCAGCCCGGGAAGCGCCGCCGCGGCGGCGAGTGCCAGGGTGGCGGCCCGGTTCAGCTTGGGTCGCCCCCGTCCGGGATGGACGTCGAGCAGCCACTGCCCGGACCGGCCGTAGGTGACCAGTCGCCGGCTGACCGTACCGAGCGAGTCGGTGCTGCCCTTGTCGTGCACCACCAGGGCGGACGGGTCACAGGCGATCGTGTAGCCGGCCTCGGTGAGCCGGATCCCCAGGTCGACGTCCTCGCCGCCGACCACGGTCAGGGGCCGCTCGTGGAAACCGCCGACCGCCTCGAAAGCGCTGCGGCGGATCGCGAGATTGCAGGTCGTGGCCCAGGCGACCCGCCGGGCCCGGCCCGGCCACTCGAACGCCGAGTTCAGCAGCCGGGAGCGGCTCATCACCCGGAAGACCGGAGTCTCCGTGCCCTGGACGTATGTCGGCCCGGCGACCGCGCCGACCTCCTCCGGCGCGGCCCGCAGCGACTTGACGTGCCGCTGCAGCAGGTCGCCGGTGGCCAGGCAGTCCGAGTCGATGAAGAGGATCAGATCATGGACGGCGAGGCGCACCCCGAGGTTGCGTTTGGCGCCGACGTTGCGGGGACCGAACACGTACCGGGCGCCGAACTCGGCGCAGTGTGCGCGGTGCAGTCGCGCGTCGGCCGGCTCCGAGTCGTCGACCAGTACGATCTCGACCGGTTCCGGGCAGTGGGCGACGGCCTGCCGCAGGCTCGCCAGCAGCGCCCGGGTCTCGGCGACCCGCGCCTTGACCGGTACCACCACCGACAGGCCCGGTACGGGCACGGCGTCGGGGTGCGGGGGCTCCGGCCCGGTCATCTCAGGACTCCGGTCGTGGGGCGGGACACCGGCTCGGACCGGGTCGCCCCGGCCACCCGGTCGAAGGCGTCCATGGCCAGGGCGACCGGCACCGGCACCAGCGGCCGCCCGGTCTCGTCCCGGGCCGGTCGGCCGGGACCGTCGAGTAGCACCATCAGCACCTCGTCGGGTTCACACGCGGCGTACCCGCGCTTGTTGTCGGCGGTGAGGGCGCGCAGTACGGCAGCCCGGTCGATCGTGCGGAACCGCTCCGAGGGTTCCGGCAGGCCCAGGGCCGCGGTCAACTGGTGATGGGTTTCGACACATTCGAGGTCGAGGCCGCGGGTCCGGCGGCTCACCTCGGCGGCGACCCGCATGCCCCAGGCGACCGCCTCGCCGTGTCCGACCGCGCCCGCCGAGGCGAACTCGATGGCGTGCCCGACGGTGTGGCCGTACTCGAAGACCAGGGCACCCCGCCGTTCGTGCGGGTCGTCGAGCAGGTGCGGCTGTTTGGCCTCGATACCGATCTCCAGCAGGTCGCGCAGCGCGGCGAGCGGACGCCGGTCGAGTTCGGCCAGCGCGGTGGTGAAGCTGTCCCGCCGGTGCGGTACGGCGACCAGGATGTTCTTCGCCATCTCGGCGAGCCCGGTGCGCAGGCCGCTGCGGGGCACCGTGCTCAGCCAGCGCAGGTCACAGATGATCAACGTGGGGGTGAAGTAGGTGCCGCAGAGGTTCTTGCCGGCCGGAAGGTTGACCCCCTGCTTCACCGAGACGACCGCGTCGAAGGCCGCGACCGGGGTGGTCGGCGCGTGGACCAGCCGGGTGCCCCGGTAGAGCAGCGCGGCGGCGAGGCCGGCGATGTTGCCGACCGTTCCGCCGCCCATCGCGAGGATCACCGATCGCCGGGACAGCCGCCGCTCGGTGGCGTACTCGAGGATCGCCTGCACCGAGGGAAGGGTCTTCTGCGCCTCGACGGCGTCGAGCGCGTACGTCTCGACCCGCAGGTGCCGGGCGAGCAGGGCGGCCAACGTCTGCGCGTGGTCCCGGACCCGCCGGTCGCTGACCAGGAGCACCGCGTCGGCGTCGGGGAGTTGTCGGATCGTCGCGGCGACGAGTTCCGGCAGGCGGTCGGCACCGTAGTGGTAGGGGACCCGGGTGGTGCCGAAGCTCAACTCCCGCTCGGTCACCTCCATGGACCACCGGTTCGACGTACCCGGGGTGACCGGAAATTATCGGAAAGCGATCCCGGGTACGGTCGACGACGACGGGGCCGTGGCCCGGGTGGTGCGCTACGGCTGGGCAAGGTCAAGGCCAGCCCTTCCCGTGAGGAACGCCCCCTTGAGCAGCAGGAAGGGGACGACATCGAGACGTCCGCGCCAGGATAGATCAGCTGCAATCGATCGACAAGACTTCCGGAAAACAACCGCCGGGGGCGGCGGCCGTCGGGGCGGCGGTACTCAGCCGGTCAGGGATCGGTAGTCGACCTTCCCGTTCGGGTGCCGTGGCAGTCCGTCCACCGCCCGCGCCGACACCCCCAGCCGGTGCAGGCCGAAGCGTTGCGTCACCGCCGCGACCACCGCCGCCAGTTGGCTCCGGTCGGCCCGCTCGCAGAGCACCAGGACCCGGTCCCCGTCCGGTACCGCGGCGGCGACGGTGATCTCCGCGACCAGGTGCTCGACGGCGTCGAGGTTCACCCGTACCCCGAACGCCTTGCCGATCCGTCCCGCCCGGCCGGAGAGCCACAGGTACCCGTCGTCGTCGAGTTGCCCGGTGTCCCCGGTGCGCAGCGTGCCACCCAGGTCGTCGCCGCGACCGAGGTCCGTGGCGGTCTCCGCGTACCCCATCATCACGCCCGGGCCGTGCACCAGCACCTCGCCGGTCCGTCCGGTCGGGTCGGCGGCCCGGTCCGGGTCGATGTCGAGTCGCACGCCCGGGATCGGCGGCCCGACCGAGCCCGCCTTCTCGGGTAGTCGCTCCGGCGGCAGGACACAGATCCGTGGGCCGGCCTCGGTCTGGCCGTACATCACGTAGAGCCGGCCGTCGTGTTCGGCCATCGCGGCGCCGAACCGGGTCACCAGCCCGACGGAGAGCCGCCCGCCGGAGGTGGTGAGCGTCCGCACCCGGGGACTCCGGTCCGGCGTCCATGGTTTGCGGGCCAGCAGTTCGAAGGTGTGCGGTACGCCGGCGAGCGAGGTGACACCGTACCGGTCGACGCTGTCCCAGAAGCCTCCGTCGAGGACGCCCCGCCGGTCCAGCACCACCGTCGCGCCGGCGCGCAGGTGACTGTGCAGCACACTCAGCCCGTACGAGTAGAACAGCGGCAGGGTGGTGATCGCGACGTCGCCCGCTCCGATGCCGAGTGTGGTGACGATCGCGTCGGCGTTGGCCAGCACGGCGGCGGTCGACAGTCGGACCAGCCGGGGTCGGCCGGTCGAACCGGAGGTGCCGAGCAGGAGTCCGAGGTCCGGATGCGGCCGGGTCTCCGGGGTGGTGCGCCGGATCCAGGCGGGCCCGAGTGGTTCGGACTCCACCGTCCGGTAGCCCGGTGGTGCCCCGGGCGGCCGCTGTGCCGCCGACGGTCCGGCCCGCCCCGGGGCCGGCGCCGCGGCCAGCCCGAGGACGGCGGCGGGGGCGAAGCGTTCGGCGAGCTCCTCGACCGGTCCGGCCGCGATGCCGGCTCCCCAGAGCACGACGGGCCGGCGCGCCCGCAGTGCGCCCAGGTATCGCAGCACCGAGGGGAGTTCGTTGCCGACCAGGCAGGCGACGACACCCGGCGGGACGGCGTCGAGGGCCCGGACCACGGTGTCGAGCGCGGCGTCGAGTCGTGGCCCGTGCAGGCTCTCCCCGGTGGCGGCGTCGACCAGTCGCGCGCCCGGCGACGGTAGCGGGATCATCGCCACCGGAAGCTACCGGCTGCGCCGACGGACCGCCAGACGGCCGCTGCGGTATGACCGGTGACGGCCCCCTCGCACAGAGTTGCCGGTGTCAGGCATCGAAGAGGACTGCTATGTTGGCGACCGACATCGATGATCCTTGTCGGCCGGCCGCCGTCGTCCGGCCGGTCAGCAGGCAACGGGGGAGAGTCCAGTGTCGACTCTGGACAGTGAGCACCGGGTGCCGGACGATCGGGCCGGGCGCGTGGCGCGGCTGTCGGAGGCGAAACGGGCCGTGCTCGCCCGCCGGCTCGGCGCGGTCCCGGCCGCACCGCCGGTCACCGTGCCGCGCCGGGACGCCGACGCCGTCCCGGTGCTCTCCTGGGCACAGGAACGCCTCTGGTTCATGGAGCAGTTCGCCCCGGGCGCCGCCGGATACACCGTTCCGGTGGTGCTGCGGCTGCGCGGACCACTGGACCCGGACGCCGTACGCCGGGCGCTGGACGGCTGCGTGGCCCGGCACGACAGCCTGCGTACCGGCTTCTCCGCCACCGCGGACGGCACGCCGCTGGTGCACCTGGTCGCCCCGGCTCCGGTGCCGTTGACCGTGCTGACGGTCGACGCCGGGTCGCCGGATCCGCAGTCGGGGGGCCCGAGCGGCGCGTCCGCCGGGTCACCGGCCGCCGGGAGCGACGGAGCGTCGGCGGCGGAGCCGGACGACGGGTCGGATGTGGAGGCTGCCACCCGGGCGCTGGTCGCGGCCGAACTGGCCCGACCGTTCGACCTGACCGCGCCGCCGCTGCTGCGGGCGACCCTGTTCCGGCTCGGCCCCGAGGACCACGTCCTGCTGCTCGCCATCCACCACATCGTCTGCGACGGCTGGTCGGCGGAGGTGCTGGTCGGCGAGATCCGCGCACACCTGGCCGCCGAGGCGCGCGGCGTCCCACCCGCCCTGCCCGAGCCCCCGGTCCGGTACGCGGACTACGCCGCGTGGCAGCGGCAGCGGGCCGACTCCGGTGGGTACGCGGACGGGGCGACGTACTGGCTGCACCGGTTGGCCGGACTGCCGCCGCTGGAACTTCCGACCGACCGGGTACGCCCCGAACGCCAGACGTTCGCCGGGGCCACCCACACGTTCCGGATCGGAGCCGAGCTGACCCGGCGACTCGTCGCGCTGGGACGCCGGCACAACGCCACGCCGCACATGACGCTGCTGGCCGCGTACCAGGTGATGTTGTCCCAGCGGTCGGGTCAGCGGGACTTCGCGGTCGGCTGCCCGGTCGCGGGTCGCACCGTGGCCGAACTCGACCCGACGGTCGGGCTCTTCCTGAACATGCTGACGATGCGCGCCGAACTGGCCGGTGATCCCAGCTTCGCGCAGCTGCTGGAACGCACCCGGGACGCGGCCCTGGACGCGTACGCCCACCAGGAGCTGCCGTTCGAGCGGGTGGTCAGCCAGCTCAAGGTGGCCCGGGACGTCCGCCGGTCGCCACTGTTCCAGGTGATCTTCGCGTTCCAGAGTTACGGCGGCCGGAGCATCCACCCCGGTCCGAACACGCCCGCCGAGCGGGTCGTGCCGGCCGCACCCCTCGACCCCGGGGCCGGCCCCCGGATCGAACCCTTCGACTTCGCGCATCCGGCCACCCGCTTCGACCTGGAGCTGTACGTCGCCCCCGAGGCGGACGGCGGGCTGCACTGCACCCTCGTGTACAACCGTGACCTGTTCACGTCCCGGACCTGCCTCCGGTTCGTCGACCACCTGCGCCACCTGCTCGCTGGCGTGGTCGAGGCCCCCGACCGCCGACTGTCCGAACTGGACCTGTTGCCGGCGGACGAGCGTGACACGCTGCTACGACGTTGGAATCGGCCGGCGGTGCCGGTGACCGGTCCGGCGACCCTGGCGGAACTGGTCGAGGAGCGGGTCCGGCGGGTCCCGGACACGGTCGCCGTGCGGTACGAGGGCCGCTCGGTCACGTACGCGGAGCTGAACGCCCGGGCCAACCAGGTGGCCCACCGGCTCCGGGCGGCCGGGGTGGGACGCGACGACGTAGTGGCGGTCTGCGCCGAACGTTCCGTGGAACTGGTGGTCGCGCTGCTCGGCGTGGTCAAGGCCGGCGCCGCCTACCTGCCGCTCGACCCGGACCATCCGGCCCGCCGGCTGTCGTTCATGCTCGCCGACAGCGGAGCCCGGGTGTTGCTGCGGCAACGGCACGTCCCGGCGCTGTCCGACGATCCGGCGGTCGGCACCCTGCCGTCCGACGGCCCGGTGCCCGACACCCTGCTGCTCGACGATCCGACGACCTGGGCGGATCAGCCCCGACACGATCCGGCGCCGCTGGCCGGGCCGGACGACCTGGCGTACGTCATCTACACCTCCGGCTCCACCGGGCAGCCGAAGGGCGTCCTGATGACCCACCGGGCGGTGGTGAACCGGCTCGACTGGATGCAGCGGACGTACCGGCTCGGCGCCGACGACGCGGTGCTGCAGAAGACCCCGGCCGGGTTCGACGTCTCGGTCTGGGAGTTCTTCTGGCCCCTGGCCAGCGGCGCCCGACTGGTCCTGGCCCGGCCCGGCGGCCACAAGGACGCGGCCTACCTGCGCGACCTGATCGTCGCCGAGTCGGTGACCGTCACCCACTTCGTACCGTCCATGCTCACGGTTTTCCTCGCCGAGGAGGTCACCGGCTGCCGCTCGCTGCGACTGGTGGTGTGCAGCGGCGAGGCGCTGGCGCCGGGAACGGCCGCCGAGGCGGTCCGTGCGCTGCCCGGGGCGGAACTGCACAACCTGTACGGGCCGACCGAGGCGGCGATCGACGTCAGCGCCTGGCACTGCCGTCCGGAGACCCTCGACGGCCGCTCGCCGGTGCCCATCGGGCATCCGATCCGGAACATCACCCTGCACGTCCTGAACGAACACCTCGACCTCGTACCGGTCGGCGCGCCCGGCCAGCTGTACATCGCCGGGGTCGGACTCGCCCGCGGCTACCTCGGCCGACCGGGCCTGACCGCCGAACGGTTCCTCGCCGACCCGTACGGGCCGCCGGGTTCCCGGATCTACGCCACCGGCGACCTGGTCCGACGGCGGTCCGACGGGGCGATCGAGTTCCTCGGGCGGATCGACAACCAGGTGAAGCTGCGCGGCTTGCGGATCGAACTCGGTGAGATCGAGGTGGCGTTGCGCGACCAGCCCGGCGTCGCAGAGGTGGCCGTGGTCGCCCGCGAGGACACCCCCGGTGACCAGCGGCTGGTCGCCTATCTGGTGCCGGGCGCCGGTGCCGCACCCGAGCCGGCCCGGTTGCGGGCGGCGCTGAAGGAGTCGTTGCCGGACTACATGGTCCCGTCGGCGTTCGTACCGGTCGAGGTGTTGCCGCTCAGCCCGAACGGCAAACTCGACCGCGCCGCGTTGCCGGCGCCGCAGCAGACCCGGGCGGTGGAGACCGAGTTCGTCGAGCCCCGGACGGCCACCGAGGAGGCGGTCGCGGCGGTCTGGCGGGCGGTGCTCGGGCTGCCCCGGGTCGGCGTACACGACGACTTCTTCGAACTCGGCGGGCACTCGCTGCTCGGGGTGCAGGTGGTCGCCCGGCTGCGTACGGCCGTACCGGCCGGCGGCTCGCCGGTCAGCGTGATGGACCTGTTCACCCACGCGACGGTCGCCCGGTTGGCGGAACTGCTGGACACCCCGGTCGACCAGCGCGGACCACGGCGGCTGCTGCACGAGCTGACCCCGGCCGTACCGGCCGGCCAGCGGACACGCTCCCTGGTCTGCGTCCCGTACGGCGGCGGCAGTGCGGTGGTGTACCAACCGCTGGCCGACGCACTGCCGGCGGGCCACTCGCTGTACTCGGTCTCGGTTCCCGGCCACGACCTCGGGCTGGCCGAGGATCCGCTGCCGTTGGCCGAGGTCGCGCGTCGGTGTGTCGCGGAGATCCTGGAGCGCGTCTCCGGCCCCCTGGTGCTGTACGGCCACTGCGGACTCGGCAGCGCGCTCATCGTCGAGATCGCCCGGCAACTGGACGCCGCCGGCCGGGAACTGGAGGCGGTGTACATCGGCGCCGTCTTCCCGTTCGCCCGGCCGACCGGCCGGGTGCTGAGCTGGCTCGGCCCGCTGCTGCGGCAGGACCGGCTGGCCAGCTACCGACACCAGGTGAACTGGCTGAAGTCGATGGGTGTCGACGTCGACGAGCTCGGCCCGGAGCAGGCACGACGGATCGTGCAGAACATGCGGCACGACTTCCGGGCCGCCGAGGAGTACTTCACCGGACTGCTGGACGCGGGGGTGCCGAGGCTGCGCGCACCGGTGATCTCGGTGGTCGGGGACCGGGATCCCAGCACCGACTACGCCCAGGAGCGGTACCGGGAGTGGGAGTTCCTCGGGGGCCGGACCGCGCTGGTCGTCATCGACGAGGGCGGGCACTACTTCCTGAAGTACCGCGCCGAGGAACTCGCGGAGATCGTCACCGGCACCCACGTCGCGCTGGCGGCGGGCCCGACGGCGGCATCGGCCCTGGCGGCGGACCGTGTGTCGGCGGCGTCGGCCCTGGCGGCGGCCCCGACGGATGCGGCGACCCTGGCGGCGGACAGCGCGTCGGGCCGCCGGCTGGAGACCGGCTGGTGGCTGGACCGGTACACCTCGGCCGACGGCACCGAGACCGTGCCGGCCCCGACGACCGGCGGATCCGCCGGCCCGGACAGCCCCGGACGGCCGGACCACGCCGGACGTGGCCCGGCCGGTGCGGGCGGCACCGCACGGGCGCCCGAGCCCAGCATGTGGCGCTTCCTGGCGGTGGTCGGCGGACAGCTGGCCTCGATGACCGGCTCCGCGCTGACCGAGTTCGCGGTGCCGATCTGGATCTACACCGAGACCGGCTCACTGGCCCGGTTCGCCATCTTCTTCGTGGTGGGCCTGGTACCCGGCATGCTGGTCGCGCCGCTCGCCGGCGCCATCGTCGACCGGTACGACCGCCGTCGTGTGATGCTCGGCGGCGACATCGCCGCGCTGGTCGTCCAACTGGTGTTCGGCCTGTTGCTCTGGACCGACAACCTGCGGATCTGGCACATCTACGTGCTGCTCGCGGCGCTGTCGTGCGCGCTGACCTTCCAACGTCTGGCGTTCACCTCGGCGGTACCGCAGCTCGTGCCGAAGCGCTACCTCGGCCACGCCAACGGGTTCGCCCAGACCGCGGCCGGGATCGCCCAGTTCGTCGTACCGCTGGTCGCGGTCGGTCTGATGGCGAGCATCGGGCTCGGCGGCATCCTCGCCATCGACGTGGTCACCTACACCGTGGTGATCGGCACCCTGCTGGTGCTGCGTTTTCCGGCGACCATGGCGTACCGGCGGCGCGAGACGCTGCTCGCCGAGATCCGTGGCGGCCTGACCTACACGCTCAACCACCGGGGCATCCGGGCGATGCTGCTCTTCTTCGCCGTACTCAACATCTTCCTCGGCCCGCTGATCCTGCTCGTCTCGCCGCTCGTGCTCTCCTTCGCCGACCTGTCGCAGGTGGGTCAGGTGGCGTTCGGCGGTGCGCTCGGGGTGGTGCTGGGCGGGCTCACCATGACCGTCTGGGGCGGCCCCGCCCGGCGCCGGATGCGGGGCATGCTGATCGGTACGGCGGCCCTGGCCGTCTGCTGCCTGGTCGCCGGCCTGCGGCCGGCCACCGCACCGGTCGCGGCCGGGGTGTTCGGCATGATGTTCGCGCTGACCCTGGTCAACGCGATCTACGCGACGATCGTGCAGGTGACCGTTCCGCAGCGCTTCCACGGACGGGTCTTCGCGCTCAACACGATCGTGGCCTGGTCCACCCTGCCGCTCGGCTTCGCGGTCATCGTGCCGTTCGGTCCCCGGCTGCTCGACCCGCTGCTGGCCGAGGGGGGCGCGCTCGCCGGCACGGTCGGGCAGGTGATCGGGGTGGGGCCGGGTCGGGGCATCGGCCTGATGTACCTGATCTCCGCGATCGCCATGGTGGTACTCGCCCTGACCTGCCTCCGGGTCGGCATCCTCGCCCGCTTCGACACCGCCGTACGGCAGGCGCCGCCGGACGACCTCTTCGGCGTGTCGGCCCGGGAGGAGCGGCGGCGTCAGGAGCCGGGTCTGCTGCCGACAGCCGTGGCGACACCGGGTACGGCCCGGCGGGGCACGGTGACCCCGACGGTCGCGACGCGGCACAACGGCACCGACGAGGAACGGCGACGCGGACCGGCCGCGCCGCCGAGCGTGGACGGGAGTTCCGGTGACTGACGGCGAAACCGAGAACGGGGTGCTGGAGATCGTCCGGGAGGTACTCGACGCCGACCCGGTACGACTGGAGGACGACCTGTTCGACCTCGGGTTCAGCTCCCTGGCGATCGTCCGGACGGCGGCCCGGGTCCGGGACCGGTTCGGTGCCGAGCCGGCCCTGTCGGAATACTTCGAGGCGGTGACGGTCGCGGACCTGGTGGCGGTCGTCGCCGCCGCCCGGCCGCGATGACCGGCGTCTCCGCCCGGGCCCCGGGTGGGCCGAACGCCGAGCCGGCGGGGGACACCGCAACCGGTGGACCTGTCGTGCGGGCACCACTGACGGTGGGGCAGCGCCGGCTGTGGTTCCTGGCCCAGTTGGACCCCGGCGCCGCCGACTACCACATGCCCCAGCTCACCCGGCTGCGCGGGCCGCTGGACGTCGCCGCGCTGACCGGTGCGCTGCGCGACGTCGTACGCCGGCACGGCGCGCTGCGGACCCGGTTTCCGCTGGTCGACGGCGAACCGGTGCAGGAGGTGCTGGACGACTGGGAGCTGCCGGTCGAGGTCCACGACCTGACCGACGGCCGACCCGATGGGATGGGAGCCGGGGCCGACCGTGGCGTTGTCGGCGCGGCGGAGCCGGAGATCCGGGCACGGGAACTGGCGACCGCCCGGGTCAACATGCCGTTCGACCTGGCCGCCGCCCCACCGGTCCGGGCCGACCTGATCCGGCTCGGTGCCGACGACCACGTCCTCTGCGTGGTCCTGCACCACCTGCTCGCCGACGACTGGTCGCTGGGCGTACTGTTCCGGGAACTCTCCGCCGGGTACGCCGCCCGCCGGTCCGGTGCCCTCCCCGACCTGCCACCGCTGCCGCTGCGGTACGTCGACCACGCCCGGGCCGAGGCCGGTCGGCTGGCCGCGCGACGCGAGGAGAGCTGGCGGTACTGGGCCGGGCGACTGGCCGGCGTCGTACCGCTGGACCTGGTCACCGATTTGCCCCGGCCGGCGACCCTGACCACGGCCGGTGCCTTCCTCGGGCACCGCCTCGCCGACGGCGTCGCCGACGAGGTACGCGGCCTGTGCCGGCTCGGCCGGGCCACCCCGTTCATGACCCTGCTCGCCGGTTACGTCGCCCTGCTCGGCCTCTACACCGGACAGTCCGACATCTGTGTCGGCTCACCGGTGAGCGGTCGGGACCGCGAGGAGCTCGAACCGCTGATCGGCTTCTTCCTGACCACCGTCGTTCTCCGCGGCGACCTGCGCGGCGACCCCTCCTTCCGGGAACTGCTCGCCCGGGTGAGGACGACGGCGGTCGGGGCGTACGGCCACCTGGACGCGCCGTTCGAGGAGTTGATCTCGCATCTCGGACTGCGCCGGGATCCGGGCCGCAACCCGCTGTTCGACACCATGTTCATGGTGCACGGCACGCAGGCCGGGGAACTGCGGCTGCCCGACCTCGTCACCGGCCCGTTCGACGTGCCGTACGAGCAGGCGAAGTTCGACCTGGTGGTCGAGGTGCACACCCGGGACACCGGTTGGGAGGTGCAGGCGAACTACCGCAGCGACCTGTTCCGGCCGGCGAGCGTCGCGCTGCTGCTGCGTCGCTTCGAGGCACTGCTCCGGCTGGCCGCCGAGGCTCCGAACGAACCCATCTCCGTCCTCTACGACCGGCTCGCGCGCGGCGAGGCGGACGGGACCACGGACTCCTGCCCCGCGCCGGCACCCCCGACCGACCTGTGGGAACTGCTGGCCCCGGTCACGGCGGCGGAGCGGGACACGGTCGCGGTCACCGGGGTCGACGGCGAGGTCCGCTATCCGGAGCTGTACCGGCGGGCCGACCGGCTGGCCCGGCTGCTCCGCCGGCACGGTGCCGGACCGGACCGGCTCGTCGCGGTCTGCCTGGAACCCGGACCACAGCTGGTCGTCGGACTGCTCGGCGTGCTCCGCGCCGGAGCCGCCTACCTGCCGCTGGATCCGACCCATCCGCGCCGTCGACTGGGACACCTGCTGGCGGACAGCGGGGCGGGGATCGTCGTCACCAGTGGCCGACTCGGCGAGCGGCTGGACCCCGGTGGACGGCACGTCGTCGACCTCGACCGGCTGGACGGGACCGGCGACGGCGACGGGACCGGCGACGGCGACGACGACGGCATCGACGGTGGGACCGGCAACCGTGTCGACGGCGACCGTGTCGACGGCGACGGGGGTGCCGCTCCGGAGGGTCGACCGACCGCCGACACGTTGGCGTACGCCATCTACACCTCCGGCTCCACCGGGCAGCCGAAGGCGGTCGGGGTGACCCGCGCGGCGCTGGCCGCCCGGCTGCGGTGGATGCTGTCGGCGTACCGGATCGGTCCCGGGGACCGGGTGCTGCAGTTCTCCTCGGCCAGTTTCGACACCTTCGGCGAGGAGGTGTACCCCACCCTCGCCGCCGGCGCCACCCTGGTCGTGCCGCCGGCCCGCGCCGAACTGCCGGACTTCCTGCGTACCCCGGCCGGGCAGGAACTGACCGTGCTCGACCTGCCCACCTCGTACTGGCACGAGCTGGTCGCCGACCCCTCCGGCATCGCCTGGCCGGCCCGGCTCCGGCTGCTCGTCCTCGGCGGTGAGCAGGTCCGGCCGGACGCGCTCGGCCGCTGGTTCGCGGCGTTCGGCGACCGGGTCGAGGTGTTCAACACGTACGGGCCGACGGAGGCGACCATCATCGCCACGGCGGCCCGGCTGAGCCCGGCCGACACGACGGGCCGGCCGCCGATCGGCCGCCCGCTCACCGACACCTGCGTCCACGTGCACCGGCCGGAGGGCGGGCCGGTGCCCTCCGGCGTACCCGGAGAACTGCTGCTCGGCGGTGCCGGACTGGCCCGCGGCTACCTCAACCGGCCGGAGCTGACCACGCGGCGCTTCGGCACCTACCACGGCGAACGCCACTACCGCACCGGCGACCGGGTACGACAGCGCCCCGACGGGGTGCTGGAGTTCCTCGGCCGCCTCGACGACCAGCTCAAGGTACGGGGGCACCGGATCGAACCCGGCGAGGTGGAGGCGGCCCTCGCCGCGCACCCGGACGTCCGGCACGCCGTGGTCACCGCCGACCGGGACGCCCGCCTGGTCGCCCACCTGGTTCCCGAGCCGGGCGCCGGCGTGCCGTCCCCGGCGCAGCTGCGGGCGCACCTGTCCGAACTGCTTCCGCCGGCCCTGCACCCGGACGCGTACGGCGTCCTGCCCGCACTGCCGCTGACCCCGAACGGCAAGGTCGACCGGCGGGCCCTGCCCCCGCCGACCGCCGTCCGGTCCGGCCGGCCCGGTCCGGTGGTCCCGCCGCGCACCGACGCCGAGCGGCTCGTCGCCGGGGTCTGGGTCGAGGTGCTCGGCGTCGAGCGGGTGGGTGTGCACGACGACTTCTTCGAGCTCGGCGGGCATTCGCTGCTCGCCACCCGGACGGCGGCGCGGCTGCGGGCGGTGGTCGGTGTCGACGTGCCGCTGCACACCATCTTCCGGCGCGGCACCGTCGCCGAACTCGCCGAGGCGGTCGAGGACCTGCTGCTGGCCGAGATCGAGCAGCTCGACGAGGCGGAGGCGCAGCGGCTGCTCGGCGGCCAGCAGGTCTGACCCCGGGCCCGCCGCCCGCTGTCCCCGGGGCGAGGCACGGCGCCGGCGCGGCCGCCCGGTCGCAGCGGTGGGCGGGGCCCGGGGGTCAGCTCTGCTTGTCGACGACCTCGGCGACGGCCCGGAGCGAGGGCAGGGACAGCAGCTCGTCGAAGGAGAGACTGACCCCGAAACGCTCGTTGGTCGAGTCGAGCAGCAGGGTGGCGGTCATCGAGTCGCCACCGAGGTCGAGGAAGTTGTCGTCCGCGGCGACGCGGCGTCGCCCCAGCACCTCGCTCCAGATCTCGGCGAGTGCGATCTCGGTCGGCTCCCGGGGTGGGGTGAAGCCGCACGCCCCGGAGTCCTCGAGCGTCCCGGCGTCGATCCGCTCGGCGAGCACCCGACCCTCGGCGTCCCGGGGCAGCTCCGGCAGCACCACCACGAGATCCGGCAGTTCCTCCGCCGGCACCGACTCCCAGAGGTCGTCCCGGATGTCGACGGCGTTGCAGTGCAGCACGGGGGTCACCGCGGCGACCGACCGGGTACCGGTCCGGAAGACCGCGAACTCGGCGACGTCGGGATGCCCGTCGAGCAGCGACTCGACGGCCTTGAACTCACTCATCGGGGTTCTCTCCTGTCTCTTCCGCCCGGTCCCCGGTCTGCCACGTCTGTTCCTCGGAGACGTACCGGGCCAGTTCCGCGACGGTGGCGAACTCGAAGATCGTGACGGCGTCCAGCTCGACACCGAGCCGGGCGCGCAGTTCGGCGGCCATCTCGGTGGCCAGCAGCGAATCGCCGCCGATCTCGAAGAAGTTGTCGTGTACGCCGACCGACCCGACGTCGAGCCGCTCCGCCCAGATCCGCGCCATCCGCCGTTCGAGTTCGGTGGTCGGTACGGCGAACCCGGCCGGACCGGGCGCGTCGAGCAGGTCGGGCAGGAGTCGTTTGACGACCTTCCCGGCGGCGTTGCGCGGGATGTCGTCGACGAGGCGGACGATCGCCGGCAGTTCCCGGCGGGTCAGCTGTCGGGCGGCGTGCTGGCGGATCTCCCGGATGGTGACCTCGGCCCGTGGCACCACGAGCGCCGCGATGATCTCGCCGAGTACCGGGTGGTCCGCGGCGAAGACCGCCGCCTCGGCCACCGCCTCGTGCCGGCCGAGCACCTCCTCGACCCGGTACGTCGACACGTTGAACCCGCCCACGTTCACCATGTCGTCGGTCCGGCCGGCGAGGTGGAGGTACCCCTGGTCGTCCAGGTGGCCGAGGTCGCCGGTCCTGATCCAGCCGTCCCGGAATCCCGCCCCGCCCTCGGCGCCGTCGTCGTCGAGGAAGCGGCGGGCCGGTGCGGCGGTCGAGCGCAGCCAGACCGTGCCCACCTCACCGACGGCGCACGGGCTGCCGTCCTCGGTGGTGATCCGCACCTGGTGCACTCCGACCGGGCGGCCGACCGAGTCGGGCCGACGGGGGTCGAACTGGGTCGCCACCCGGGCCGGGAACGCCTCCGTACTGCTGTAGAAGTTGTAGTACGTGGCGCGCGGAAAGACGGCCGGCAGGTCCGGCATGATGCCGACCGGCAGCGGTGCGCCGGAGAAGTGCACCCCGCGTACCGAGGGCAGCGGCGGGCACTCGTCGGCGCCGGCCCGGACCAGCCAGTGCGCCATGGCCGGCACGAGGAACACCGAGCTGACCCGCCAGTGCTCCACCAGTCGGCAGAAGTCGGGCACGGCGAACTCCGGCATGATCACCAGGGTGTGCTGGCCGCCGATGCTGTTGACCAGGTGGATCTGACCGGCGACCGAGCCCAGCGGCAGCGCGTGCAGGCCGGGCTGGTTGACCCGGGGGCCGGTGGGCCAGGTGGTCTGGGCACGGACCACGTTGGCGTGGGACGCCACCACACCCCGGGGCAACGCGGTCGTACCGGAGGTGAAGACGACGTCCGCGGTGTCCAGCGGGGTGGCGTCGAACGGTGCCGGAGTCTCGTCCTGACCGGCGGCCAGCGCGGCGGTGTCGGCCACCCAACAGTCGGGTGTCGACCCGGGCGGTCGACCGGGCGCGGTGAGTACCCCGGTCACCCGGTGCCGGGCCACCAGCCGCCGGACGTCCTCGGCGGTGAAGCGCTCGCCGAGCAGCAGCGTCGCCGCGCCCAACTGCAGCGCCCCGAAGTACGCCACGACGAACTCCGGCCACTCGGTGCCGTCGAATACCAGGGCCAGCTGGTCGCCCCGGCGTACGCCCCGGGCGCGCAGGCCGGCGGCGAGCGCGTTCGCCCGGGCCTCGAGTTCGGCGAAGGTCAGCACCGGCCGACCGTCCACCACGATCGCGGGCCGGCTCGGCACCAGCCGGGCGCTGCGGCGGAGCAGTTCGGGTACGACCTGCGGGGCGCTCGCCCCGATCGGCCGTACCGACTCGGGTCGGGTCTGTGCGGGCATCCCGCCCACCTCCGGTCTGGTCATCCGTCCGACTCCGCCGCTCGGGCCGGGTCCGGTCCGTCCCGGACGATCCGGGCCAGCTCGTACGGGGTCGGCGCGCTGAAGACGTCGTGGAGTGTCACCTCGTGGCCGGTCCGTTCGGCGATCCGGGCGGCCAGGACGGCGGCCAGCAGGGACTGGCCACCGGCGGCGAAGAAGTTGCTCCGCTCGTCCACGTCCGGCCGCCCGAGCAGGTCGGCCCAGATGTCGGTCAGTGACCGCACCAGCGGGTCGGTCGCCGGTGCCGCCGCCTCCGGCGTCGACCCGGCCGGGCCGGTGCCGGTGGCCACGCTCCGGACCGCCACGTCCGGGGCGGCTCCGGTCCGGGCGACGGCGTCGAACCCGACCGGCCCGGCCCGGTCCGACGGCGGGGACGGTTCGGGCAGCGCCCGGTGGTCGACCTTGCCGCTCGGGTTGCGGGGCAACGCGTCGAGGCGGATCAGTTCGCCGGGGACGAGGTAGTGCGGCAGTACCGCGGCGGCGTGCCGGGCGACGTCGGCGAGCAGATTGTCGGACGCGTCGGCCGGCTGTACGTACCCGACCAGACGTCCGTCGCTCTGCGGGTCGCCGTACACCTGTACGGCCGCCGCGGCCACCGCCGGGTGCTGTTCGAGGACCGCCTCGATCTCGCCGAGTTCGATCCGCCGCCCGCGCAGTTTGACCTGCCGGTCGGCCCGGCCGAGCAGCTCGACCGTGCCGTCCGGACACCAGGTGGCCAGGTCGCCGGTGCGGTACCGACGACCGGCGCCGGGGACGTCGGAGAACCGTTCGGCGGTCAGATCCGGCCGGCGCAGGTAGCCGCGGGCCACCCCGGCGCCGCCGATCCACAACTCGCCGACCACGCCCGGCGGGAGTTCCCGACCCTCGTCGTCGAGCACGTGCAGGGTGGTACGCCAGATCGGGCCGCCGATGCCGACCGGGTCGCGTACCCCTGGACGGATCTCCGCGACCGTGGACCAGATGGTGGTCTCGGTCGGGCCGTAGACGTTGAAGAGCCGGCAGCCCGACCCGAGCAGCCGGTCGGCCAGCGCGGCCGAGAGCGGCTCGCCGCCGCAGAGCACCCGTCGGCCGGCGAGTTCGGTGCCGAGCCGTCCGGCGACCAGCCGCCAGATCGTCGGTGTCGTCTGGACGATCGCGACATCGTGCCGGGTGACCAGGTCAAGCAGCAGCTCCGGCTGGAACTGCGCCTGGTCGGGGGCGACCACCGCCGCGCCGCCGTGGCTCAGCGCGAGGAACAGTTCCAGCGCGGAGATGTCGAATCCGAACGAGGTGAGCCAGAGGATCCGCTCCCGGTCGGTGACGGCCAGCCGGTGGGCGAAGAACCCGACGAGGTTCGCCAGCGCGCCGTGGCTGATCTCCACGCCCTTCGGCTCGCCGGTCGAGCCCGAGGTGAAGATGACGTACGCCAGGTCGTCGTCGCGGACCTGGCACAGCGCGTCCGACAGCGCCCCGGCCGGCTCGGGCTCGGTCCCGGCGGGCGTGCCGGTCGGGCCGGCTGTGGCCAGCGGGTCGGGCGTGAGCCGGTCGACCCGCAGCACCCGGCGGTCGGCCGTGCCCTCGGCGGGCAGGTCGGTGCCGGTGAGTACGGCTCGGACGTCCGCCGCGTCGAGTCGCGCGCGCAGCCGGGCTGCCGGCTGGCCCGGGTCCACCGGCAGGTAGGCGGCCCGCAGCGACCAGGTGGCGAGTACGGCGGCGGCGAGGTCGCCACCGCGGGGCAGCGCGACCGCGACGACATCGCCGGGCCCGACGCCGGCCGCCGCCAACCGTCCGCGCAGCAGGGCCGCCCGGGCGGCCAACCAGGCGTGGTCCCGGCCCTCCCCGGTCGCCTCGACCAGGGCCGGTGCCCCTGGGGTACGCCCGGCGCGTTCGGCGATCAGCCGGGGCAGCGGTGGTGTGTCGGCTCCCGCCGGACCGTTCTCCCGGTCCAGGGCGGCGCGTTCGTCCGGATGCCACAGGTCCAGGTCGCCGAGGGGACGGTCCGGGTCGGTGGCGGCGGCCCGCAGCAGCAGTTCGTAGCGGTTCAGCAGGGCCCGGACGTATCCCGCGTCGTGGATCTCCGTGCTGTAGACCGCCTGTAGGGCGATTCGGTCGGGCCAGCGCAGCACCACCATCTGCAGGTCGTACCGGCTGAGCCCGGGATCGACGGTGACCCAGGCGGCGTCCGGCAGCGGTCCCGCCGGCACCACGGTGGTGGCGGGCAGGAAGTTGAACATGTGCCGGAACAGCGGCGCCCGCCAGTTCATCGTCTCCAGGCCCAGCGCGCCGAGCAGGCTCTCGAACGACACGTCGGCGTGGTCCAGCCCCGCCACGAGCTGGGCACGGACCTCGGTGGCGAGTTCCCGGAAGCTGGCACCGGGCGGCACCGTGACCCGCAGCGGCAGCGTGTTGACGTGGTATCCGACGAGTCCGGCTGCTGCCCGGTCGCGGGTGTCCACCGGCACCGCGACCACCAGGTCCGGCCCGGCGCCGTGCCGGGCCAGCAGGGCGAGGTACGCGGTCAGCAGCACCATGTTGTCGGTCACCCGCAGCCGACGGCGCAGTACGTCCAGCGCGGCCCGGCTCTCCGCGCCGAGCTGCCGCTCGATCCGGGCTCCGGCGAAGGTGGGCGCGGGCGGCTCCGGCCGGGCCCGGCCCAGCGGCAGACTCCTGGGGTCGATGCCGGCGAGTCGTTCGGTCCAGTACCGCAGGCTGGTCGCGGACGGTGTCGCCGGTGGGGACGTCTGCTCGTCGCCCGGCGTCCCGCCGGTCGACCCGGTCCCGCCGTCGGGTGTCCCGTCGGCCGACCCGGTCCGGCCGGCCAGCTCCAGGTAGATCGTGGCCAGCTCGGGCAGGGCGATTCCGGCGGACCGGCCGTCGAAGGCGATGTGGTGCACGACCAGGCACAGCACCGTCGTACTGTCGGGCAGCACCACCCGGGCCACCCGGAACGGCGGCTCGGCGGTCAGGTCGAACGGGCGCCGGGTCACCGTCGCGAGCGTGTCGCCGAGGCCGGCCGGGGTACTCGACACCGTCAGCACCGGCGGCACCACCTCGTCAGCGGCGAGTCGCCGCCGGTACGGGGTACCGTCCGCCCCGACCGGAAAGACGGTACGCAGCACCGGGTGGCGTCGGGCCAGTTCCCGTACCGCCGCCGCCAGGGTGACCGGGTCGAGACTCCCGGAGGTGCTGACCGCGAACGCCAGGTTGTCCACGGCGGCCCGCGGGGCCAGCCGTTGGAACAGCCAGAGCGCCTCCTCCTTCCGGCTCAGTACGCCCGCGCCCGGCTGGACCGCCGCCCCGGCTCCGGTGTCGTGGTCGGGCCGTGCCCGGGTCGCCCGGGTCACGCCCGACCGGCCAGTGGCGCGCCGACCAGGGCGCGGACGGTCACCTCGGCGACCCGGGGTTCGGCGAGCAGCCGTTCCCGGGGCACGTCCAGCCGCACCTGTCGTACGCCGGGCAGTGGCGGCGGCTCGTGGGTGGCGGAGAGGACCACCAGGGCCGTGTCCGGGACGTCCAGGGGTGCGGCCGACGAGAGCAGCAGGTATCTCAGGTAGGTGTCGACCCGGCCGCAGAGCTGGTCGGCGATCGTCGCCGGCACACCCTGGGCGGCACAGGCCGGCCGGGCCAGTGCCGCGTACCGGTCGGAGAGCCGGGCCGCCAGTCGGGGCAGTTCCAGCAGCTCGGACATGTCGTCGCGGCCCGCCGTCCGGGCCGCTCGTACCTCGGCCTCGGGCAGTACCCCGGCGATGCCGTCCAGTGCGGAGTTGAACTGGTCGTACAGGGTTTCGGCGGTCACCGTCGAGGGGTCGAGGAGCACCACCGGCGGTGCGGTCGGGCGGCCCTGTGCCAGTCTTCGGGCGAGGGCGCCGGCCAGTGCGGCGCCGGCGCAGTAGCCGAGCAGGCCACCCGGCTCACCGACCGTCGGCGCTGTCCGGTCGAGCCAGTCGGAGAGGGCAGCACCCGGCGGGTCGTCCGGGGAGCGCCCGACGTCGCGCCAGGTGGACTCGTCGGTGCCCCAGACGGCGTACGGCTCCGGCAGCAGGGCCGCGAGGTCGGCGAACCCGGCCACGGTCCGCGACCGGGCCGTGCTGAAGTCGACGCCGAGCAGAACCGGTCCGTCTCCCGGCCGCAGCGCCCGCCAGCCGTCGAATGCCATAGCCTGTCCCTTCGCAGCCGGCGGGGCGACCCGTCGCCGGTCCACCAGCCGGTCGGGGCCCGGAGCCGCGCGCCGGATCTCTGTGTCCGACGTGGCGGTCCACCGGCCGACCACCCTAGTGCGACCATTCACATCCGTCGAGATCTTGGCATGTCCGGATCCACCGCGCAGCCCCGTACGGCGTCCCGGGCCGGTGGCTGGTCGGCCGTGCTGACCGGCGTCGAGATCCCTGACGGAGCCTTGACATCCCGGAACGGGGGATAGAAGGCTCTGCATCCATGTCACCGACGGTCACCACGCTGGCCCGCAGTCAGGAGACGCTCTGGGAGTTCGTCCGCTGCTTCGCGCCGGACGATCCGGGCTGCCTCGGCTACAACGTCTTCCGGTCGATGCCGCTGGCCGGCCTGGTCGATCCGGACACGTTCCGGGCCGCGGTCGGCGACCTGGTACGGCGGCACGACGCGCTGCGGATCGTCTTCGAGACGGTGGACGACGATCCGCTGATCCGGTTCGTGGACGAGATCGAGCCGATCATCACGTACCTGGACGTCTCCGCCGAGCCGCGGCGCCGGGCGGTCGTACGCCAGGGCAGCCTGCTGGGGTACGAGAGCGGCCGGGCGTACGACCTGCGGCGCGGCCCGCTGTGGAGCGTGACCCTGGTACGCACGTCGCCGACGGAGCACGTCGTCGCGGTCAGCATGTTCCACCTGATCGCCGACGGCTGGTCGACCGGGGTCTTCCTGCGGGACCTGGCGGCGGCGTACGCGGCGCGAACCGGTCGCGGCGCCCCGCTGCCCGAGTTGCCGCTCCGCTACGCCGAGGCGGTGGCGCCGCCGCGCTGGGACGCGGCGCGGTGGCGACGTCGTGCCGAGTTCTGGAAACGGCAGCTGACACCGTTGCCGGAGACGGTGCCGTTCCGTACACCCGGGCCGCTGACCGGTCTGGACGTGACCGCCTCGGCGAGCGCCTCCGTCGCACTGTCCCCGGATCTCGCCCGCCGGCTGCACGCCTTCGCCCGGCAGCGCCGGATGACTCCCTTCGTGCTGTCGCTCGCGGCGTACCGGGTGCTGCTCGGCGCGATGACCGGTGGGGAGCGGATCGTGCTCGGCACGGCCACCTCCGGACGCGACGAGGTCGGCACCAAGGACCTGATCGGCCAGTTCACCCACAACGTCTACGTGTCGACCACCGTCCCGTTCCGGACCACCCTCGCCGAGGCCGTCGAGGAGGTCCGTTCCGCGACCTTCGCCGCGATGCGGAACGTGCTGTCGTTCAAGGAGATCGCCGAGGCGGTGAACCCGGGCTTCGCCGACGAACGCCCGTGGCCGTTCCTGCTGCTCTACCACTCGTGGTTCCAGTCGGCGCCGCCGGCCGGCGATGCCCTGGCCGGCCCGCCGGGCGCCGGCTCGGAGATCCGGGAACAGCGTTCCCGGGGCAGGTTGCCGGCGGCGGCGCGGACCGGACCCGACCGGCTGGAGTGGTGGGCCAAGCGGGGCGAGCCGGGACTGACGGTGAGCGACGACCGCCGTCGCGCGGAAATCAACTACAACCCGACCTGCTACGACCGGGACGCGGTCGTCCGGGCGGTCCGGGGCTACCGGACGGTGCTCGAGGAGCTGTTGCGTGATCCGCACCAGCGGATATCCGACCTCAAGGTCGGTTGAGCGACGGTGGCCCGGTCCGCGGACCGCCGAGCGGGTGCCGGTGGTTGCCGTGCCGTGTGCCGTCGGTCCGAACCACGGATCTCAGCCACCCGCGCCGGAGACGTGGGCGGTCAGCGGCGGGCCGTCCTGCCGGGGAGCGGCGTACGGGCGACAGGACGCGCGGATGACCAGCTCGGTGGGCAGCCGGATGTGCGTGTCGCGTTCGGTGCCGCCGATCAGGTCGATGAGCAGGCGCAACGCCTCGGCGCCCATCCGCTGCAGCGGTTGCATGATGGTCGTCAGCGGCGGGTTGACCAGCGCCGACTCCGGGACGTTGTCGAAGCCGATCACGGAGAGGTCGTCGGGCACGGTGATACCCAGGCTGCGGGCGACGTTGAGCGTCGAGATCGCGGAGAGGTCGTTGCCCGCGAAGACGGCGGTCGGCCGGTCGGGGAGCGCGAGGAGTTCGGCGGCCGTACCGGCGGCGCTCTCGATCCGGAACCCGCCGGTGCGTACCAGTCGCTCGTCCACCTCCACCCCTGCGTCGGCCATGGCCCTACGGAAGCCCGCCTCGCGCAGCCGTGCCGACTCCAGGTCGGCGCGCCCGCTGATGTGTCCGATACGGCGGTGGCCGAGCGAGAGCAGGTAGTTGGTCGCGAGCATCGCGCCGGCGAAGTTGTCGGAGTCGACGGTGGGCAGGCCGGACGGGCCGGTGTGCGGGTCGACGGCGACGACGTGGAAGCCCTGCTTGGTCTCGACCACGGTCGGCGTGACGATCACGGCCCCGTCGATGAGCGTTCCGGAGAGCCGGGCGAGCGAGCGTCGTTCCCAGCCGATGGCCCCGCGCTCGCCGTCGCCGCCGGAGTACGCCAGCAGCTGGTAGCCGGTGCCGACGACCGCCCGGGACGCCCCCTTGAGCAGCTCGGTCGAGAACGGTTCGAACTCGGCGACCAGGATTCCCAGCACGTTGGTGCGGTGACTGCGTAGGCTCTGTGCTCCGAGGCTGGCTTCGTATCCAAGCTGGTGGATGACCTGCTGTACGCGTTCCACGGTCGCCTGCGCGACACCGTACCGACCATTCACCACCTTGGATACGGTTGCCACCGAGACGCCGGCCGTACGGGCCACGTCCGACATCTTGACACGCTGCGGAAACGCCACGTCGATGATGATAGAGGGCCTCTGGAGGCCCTTGACAGGGGAGTCGAAACCGTTATCGACAACGGTTGACACCGAGTTACGGGGCTGTAAAACTCGCCGTTCGAAGCTGAGTACCGCGACTGACTAGTCGAGGAGACAATCGATGGCGATGAAGCGCCGCGCGGGCACAGTCCTAGCGCTGCTTACGACCAGCGCACTCCTTGCTGCCGGATGTAGCGGCGGTGAAAGCGAAGCGCCCAATGAGGATGAGCTCTACAAGAACCCGGTGACCCTGACCTGGTGGCACAACGCCTCCCAGGACGGGCCCGGCAAGGTTTACTGGGAGAAGGTCGCCAAGGACTTCTCCGCCCTCCATCCGACCGTCACGATTGAGATCGAGGGGATCGAGACCAATCAGCTCCAGCGCACCCGGCTCCCCGCCGCGCTTCTGACCAGCGACCCGCCGGACATCTTCCAGTCGTGGGGCGGCGGCGAGATCCGGGAGCAGGTCGAGGCCGACTACCTCAAGGACATCACCGGTCAGGTCCAGGCGGAGGTTGCCAACATCGGCAGCGCCGCCGAGATCTGGAAGGTGGACGGCAAGCAGTACGGCCTGCCGTTCCGGATGGGCATCGAGGGCATCTGGTACAACAAGGACATGTTCGCGCAGGCGGGCATCGCCGCTCCGCCGACCACGTTCGATGAGCTCAACGCGGCCGTCACCAAGCTCAAGGCGATCAACGTTGTGCCGATCGCCGTCGGCGCCGGTGACAAGTGGCCGGCCGCGCACTGGTGGTACAACTTCGCGCTGCGGGCCTGCTCGGTGGACACGCTGAAGAAGGCGTCCCTCGACAGGGTCTTCGACGACCCGTGCTTCGTGAAGGCCGGCACCGACCTGAAGGCGTTCATCGACACCGAGCCGTTCCAGCCCAACTTCATCGCCACCCCGGGCCAGAACGACCCGACCAGCGCCAACGGCCTGCTCGCCAACGGCAAGGCCGCGATGGAGCTGATGGGCGAGTGGAACAAGGGCACCCTGGAGACCGTCGCGGAGGACAAGGGCGCCCTCGCCAAGTTCCTCGGCTGGTTCCCGGTACCGGCGATCACCGGCTCGGCGGGTGACCCGAAGGCGGCTCTCGGCGGCGGTGACGGGTTCTCCTGTGCCAAGAACGCCCCCGCCGAGTGCGTCGAGTTCCTCAAGTACATCGTGAGCCCCGAGGTGCAGAAGGGCTATGCCGAGACCGGCACCGGCCTGCCCGTGGCCAAGGGTGCGGAGAGTGGGGTCTCCGACCCGGCCCTCAAGTCCATCCTGGAGGCCACCTCCAGCGCGACCTACCTGCAGCTCTGGTTGGACACCGCCTTCGGCAGCACCGTCGGCACCGCGATGAACAACGCGGTCGTCGCCATCTTCGCCGGCACCGGCTCGCCGGAGCAGGTCGTCGAGGCTATGAAGGCGGCCGCACGAAAGTGACATCCATCAACCCAACCCTGAACCCCGCCGGCGGCGCCTCCGCGCCGCCGGCGGGCGACCGGCCCACCCGCCGGCGGCCGTCCTCACGGGGGGCCGACAACCGACGCAAGTGGTACGAGATCATCGGGCTGACCACGCCGGCGGTCATCGTCTACGTGATGTTCGTGCTGGTGCCGATGGGCTTCGCGGTCTACTACAGTCTGTTCCGTTGGCGTGGCGTCGGACCGCCCACCGATTTTGTCGGCCTCGACAACTACGTCCTCGCCTTCGAGGACCCGATCTTCCTCGACGCGCTGCGCAACAACGCCATCGTCGTGGTCGGGTCGCTGCTGATCCAGGGACCCATCGCGCTGGCCGTGGCCCTGCTGCTCAACCGTCGTTTCCGCGGCCGGACCGTCTTCCGCCTGCTGGTGTTCGTGCCCTACGTGCTCGCCGAGGTCACCGTCGGCATCATGTGGAAGCTGATCCTGACCGACGGCGGGACGGTCGACGCGCTGCTGCGGTCAGTGGGACTGGGCAGCCTGGTGCAGGCGTGGCTCGCCGACCTCGACATCGTCATCTGGACCCTGCTGTTCGTCCTCACCTGGAAGTACGTCGGCTTCGCGATCATCCTCCTGCTCGCCGGCCTGTCGAACGTGCCGCACGAGCTGACCGAGGCCGCCGCGATTGACGGCGCGAGCTGGTGGCAGGTCCAGCGGCACATCACGCTCCCGCTGCTCGGTCCGACGATCCGGATCTGGATGTTCCTGTCGATAATCGGCTCCCTGCAGGTCTTCGACGTGATCTGGGTGACCTCGGTACCCGCCGTGCGGTCGCTCGGCGCGTCGGCCACGATGGCGACGTACATGGTGGACAGCGGCTTCTTCGCCCGGCTCTGGGGCTACGGCAACGCGGTGGCCGTGATCCTGTTCGTCATCTCCTTCGTCGCGGCGCTGCTGTTCCAGCGTTTCCTCCTGCGTCGCGACATCCAGGGCGCCATCACCAGAAGGGTGAACTGACCGTGGCCGCGAACGCTGTTCTGTCCCCGCCGTCCAAGCGCCGCCCGGTGTCCTGGGGCAATCCGCTCACCTACGCGCTGGCGCTCGCGGTCGCGGCCGTGTCGATCGCTCCGGTGGTCTACGTGATCGTCGGCGGCTTCCGTACCACCCCGCAGATCGTCGCGAACCCGGCCGGGCTGCCCGACCCGTGGGTCCTGGACAACTACGCCAGGGTGCTGACGCAGAGCGACTTCTGGGGACAGGCGTTCAACAGCGCGGTGATCTCCCTGGGTACCACCCTCGCCGTGGTGGTGCTCGGTGTCTGCGCGGCGTTCGTGCTCGCCCGCTACACCTTCCGCGGTCGTGAGGCGCTCTACACCTTCTTCACCCTCGGTCTGCTCTTCCCGGCCGGGGCGGCGATCCTGCCGCTCTACCTCATGCTGCGCGACCTGAACCTGACCAACTCCTACCTGGCGGTGATCCTGCCGCAGGTCGCGTTCGCGTTGCCGCTCACGATCGTGATCCTGCGCCCCTTCCTCGCCGCCATCCCGCGTGAACTGGAGGACGCGGCCGCGATCGACGGCACGGGCCGGCTCGGCTTCCTCTGGCTCATCGTGCTGCCGCTGTCGAGGCCCGCGCTCGTCACGGTCGGGATCCTCGCGTTCGTGGCGAGCTGGAACGCGTTCCTGCTGCCGCTGCTCGTGCTCAGCGACGTCAGCCTGCACACCCTGCCGCTGGGTGTCCAGAACTTCTCGAGCCAGTACACCTCCGACACGGCGGGGATCCTCGCCTTCACGTCCCTGGCGATGCTGCCGGCACTGCTCTTCTTCACCTTCGCCGAGAAGCAGATCGTCGGTGGCCTGCAGGGTGCCGTCAAGGGGTGAGCGGCAGCCGTACGACCACGGCGGATCAGGCGGAAATGGCGTGATCGGGGCTTCGGGGTGCGGGACCGGGCAGTGCCGGTCCGGACCCCGGGGCCCCGATCGATCGTCTCGCGGGGGCCGGCCGTGGCGTCCCGGGGTGCCATGATCGCGTGGGACGCCGTCACGCGCGCGGCGGCCGGTTGATCGCCGACCGGCCGTGTCCACGACCGCCGTGATCGTCCCGGGTGGGCGGGGTCGGCTTTTTCGCCGACCGGTGCGAGGTACCCGGGCCGGGTCTGGCACAATGGGTCGCTGGTATCCGGCGCACGTCCGGCGCCCTCTACCCCGGGCGTGTCGCCAGTCCATCGAGCAGTCTCCGGCCCAAACCCCACTGTGCCGGTCGGCTCTCACCCGCGCACCGCCCGTTTCCGGGCCGGTGGACATCGCAACAGGAGCGAACACACTGTGGCCGTAAAGATCCGGCTCCTGCGGATGGGTAAGATCCGCAACCCGCAATACCGTATCGTCGTCGCCGACTCGCGTACCAAGCGTGATGGTCGGGCGATCGAGTTCGTCGGGATCTACCAGCCGAAGGAAGACCCTTCGGTGATCGAGGTCAAGTCGGACCGGGTGCAGTACTGGCTCTCCGTCGGCGCCCAGCCGAGCGAGGCCGTCCAGCGGCTGCTGGAGAAGACCGGCGACTGGCAGAAGTTCAAGGGCCTGCCGGCCCCGCCGCCGCTGCTGGTGGCTCCGGAGCGGGCCGACCGCAAGGCGGCCTACGAGGCTGAGGCGCGGGCGGCGGCCGGACTGGCCGAGGCGGCCAAGCCGGCGAAGAAGGCGGCCAAGGCGGCACCCGCCGAGGCGCCCGCGAAGACCGAGGAGCAGGCCGGTGCGGACTCCGGCGAGCAGGCCTGACGTGGCTCTCCGGCCGGCGCTCGAGCACCTGGTCAAGGGCATCGTCGACCACCCGGACGACGTACGGGTCCGGATGGTCGACTCTCGCCGGGGCAAGCGCCTGGAGGTCCGAGTGCACCCGGAGGACCTGGGTACGGTGATCGGCCGGTCCGGTCGGACCGCGAAGGCACTGCGCCAGGTCATCGGCTCCATCGGTGGGCGTGGCGTCCGGGTCGACATCGTCGACTCGTACTGACCGGTGACGATGCTCCTGATCGTCGGCCGGATCGGTCGTCCGCACGGCATCCGTGGTGAGGTGACCGTGGAAGTGCGGACCGACGATCCCGAAGCGCGGTTCGGCGGGGGGGGGGGGGGGGGGGCCCCCCCCCCCCCCCCCCCCGGGCGGGGTCCGTCAACGCCCCGCCGGTGACGGCGGACGGCGAACTGGTCCGGGTGCCCGAACAGCTCACCATCGAGGCGGCCCGGTGGCACCAGGGTCGGCTGCTGGTCGCCTTCGACGGCGTCTACGACCGGAACGTGGCCGAGGCGCTGCGCGGCACCATGCTCTGGGTCGACAGCGCGCAGCTGCCGGCGCCGGAGGACCCGGACGAGTTCAACGATCATCAACTGGTCGGACTCTCCGTGGTCACACCCGCCGGTGAGGTGCTCGGCGAGGTGGCCCGGATCGACCACGCGCCCGCCTCCGACCTGCTGGTGGTGCGCCGCCCCGAGGGGCGTACCGCACTGATCCCGTTCGTGAAGGCGATCGTTCCCGAGGTGGACCTGGCCGCCGGTCGGGTGATCGTCGACCCGCCCGCGGGGCTGCTCGACCTCTGAGGTGTCGCCCGACCCGGATGGGGTGTTAACAGGGGCCCCTTCCTATACGAAAAGCGATAAGAGGGGGCCCTTCCTCACATGCGGGTCGACGTGGTCTCGATCTTCCCGGAGTATCTCGCTCCGCTGGAGCTGTCCCTGATCGGGCGGGCCCGGGCGACCGGCGTACTCGATGTCGCCGTGCACGACCTGCGGACCTGGACCCACGACGTGCACCGTACGGTCGACGACACCCCGTACGGTGGCGGGCCCGGCATGGTGATGCGGCCCGAGCCGTGGGGGGAGGCGCTGGACGCGCTGGCGCCCCCGGGTGCCGAACCGCCGCCCCGTCTGGTGGTGCCGACGCCGGTCGGGGCCCCGTTCACCCAGGCGATGGCGCACGAGCTGGCGGCCGAGTCCCGCCTGGTCTTCGCCTGCGGGCGGTACGAGGGGATCGACCAGCGGGTGCTCGACCACGCCGCCACCCGGATGCCGGTGACGGAGGTCTCGCTCGGCGACTACGTGCTCTTCGGCGGCGAGGTCGCGGTTCTGGTGATCATGGAGGCGGTCACCCGGCTGCTGCCGGGGGTGCTGGGTAACGTCGACTCGCTCGCGGAGGAGTCGCACGCGCACGGGTTGCTGGAGGCGCCGGTCTACACCAAGCCGCCGAGCTGGCGCGGGCACGAGGTGCCGGAGATCCTGCGCTCCGGCGACCACGGCCGGATCGCCCGTTGGCGGCGGGACCAGGCGCTGCTGCGGACGGCCGCCCGCCGCCCTGACATGCTCGCCGCGCTGGCCCCAGGCGAGCTGGACAAAAAGGATGTGGCGACGCTGGCCGGGACCGGATTTCAACCCTCGGTTGACTATATGGCAGAGTAGTGGGGTTGCCGCAGTCGTCCGCGCCCGCGTACGGCTGCGAGGATCCCCGCCAGGGCCCGTTCCGGGCCTGCCGCGGGGATCAGAATCACCCATCCGCGCGCCGATGCTCGGTGCGCCGTGAGCCTTCGAGGATGCAGCGATGAACACCCTGGACGCCCTTGACGCCCAGTCGCAGCGGACCGACCTCCCGGACTTCCGGGCCGGTGACACCGTGAAGGTGCACGCCCGGGTCGTCGAGGGCAACCGGTCCCGGGTCCAGGTCTTCGAGGGCGTCGTGATCCGTCGCCAGGGCGCGGGCCTCCGGGAGACCTTCTCCGTTCGCAAGATCAGCTTCGGCGTCGGCGTGGAGCGGACCTACCCGCTCAACAGCCCCCAGCTCGACCGCATCGAGGTCATGGTCCGCGGTGACGTCCGCCGGGCCAAGCTCTACTACCTCCGCGAGCTGCGCGGCAAGAAGGCCAAGATCAAGGAGAAGCGGGAGAAGCGGGCCAGCTGAGCTGACCCGGCCGACCACGCCGACGACGATCGAGGGGTGCCGTCCCGGGCCACGCCGACTACGCTGGCCGCACGGGCAACAGCGGTACCGCGAACCTGGCTCCGTCGGGGTCGCGGTACACCCCCGCGCTACCGCTCGCGGTGCGTCATCACCGGAGATGATGCGGTGATGACGCGGTGTCTCGGGATCGGGGAGATGCGTGGTGCGTAGGGTGGACGAAGAGGACGACGTCGAACCATGGCGTCGTCGGCCCCGGCGATCGCGTCGCACCCGGAAGCAGATGCCGCTCTGGCAGGAGCTGCCGCTACTTCTCGTGGTGGCCTTCTGTCTCGCCGTCCTGATCCGCACCTTCCTGCTCCAGGCGTTCTTCATCCCCTCGGGGTCCATGGAGGACACCCTGCTGATCGGCGACCGGGTCCTGGTCAACAAGATCGTGTACGACCTGCGGGATCCGGTGCGCGGCGAGATCGTGGTCTTCCGGGGCACCGCGGAGTGGGCCCCGCAGCTCAGCGCTGAGCCGGAGCCGGGGTTCGTCGCGAAACTCGGCCGGACCATCGGGGACCTGGTCGGGGTGAGTCGCCCGGGCGACAAGGACTTCATCAAGCGGGTCGTCGGGCTGCCCGGTGACCGGGTGCGGTGCTGCGACGACCAGGGTCGGGTCACGGTGAACGGCGCCCCGCTCGACGAGCCGTACGTGCTGGAGAACTCCCCACTGGACATTCCGCCGAACCGCGACGAGTGCCGGTCCCGCCGGTTCGACGAGGTGGTGGTGCCCCCCGGCCAGTTGTTCGTGATGGGTGACCACCGACTGGTGTCGCAGGACGCCCGTTGTCAGGGGCCGGTGCCGATCGACAACGTGATCGGCCGGGCGTTCGTGATCGTGTGGCCGATGGCTCACTGGACCTCCCTGCCGGTGCCGGATACGTTCAAGAACCTGCCCACGCCGGTCGCCGCCCCCGCCACCCCGCAGCCACCGGGTGGGGCACCCGGTACGGGCGGCGGGCACCGCGACGGCCCACCGCAAACCGCCCCCAACATGGGAGATACGGCAATTGCCATGCCAATTCTGGGCTCTCTGCTTGTTACCTCGCGTTCCCGGCGTACTCCCGGGACCCGGCATCGTAGGCTCCATCCGTGATTGACGAGCAGACCGACAAGCCGAAGCCACGCGGTTCGTTCTGGCGGGAGCTGCCCATCCTGCTGGGCGTGGCGATCCTGGTCGCGGTGCTGGTCCGCGCGTTCGTGCTGCAGACCTTCTGGATCCCGTCCCCGTCGATGGAGCACACCCTCGACATCGACGACCGGGTGCTCGTCAACAAGCTGGTCTACGACTTCCGGTCACCGCACCGGGGCGAGATCGTGGTGTTCAAGGCCCCGACCCAGTGGACCGGGAATCCGGAGGGCGAGGACTTCATCAAGCGGGTGATCGGGGTCGGCGGCGACCGGCTGGTCTGCTGTGACGACCAGGACCGACTGATGATCAACGGCCAGGCGCTCGACGAGCCGTACATCTTCCGCGACCCGGGTGGCGTGCAGGACCCGGCGGCGGACACGGAGTTCGACATCACCGTGCCACCGGGCCGGCTGTGGGTGATGGGCGACCACCGCTCGGCCTCCGGCGACTCGCTGGAACACTGGCAGCAGAGCCAGCGCAACATCGACATCGCCACCATCCCGGAGGATGCCGTGGTGGGTCGGGCCTTCACCGTCTTCTGGCCGGTCGGTCGTGCCAGCTGGTTGTCGGTGCCGGAGTCCTACGACGCCATCCCGGACGCCAAGGGCTGACCGACGGGTACCGCTTCGACCGGTGGCCCGGTGCGCCGCGCCGTGGGGAGCGTGCGCCGCCCGGGCCGGACTAGGCTGGCCGAATGACCGTCTTCACCCCTCGCCGGGCCGCCCGGGTGCTGCTGGTCGACGGCGAGGACCGGCTCCTGCTGTTCCACGGCTGGGATCCGGCGCGACCGGAACACCGTTACTGGTTCACCCCGGGCGGCGGCCTGGATCCGGACGAGTCCCCGCAGGCGGCGGCGGTTCGGGAACTCGCCGAGGAGACCGGCTTGCGGGTCTCGCCGGACGAGGTCGGCGAGCCCGTCTGGCAGGAGGTGACGGAGTTCCCCTTCGACGGCCGGTGGTACCGCCAGGAGCAGCAGTTCTTCCTGGTCCGGACCGGTCCGTGGGAGGTGGACACGGCCGGCTTCGACGCGATCGAGCAGGACACGATCGACGCCCACCGGTGGTGGACGATGGCGGAGCTGGCGGCGACGACCGAGCGGTTCTATCCGAAGGAACTGCCCGAAGTGCTACGCCGGGCGTTGGAGGGTGAGAAGGCGTGCTGACCCCACCCCGTACGGTGGTCCGCCGCGAGGGCGGCATCTACGCGATGGAACGCGCGCTGCGACGGCGCGGCTTCCGGTACGTCGCCGGCGCCGACGAGGCGGGCCGGGGCGCCTGCGCGGGGCCGCTGGTGGCCGCGGCGGCAGTCCTGCCGGAGGGCCGACGCGGCGAGATCGACGGGCTGACCGATTCCAAGCTGCTCACCCCGGCGGCCCGGGAGCGGATCTACGCGGAGGTGGTCGAGCGGGCCCTCGCCTACGCCGTGGTGATCATCCCGGCGGCCGAGGTGGATCTACGGGGCCTGCACGTCTGCAACCTGGCGGCCATGCGTCGGGCGCTGGCCTCGCTCTCGACGGCTCCGGAGTACGTGCTGACCGACGGCTTCGGGGTCGACGGTCTCGGCGTGCCCGGGCTCGCCGTCTGGAAGGGCGACCAGGTCGCCGCCTGCGTCGCGGCGGCGAGCGTACTGGCCAAGGTCACCCGGGACCGGATCATGGTCGAACTGGACGATCGGCACCCCGGATACGGATTCGCCGAACACAAGGGATACATCACCGCCGAGCACACGGCCGCGCTGGAGCGCCAGGGGCCCTGTCCGGAACACCGCTTCTCGTACGTCAATGTCGCCACTGTCTCGGGGCGGATCGGTCATCCGCCCCGGACCCGACGTCCGGCCGGGCTCGGCGGAATCGAGTCGATGGCGCGGGCCGGCCAGCTAGGGAGTACCGTCGGCGTGGCGTTGGGCGAGCGGCCTCGGCCGTCAGCGTCGGTGGGGGAAGATGTGGCCATGGAAGGCGGAGTGGGATGAGCGCGGAAGATCTCGAGAAGTACGAGACCGAGATGGAGCTGCAGCTCTATCGGGAGTACCGCGACATCGTTCGCCAGTTCTCCTACGTGGTGGAGACCGAGCGCAGGTTCTATCTCGCGAACCAGGTTGATCTGCACGTGCGCAACTCCGACGGAGAGGTCTACTTCGAGGTGGAGATGCACGACGCCTGGGTCTGGGACATGTATCGTCCAGCGCGCTTTGTGAAGAATGTCCGGGTAATGACCTTCAAGGACGTCAACGTCGAAGAGCTCGAAAAGCCTGATATTTCGCTTCCCGCTGATTCTGGCTTCGGCGGCTGACCGGCCGACAACGCCGGCCGGCCCGACCGGCGTCTCGTACTGCGCCGGACGGTCCGGGCGGGGGACGGTCGGACCCGGCTGCCCGGGCCCGATCCGACTCCTACTCCGCGGCGACCAGCACCTCGACCCGCTGGACGAGATTGTTCGCGAAACCGCCCCGGTTCCACGGCTGTTCGATCGGCTGAACCCGCCCCGAGGCATCGGTGGCCCGTGCGCTGAGGGTGTACCGACCCGGCGTCGCCGTCCACTCGTACCGCCAGCGGCGCCACGCCCAGCGGTCATCGACCGCCTCCGCCTCCCCTGAGGCCGCGGCCTGGCCCGGTCGTGCCGGTGCCAACTCGGCCGGAACCCAGGTGGCACCACCGTCGGTGGTCACCTCGACCCCGGTCACCGGAGCGTGGCCCGACCAGGCACGGCCCTCCACAGTGCAGGGTCCCGGCCGGACCACCCGGGTACGTGACATGAAGTCGGGGAAGCCGGGCGGTTGGAGCAGTGCGCGGGGCTCGATCCGGGTCACCGGCACCCCCGGGTCGTCGGCATCGGTGCGGACCCGGTAGGCCACCGCGTTCTGGTAACCGTCGAACTCCCGGTCGAGCACGCTGATCCGGGTCAACCACTTGACATGCGCCATGCCGTACCAGCCGGGAACCACCAACCGCAGCGGCGCGCCGTGCTGCGGCAGCAACGGGACGCCGTTCATCTCGTACGCCAGCAGCACCTCGTCGCGGAGCGCCTCCGAGACCGGCAGGCCCCGCTGGTAGTCCTGCTCGATGCCGCGTTCGATGCCGTGATCGGCCCCGGTGAACACGACGTCGACCGCGTCCGGCCCCACCCCGGCCTCGCGGAGCAGCGGAGCCAGCGGGGTGCCGGTCCATTCGGCGGTGCCCACCGCCTCACTGAGCCACGGCTGGCTGACCGGCCGAGGGGTGAGCAGCGCCCGCCCGTTGCCGGCACACTCCAGGGTGACCCGTCGGGTGACCCGGGGCCGCTCGCGCAACGCGGCGAGGTCGAGGGTCAGGGGCCGTTCCACCCGGCCGTCGATGGTCAGCGTGTGCCGGTCGGCGTCCAGGTCCGGGATGTCGTAGTGGATGAGCAGGTAGTGCAGACCGACCGGGGTGACGTCGTAGCGCAGCGCCTCCAGCGGCAGTGCGTGGTTACGCGCGGCGAGGGCGAGTTCCTCAAGGCTGATGGCCTCGTCCGGCTCGGCCACGCGACCGGGCCGACTCACCTCGTCCAGTGCGGTCATCAACGCTCCTTACGGCGTGGCCACGGGATCGGTCCCCGGGTCGGAGGTCCAGCCTAGGCGAGCTTTGCGGCCAGTCGGTTGCCGGTCCGCGCGGTACCACGACCGGAGCGGACATAACAGATCATCGGCCTTCGCGGGCGTTTTCCACAGCCGGGTCGGTTGTACACAGCCACGGGCCGACCCGGTTGCGGCACCAGGTGGGCCGGACGACGCTGCACGACCATGAGAGGGAGAACACGCGGTCGGGTCGCCGCGTCGCTGCTGTCGCCCCCGTCCCCGGTCGCGACGTTGTCGGCCGCGTTGTCACCGGCGGTACTGGTCGCCGTGCTGTTGGTCGTGCCGGCGCCCGTCGAACCGGCTCGGGCGGTTCCTGCCGTCGGCGGGGCCGCCCCGGCCATGTCCGAGGTCGGCCGGCCGGCCCGGGGTGCGCCCGGGCCGCTGGACGGGCCACCGGTCCGTCGCGCCCCGGCCGACGCCTTTCGCTGGCCGCTGGACGGGCCACCCCGGCTGGTACGCCGGTTTGACCCGCCACCTCGACCGTGGGCCCGTGGGCACCGGGGTGTCGATCTCGCCGCGCCGTCGGGCGCCACGGTGCGGGCGGCAGGGGCGGGTGTGGTGCTCTTCGCCGGGATGGTCGCCGGTCGTCCGGTGGTCAGCGTCCGTCATCCGAGTGGGTTGCGGACCACGTACGAGCCGGTGCGACCTGATGTCACGGCCGGTGACCGGGTCGCGGCCGGGGATCCGCTCGGGATCCTCCTGTCCGGGCACGACGGATGCCCGGCCGCAGCGTCCTGCCTGCACTGGGGGCTGCGCCGTGGCGAGGAGTACCTGGACCCGCTCCTGCTGCTCGGGCTCGGTCGGGTCCGGCTGCTTCCGGTGGACCACCCGGCCCGGCCCCGATCGGGTCCCGAGCTGACTGCTCGGTTCGGTCGGGCGCCTCGTCGGACCTCAGGCCGGCTGCTCAACCTGGTCTCGGCCCGGCGCCGGTCCGCCGCCTCGGCTCGGTCTCGGGCTGACCGCTCGGCCCGGTCTCGGGCTGACTGCCCGGACGGGCGTCAGCGCTGCCGGGCGAGCAGGGCGGGCAGCCCGTCGGCCAGTCGCTGGTACTCCTCCGCCCGGTTGTAGATCTGCCCGGAGAGCCGGAGCCAGCCCCGGTCGTCCCACGCGTTGATCGCGACGTCCACGCCGAGTTCCTCGGCGATCCGCTGTCGCAGCGTCATGGCGTCCGGAAACGTGGTCGCCAGCCCGGCCGGCAGCGGGAGGAGGCGCATCGAGACCATCGGTCCGCCGGGGTCGGGCAGGTCGGCCGGGGCCACCCCGAGAGCCTGCCCGACCACCCACTGCCCGTACGCGGCGAGTTGTGCGTTGTGGGCCCGGACGCGCTCGACCCCGAGGGTACGGAGCGTGAAGACCCCCACCGGGGCGGCGAGCCAGGCACTGTAGTCCAGCGTCCCCTGCCACTCGACGGACAGTGGAAAACCGGCGTCCTGCTGCCAGGAGACCGCCAACGGCTCGATCCGTCGCCGCCACCGCGGTGCCACCACCAGCGCGGCGGTGCCCCGCGGGGCGAATCCCCACTTGTGGAAGTTGCCCACCCAGAAGTCCGCCCCGATCGTGTCGACGCTGATCGGCAGCATGCCGGGGGTGTGCGCGGCGTCGACCAGGACGGGCACGTCACGTTCCCGGGCCGTGGCGGTGATCGCCGAGGCGGGGAACAGCCGGGCGGTGGACGAGGTGATGTGGTCGACGACGAGCAGCTTCGTACGCCCCGGCCGCAGGCCGGCCCGGACGATCTCCACGACCTCCTCGTCGGTGGCGTGCAACGGCACCGTGAGGGTGCGGCGGACCGCCCCGGTGCGGCGGACCTCCCGATCGATCGAGAGGGCGACCGAGCCGTAGCCGTGGTCGGTGCAGAGCACTTCGTCACCCGGTCCGAGGCGCAGCGACTGCAGCACGATGGCCGCACCGGCGGTGGCGTTGGGAACCAGGGCAGTGCCCTCCGGGTCGGCACCGAGGAAACCAGCCAGGTGGCGGCGGGCGTGGACGATCCGGTCCATCAGTCCGAGGTTGAAGAACCGCATCGGGTTCGCCTCGGTCTCGTCCCGGAGCCGCTGCTGGACCCGCTGGACCCCGATCGGGACCGCACCGTACGAGCCGTGGTTGAGCTGGGCGACGCCCGGGTCCAGCGAGAACAGGAGTCGGGCGCCCGGAATCGGTTCGGGCGGCTGCGGCCCGGTCGTGCTCACCGCATGATCCTAACCGCCGGCCGGGCCCGGCGGAGTGCCGCAAGCCTGGTCAGGCCCGTGGATGTGCCTGCCGGTAGGCGGCGCGGAGCCGTTCCGTCGACACGTGGGTGTAGATCTGGGTGCTCGACAACGAGGCGTGCCCGAGCAGTTCCTGGACCGCCCGCAGGTCCGCACCGCCCTCGAGCAGGTGGGTCGCGGCAGTGTGCCGCAAACCGTGCGGGCTGGTCCGGGGCAGGTTGGCGATCTGGGCGTAGCGGCGGATCATCCGCCGGACAACCGTCGCCTGGAGCCGGCCGCCACGGGCGCCGAGCAGCAGCGCCGCCGCACTCGCCGGACCGGCCAGTGCCGGTCGGCCGTTCCGGAGCCAGTCGTCGAGGGCACGCTGCGCCGGCAGTCCGTAGGGCACCGTGCGCTCCCGGTCACCCTTGCCCAGGACCCGGACCACGCGACGCGCCGGGTCGATGTCGCCCAGGTCGAGGCCACACAGTTCGCTGACCCGGATACCGGTGGCGTAGAGCAGTTCGAGGACGAGGCGGTCCCGTACCGCCTCCGGGGAGCCGTCGTCGACGGGGGCCTCGACCAGTTGGCTCGCCTGGTCGGCGCGGAGCACGGTGGGCAGCTCCCGACGGGCCCGGGGGCTCGCCAGCATCGCGCCGACATCGGCGTCCGAACGCCCCGTCCGGTGCGCCCAACCGGTGAAGGTACGCGCCGAGGCTGCCCGACGGGCCAGCGAGGCGGGGGCGGCGCCGAGGGTACGCAGTCGGGCCAACCAACTGCGCAGCACGGCGAGGTCCAGTGCGTGCGGGTCGACGCAGCCCATCCGGACCGCGTGGTCGAGCAGCGACACCACGTCCGAGACGTAGGCGCGTACCGTGTGCGCCGACCGGTTCTCCACCCGGGCGAGGTGCTCGGCGAACTCGTCAACAGCCTCCTGGAGTGGCGGCGGCAGAGCCTCGTGGCGGGCCCGGGTGCTGCGGCGTTCCGCGCGACTCATCACCCAAGCACGGTGGCCCCCGACGGCAGGAACGTCAACCCGGCACACCGGGTGCGGGACGCCTACCGGGCTCCGGTAGGGCGTACCCGTCGTCGCGTCGGACGAGCAGACCGAGCTGTTCCAGCATGGACAGTTTCCGCAGCGCGGTGCGCAGGTCGAGCCCGGCCCGGGCGGCGAGCACCTCCGGCCCCAGCGCGCCCCGGCGCGGCGCCGACTCCAGGACCAGTACCGACTCGTCGTCAAGGTCGTCCTCGGGCCGGGCCGGCCCACGGGCCGGTGGCGCCAGGTCGGCGCCGATCCGTCCCACCTCCTCGAGAATGTGCGGTACGCCGGTCACCAGGCGGGCGCTGGGATGCTCCCGGAGCAGTTCGTGCGCGCCGACGGACATGGCGGAGGTGACCGGCCCCGGTACCACCATCGACGGTCGGTTCAGGGCCAGTGCCCGGCGCAGGGTCTGGGTGGCACCGCTGCGCGCCGCCGCCTCGACCAGTACGGTCCCGGCGGTGGCGGCGGCGATGACCCGGTTGCGGATCAGGAAACGGGGCCGTAGCGGGTCCGCCCCGGGCAGCCACTCGCTGATCAGCAGCCCCGCCTCGGCGATCCGGTCGAACAACGCGGTGTTGCCGACCGGATAGGGACGGTCGACACCGCAGGCGAGCACCGCCACGGTGCGGCCACCGGCGTTGAGCGCCCCACGGTGTGCCGCGGCGTCGACGCCGAAGGCTCCGCCGGAGACCACGGTCCAACCCCGGTCGGCGAGGCCGTACCCGATTCCGGTGGCGACGTGCTGCCCGTACGCGGTGGCGGCCCGGGACCCGACCACCGCCACCGAGCGCTCCAGAGCCTCGCCGAGGTCCCAGCCACCGCGAACCCACAGGCAGAGCGGTGGTGCCGTCTCCTGGTCCACCCGACGCTCGGCGTGTGCCAGCGTGAGCCGCTCGAGGTGTCCCACCTGCGCCGGCCACTCGTTGTCCTCCGGGGTCACCAGCCGGGCGCCGAGCCGCTCGGTGACCTCGGCAGCCGTACCCGCGACCTGCCACGGGTCGCCGGCGGCGAGGCGGGCCGCGACCGTCGTCCGCAAGCGTTGGTCGGTGACATCCCCGGCGCACAGCCGGCGAAGGGCGTCGACCGGGCCGAATTGTCCGACCAGTCGGAACACCGCACGGTTGCCCGGCTCGACCAGCCAGGTCAGCGCGATCCTGGCCAACCTGATCTCGTCCATCCCGGCCACACTGCGGCTCGTTCCGCCGGTGTCGGCGGTGGGTCGGGGCACCGACGGTCCCGGAGGGACTGGTGTGATCGACTCGGTCATCCTGCGCTCCCGGTCCGTAGCTGGGTGGCCTCGTTGATGTCGGCGGCGTCCGGCCGATCCCGACCGTCCAGGTCCGCGATGGTCCAGGCGATCCGGATGACCCGGTCGAAGCCGCGGGCGGACAGGACGCCGCAGTCCAGGAGCTTCCGGAGCGCCTGGGTGTCGCGGGCGGGCAGTCGCCACGGCGTACGCCGCAGGTGTGGACCCGGCACCTCGGCGTTGACCCGCCAACCGCCGTCGGCCCAGCGGGCGGCGGCAGCGGCCCGGGCCCGGCCGACCCGCGCGGCGACCACCGTCGACGACTCGACGGTCCGGCCGTTGTCCATCAGCTCGGCGGCGCGTAACGGATCCAGCGTCACCTGTACGTCGATCCGGTCCAGCAACGGTCCGGAGAGCCGGGCCAGATAACGACGCCGGGTCAGCGGCGGGCACTCGCACGCGACATCTCCGGCGGGCTTCGCGCACGGGCACGGGTTCGCCGCGACGATCAGTTGGACCTGGGCCGGATACTCCGTGCCTCCCCGGGACCGGTTCAGCAGGATCCGCCCGCTCTCCAACGGTTGGCGCAGCGCCTCCAACGTGCCCCGCTGGAACTCGGGGGTTTCGTCCAGGAACAGCACGCCCCGGTGGTCCACAGTAGCCTTATGTAACATGAGTCAGATTCGAGATAGGGGCTAGATGACGGAGAAACCACGCAGGCGTGCCGCCAAGTATCGGCGAATCTCGGACGACCGGGAGGGCCGTGAGCTGGGCGTCCAGCGTCAGGACGAGGATTTGGACACGTTGGGGGAGCGGCTGAACCTGGAGTTCGTCGCGGACTACGTCGACAACGACATCAGCGCCAGCACCAAGTCCCGCAAGGTCCGGCCGGACTACAAGCGGATGCTGGCGGACGCCCGCTCGGGTGAGTTCGAGGTCATCGCGGCGTATACCTCGGGACGACTGACCCGCCGGCCACGCGAGCACGAGGACCTAATCGACCTGGCCGTGGACCACGGCATCGAGTTCGTCTACGTCCGGTCGCCGTCGTTCGACCTGAACACCTCGGCCGGACGCCGGATCGCCCGCATCCTCGCCGCGAACGACGCAGGTGAGTCCGAGGACATCGCCGAACGGGTTTCTCGGGAAGCGCGTCAGCGTGCCGAGAGGGGTCTGATCTCCGGTGGCGGCACGCGGCCGTTCGGGTACGAGGCCGACCGGAAAACCGTCCGGGAGTTGGAAGCCGAGCTGATCCGCGACGCTGCCCACCGAATCCTGGATGGCCTCGCGACGGTCACCGGCATGTGCCGCGAGTGGAACGACAAGGGGATCAGGACCGTCACCGGTGCACTCTGGACGAAGCACGTGCTGCGCCGGATCTTGATGTCGGCGCGGATCTCCGGTCGCCGAGAGCACAAGGGCGTGATCGTGGCCACAGCGGAGTGGGACAAGATCATCGAGCCCGAGGAATCGGACCGGCTCCGGGAGCTGCTGGGCGATCCAGCTCGGGCGACGTACGACGGCAACTCGGCGCGGAAATACTTGCTGACCGGGTTCCTGTACTGCGGCGTCCCCGGCTGCGGCGACAAGCTGATCGCCCGGCCACAGTCGGATCACCAGCGGTCGTACGTCTGCGCGACGATCGGGCGGTCGCACCTGCGGATGATCGCCGAGCCGCTGGAGCTGTACGTCCGGGAGGCCGCCTTCGACTACCTGTCGGAGTTCGTCCACCTGGCCGCCGCCGTAGCTCCAGACGCCTCAGAAGGCACTCAGGAGGCCGAACTGTGGCAGGAGTTGGTGAACTACCAGCGGCGTCTGGAGAAGCTGGAGGAGGACTTCTACGTCCACGAGCGCATGCCCGAGGCCCGGTACCGCCGGCTGGCTGCGGCGTTGGAGACGGAGATCGACAAAACTCGTGACAGGCTGACCCGAACCCGGGCCAAGTCCGCGATCCGGAACCTCCCGACCTCAGAGGCTCGCGCACGCGAGATGTGGGAGGAGCGCGGGCTAGAGTGGCGGCGGCTGTTCCTCGGTGCCCTCGTGGAGCGCGTGACGATCGGTCCGGCGATCCGGGGACTGAACCGGTTCGACCCAACCCGGGTCCGAATCAAATGGCGGAAGCCCGGCTGATCGAACGGGGTGGCGTCTCGGTTGCACCGAATGATCAGTCCGGTTATATTTGTTGTTAGCACCGCTGATTACCTGGAGCGGCATTACCCCTCCGTTCCTAACCTAGGCAGAGTCGTTTCGACTTATGACCTGAGTCCGAAGCCCGTCCGGACGCGCTACTGCGCCACGTAAGACGGAAGATGTGGCTCCAGCGAAAACCTTAAGGGTTTTCTTGGAGCCATTATGCGTTTAGGAACGCAGCCCGGCCGCGAGATCATCGCAGAGTCGGGACACATGATCGTCGAAGTCGCGAGAGAAATCGACGTTCCAGTAAGTCATCTCAAGAACGCGCTGAACGGCCGCTGCGCCCCCTCACCTCGCGTTCGCGAACGTCTCCCCGAAGCTCTCGGCGTGCCGCTGGAGGAGCTGTTCACCCCGGCGGTTCTCGCGAAGAAGTACACGGGGACCCGCCCTGGTCGTCCACCACGGGTGGGGGCAGGGGTGCGGGCATGAACCCCGACGAGGCTGCCCGAATTACGTCGGCGGCGAAGTCGCAGGGTCGCGTGGAGCGGCGTGCTCAGGGAATCCCGGAAGAAATCACGGACGAGTTGATGACGGCCCGACTGGCCGTTCTATTGGGCTGCCCGGGAATTAGGAAGCCCCGTCCGCAAGCACCGCTGAGTGAAACGGACGGGACCACCGATGCCGCAGCGGGAACAACGAGGAGGCGTCGTCGTGCTGCGTAAAGTAATCGTACCAAAATCAACATCCGTTGCAAATTCGATGCAGCTGGAATTCGGTAGCCCGGAGGTCGGACGATGACCACCGTGCGCTATTCCAGCGGAATCTCGCCAGCGGCGCGAGCCTGGATCTGTTCGGAACTCGGCTGGTACGCCATCCCGCTGATCCCGGACACGAAGCGACCGGCGATCAAGAACTGGCCGGGCCGGGCAACGACTGACCGGGATCAGCTCATGACTTGGTTCCTTCACGGGCGGACGCCGTACGAGGTCGGGGTCATGACCGGCCCGGAGTCCGGCATCTGGGTTCTGGACATCGACGTGAAGTGGTGCAACGGATTCACCACGCTGCGGGATTTGTTTCACCGGCACGGCGTGAGGCAGGTACCGAGGACCTTCCGCGTACAGACCCCGAGCCTGGGGCAGCACTGGTACTTCCAGTACCCGGCGGGTGGACGGAAGATCGCCAACGATACGTCGCGGCCGGGGCATCCGGGTTCGCTGGGCGCCGGGCTGGACGTCCGGGGTTGGCACGGCCAGGTGGTCGCACCGGACGCACCGGGCCGACCGGTTCTGGATGAGTCGCCGCCGATGGAAACACCGGACTGGCTCTTGGAACTGGTCACACCCCGCGAGCGCGATAAGCCCAGGATGCCGGTGATCACGAATAGCGGCGCGGCGATCCGACTCATGCGGTCCATCGCGAACGAGCTGGCCGGCGTTACACAGGGCGGCCGGAACGATCAGCTCAACCGGGCCGCGTTCAAGGTGGGGTTGATCGCGGCACAGGGCGTACTGGGCGAGAACGAGGCACGGGACGCGCTGTACCAGGCGTGCTTGCAGAACCGGCTGATCGAGGACGACGGACCGGACAGCTTCGAGGCAACGTTTACATCCGGCTGGTCCGCCGGACTGATCAGCGGGGGCAACGCGTGACCGACAACGTGATGGCAAACGACCTGACATTTGAAGACCTGGGGGCGTCGGCATCCGAGCCAAACGGCTCGACTGCGGCAAGGCTGGTCGACTGCACGAACACCGCCGAGGCAACCCGGTGGCTCAAGGACGAGATCGGGCGGGGCAAGCTGGCCGGGTTCTTCCGGCGGAGTGAGCAGATCGTCTACACCCCTCGGGAGGGGGAGGCGGGTTACATCGCGCTGACGGACGGCGAGGAGGACAGCGACGGGGTCGCCCAGATCCGGAGCATCGACAAGGACAGGCTAGCCGCGGAGGTCCAGTTCACCTACCAGGTGACCAAGCAGGTTCGGGTTGGACGTGGCGAAGACGCCAGGTGGGAGACGCGCGAGGCCATGTTCCCGCTTCAGGCCGCACAGACCGTGATCAGCGCGCCGCACCACCTTCCGAACCTTCGGCCGTTGCGGGACGTTGTCCATACGCCGGTCATGCGACGGGACGGCTCGGTACTGGACTCGCCGGGGTACGACCCGGCCACCCAGTTCCTGTACCTGCCGACGCCGGGGCTGTCCCTTCGCCCGATCCCGAGTCAGCCTACGGCGGATGATCTTTGGAATGCGGTCGAACTGATCTCGTTCATGCTGTCGGGGTTCCGGTTCGTCACGGAGCACGACCGGGCGAACTACATCGGGGCGCTGATCACGCCGTTCCTGCGACCGCTGGTCCCACCGCCGTACAAGCTGGTGGTGATCAACGCGCACCAGCCGGGTAGCGGCAAGACCTATCTCGCGACGGCGCTGCGCAGCGTGCACGGCGGGGTGTTCCGGTCGGAGATGCCGGAGAACGACGCGGAGCTGCGGAAGCAGATCACGACGATCCTGACCTGCACGACCAGCCCGATCATCCACATCGACAACGTCACGGGATTGTTGCGGTCCAGCGCCCTGGCAGGTCTGCTGAGCAGCAACGTGTGGGATGACCGGACGCTCGGTGCGATGAAGCTGGCCATGACGGCGAACAACCGACTATGGGTGATCACGGGCAATAACGTCGCCCTCGGCGGGGACCTGCCGCGTCGGTCGCTCTGGTCCACGATCGATCCCGGAATCCCGAACCCGCACCTGCGCCGTCCGGAGGAGTTCGCCATCCCCGAGTTCGAGCGTTGGGTGGTGGACCAGCGGGGGGAGTTGATCCGCGCGGCGCTGGTGATGATCCGGTCCTGGTACGTCACAGGCCAGGAGGTCAAGACCACAACAACGGACTCGTACGGCCGCTGGGTCGCGACCGTCAACGCGATCCTGGCGCACGCCGGCATCGAGGGCACCTTTGACAGCCCGGTGACGGACCAGACGGAGGGCGCCGGCCAGGAGGACGAGGATTGGGCGAGTTTCCTCCGGACCATCCACGAGGTCTTCGGCGAGCGCACCTGGACCGGACACGAATTGCTCGACAAGGTCTGTGTATCGTCGGCCGGAACTTGGCCGAGCGGGACATCGGCCGACCGCCCGATTCCGCTGGAGGCGCTGCCGGACCTCCTGTCGCACAAGGCGGAGAAGACCACCAACATCCGGACCCTGGGGCGGTCGCTCGGCAAGTGGTTGTCGAACCGCGCTGGGCGCTGGGCCGGTGGCTACCGGGTCGTCAAGCGGGGGAAGGAGAACAAAGAGACCCTGTGGCAGGTGGAACAATACCGGCCAAAGCCGGACATGTAGTTAGTTAATAGCCAACGTAGACGGAACTTTAGGAACTTTGGGAACTTTATTTTGAAACCCCGTGGGGAAGAGGTTTTCTAACGGGATCAATACATAGAGTAACTGAGTTACTGAACACCCAGTTATAGAAGTGTCTCAAACAAAGTTCCTAAAGTACTCAAAGTTCCGTTCGCGTCACGGCAATATGCGCATTCAAGCGCACCCGACCCGCTGGGATCGGGTGCGCTTCTTTTGTCTCGTCACGGAGTATTTTCGGCCTTCGCCTCGTATCCCAACCGTTCGGTCTTGGCCTGGCGACGAGCCCGGCGCGTAGGTGCAGGTCCTGGAGTGGCGTTCTGCCGCGTGATCCGCCCCGGCTTCTGCTGGAACATCAGCCACGCCTCGTCGTACCTGATGTTGAAGACGTCCTGCACCAACGGTCACGGCACCGGCACGGCCACCCACTCCGGGTGACCATCCCAGCGCACCCACAGCTCGCCGGGCTTCGAGGGCGCGGCCAGCGAGGTCGAGAGGAGCATCTTGGTCGACGCGTTCGGCGGCAGTTCGGCGACCGGGAACTCACTCCTGACCATGCAGCGGATCCGGGACTCGTCGATCTCGACGTTCCGGGCGGTACCCGTCCCGATGTTGCGCAGCAGGTAGCCGTCGTTCGACTGATGCTCGATCCACCACGCCACGTATGAGACCTTCTGTCTGGGAATCGTGGCTCTCAGAGTTGACCCGCTTTGAGTGCCTGGCTGGTCCTGTTGATCTTGCCGCGACCCTGGTTGCGTCGCAGCTGCGGCCTCGGCTAGTTCGACCTGGCGTTCGGCAGCGGCTGCCTGCCTCACCGTGGCCTTCGCCGAGATCTCCGACGACACCGCCGACTTCCTGGCGTAGCCGAGGGCGACCAGGGCAATGATCCCGGCTCCCACCGAGATGAAGAAGGCGAACCAGGCAGGGGCGTCGCCCCAGTCGATGTCGTTGGCCCAGTCGATCGTCACGAGCCGAGTATGGCGCCGGTTGACAAGTCGGCGACCGAGCGTCGGTGGATGATCAAATCGCCGAGTTCAGGTCAGCGGCGGACCACAGCAGGGGTGACGTCGGGGCCGAGGATGGCGAGCAGCTCGACCGCTGTCCCGTACTCCTCGTCTTCGATCCGGACCACGAGCGAAGCTCAGCTACCCGCCTGATGACGCAACCCCTCAGCCATGGCAGTTTGACGGGATGCCACTCGACCTGAACGCCACCCGCCGGCTGGCGTACATCCGGTACCTGCATCAGGTTGCGCTTCAACAGGCCCGTCTACCAGAACCGCTGTCGTCAACCAGCATCCTGATGCTGCACGACGCCGTTGAGAGCTTCCTGCTGCTCGCCGCTGAGCACTTTGGAGTAACTCCTCCTCGTGAGTTTGAGAAGTACTGGGAAGCGTTTAAGCCTCACCTGCCAGCCGGGACTGGCTTGGCCTCCCAGCAGGGCATGCGCCGGCTGAACAAGATACGGGTCAACCTGAAGCATCATGGTGCTCATCCCGACGTGTCAACCATCGAGCAGGCAGTGGCCGATACGTCTACCTTTATGGCGGCCAACACTCAACTCGTATTTGGAGCCGATTACGAAAGCCTGTCGATGGCCTCCGTCGTCGTTCAGGACCCGGTGCGAGATTTACTGCTAAAGGCTGAGTCGGCGAGCGGCAACGGAGATCGCATCTTGGCGATGGCCAGGCTCACTGATGCTTTCGAGGAGTTGTTTAAGCAGCACAACCCGGGTGATCGAATGAGGCGCTACGACGCCTCGCCGCTTGCCCTCATGGAGAAGGTTCACTTCCCGCTGAATGCCGGCGCGATAGCACGACTGCTTAACCCTGGCAGCCATGGGCTGAACGCACGCGATTGCCAGACACTGGGCGAGCAGATTGAAGCGCTGACCTGGACGGTGGAGCAACTCGCCCCAGTTGCCCGCGTCACCGCCCTGGGCCTTAGTTTTGCCGCCTATCAGCGGTTCCGGCTCCTAACGCCGAGGGTTCTGGGCTTCATGAATGGTCGGCGAGAGTATCGAGCCCCGGAAGGTTACCAGCCATCATCGGAGGAATATGCATTTTGTTTACAGTTTGTCGTATTAGCGGCAATGCGGCTTGCTGAGCTAGACGCGAGTCTGACGGCGCCAGCGTGGATGCCGGACACCGACCATTGGGGGCGGCAGCCCTGGGCAATCGCGGTGGAGGAGCAACGCTAGTAGACACCAACCGTGATTATGGTGTCGCTCTCCGGTCGGAGGTTTGATTGCTGGCGGCGGTCCGGTGTACTGGGTGCGTGATACGTCGAGCGATCAAGGCCATGCAGCGGGTGATGCGCAGGCCGGCCGTCTGGATGCCGCTGACCGTACTGCTGGCGATCGGGCTGCTGGTGGTGCTGCTCGGACCGGTCGCCTGGTGGGCTACTCCGGCCAAGCACCTCCAGGGGAAGGACAAAGCGGACGTTCGCAACGCCACCCGTCAGACTCTGCTCGCGGCGGTCGGCGGCCTGGTAGTGCTCACCGGTGCCGCCTTCACCGCCCGCACGTTCTACCTGTCGCGCCGAGGCCAGTTCACCGACCGGTACACGAAGGCTATCGCCCAGTTGGCCTCGGACAAGCTCACGGAGCGACTTGGCGGCATCTACGCCCTCGAACACCTGATGGCTGAGTCCGAACGCGATCACGAGACAGTGGTCGAAGTCCTCGCGGCATTTGTGCGAGAGGGCACCCGCGATGAGGCGGTTTCGACCGGGGCGATCGGACCCATAGGGAAAAAGCAGATTGCCACCCTTCAGCCGGCGGTGCGTCCGCCTACCGATGTGCAGGCCGCTCTGACCGTCCTGGCTCGACGCCCCCAGCGAACGGAGAGCAACTCGGTCGACCTGAGCGAGACCCGCGCGGCTGGAGCGGTTCTGTCCGGAGCGCAGCTGCGAGGCGCGGACCTGTCCAGGGCAGACCTACAGAGCGCCAACCTGTACGGGGCAAACCTCCAGGGCGCCAACCTGTATAGGGCAAACCTACAAGGCGCCTTCCTGCTCGCGAACCTCCAGGGCGTCAACCTGTTCCAGGCAAACCTACAAGGCGCCAACCTGGAGGGGGTGCAGCTAGATGGCGCGATCCTGTACGAAGCAGACCTGAAGCACGCAAACCTGATCCACGCGCGGCTACAACGCGCGTTCCTGCACGCAGCGACCCTGGAGGGCGCGGACCTGTACGGAGCGCAACTGCAGGGTGCGGATCTGTACGGAGCAAACCTGCAGAACGCGAACCTGCGCCGGGCGCACCTACAAGGCGCCAACCTAGATGGGGCTGAGGGCCTGACCGCCGAACTCCTAACTCACGCAACCATCGATGCCAGAACCAGGCTGCCGAAGCTGTTACAAGAAGAGTGGGAGGCAGCTCAACCCTTTGAAGGCGAGGTGCGGACGTAGGTCATCGTCCAGATGCCGTCCGCGTCCGGCGCGGGCTCCAGCTCGTACCGGTGATCCTGCTCTGGTGTCATCCCGGGTACGGCGTTCCGCTGCGCCAGCACGAGGTGCTCCGGGGGTCGGCCGTCGGGCTGCGCCGGGAGGTCTCGTACCGCACCATCGGCCGGCCCGCCTCGAAGATGCACGGTGACGGTGAGCATCGACCGATGGTACTGCCAGCCTGATGGCGGGCCGGCAGCCGTCCTGACTGAGGTTATCGCCGGGAGGTAACCTCAGTCATGTTGGTAGTAGAATGAGTCAACACAGAGGGCCCTCCCAGCCCGGGAAAGAGCGTGAAGAGGGCCCATCTGCGGTACAGGGTGTGTCAGTTAGCTGTGGTTCCGATCAACGTTGGCCCGTTAGATCGGGCCACAGCCTGACACGGCAACAACCACGAACGCCACGAGCTTCGCCGCTTGCAAAGCAAGGTCGAGTGCGACCGTAGCGACCTCCGCAGCCTTCTTCCACCGGCTGGTTTCCGCCGGCGGGGTCGGGCTGCATCGGTGGTGATTGTCATCCGGATTACCGGAGGACACGGTCACGTAGCCACCTCCTTGGGTCAGGGAGACCCCGGGCCTCCCTCCGCTGGTCGGTGAGGTGGTGTCGTGCCGTGCAATGACCACTGTAGCTTCACTGTGACGTACCCGACCCGCCCGACTCCCCCGAGGGCCAGTGGTACGCGTAACTCCCTCTGGTCCGACCCCTGAGCAGTCCGATGTGCTATTCATCGCTCGCGACCGTCCACCCGATCCAGATGTGCGCCACGTCCACGACTCGTCCCGGCACCCCGCGCCGGCAGCCCTACCTCCGCGCAGAGGCAGCCAACGCCGCACGTCAGGACGCCGGAGCGCCGTCCGGTCGGCAGCAGTCGGAGGGTCCTAGTGGAGTAGACGGGGCACTCGGTGCCGGCGATCAGTTCCTCCGGCGGGTCGAGCGCCAGGCGTCGCGGATCTCGTGGTCGCGGCCAGGGGCGAGCCGGTGAACGCGGCGGTGGCGTGAGCCTGGTCCGAGGGATCGGTGGACCAGGCGCTTGAGCGACGCGGGCGCCTCCTGAGAGGAGCGTCGAGCTGGGCCTGAGGATGAAACTGTTTGCGGAAGGTCGCAGGAGCAATTAATTCTATAATAGAATCTAATTATGAAGGGGAAAGCAGAGTGTCGGCGGGGATGCACCCGTCGAATGGCTACGGCTGACGGTAACGTGTCACGGCTCCTGGTGGTAAGAGCCGCGCCGGCAGCGTTTGAAAGGCTCGGCGCCGAGTCGGCGGAAACAGGTATTCCGATGTCGCGGATTGTAGGTGTTTTGGTCAATGAGCGCTACCGGGGAGGTGCAGCCCGATGAGCATCGCTGAGCTATGCGCCAAGCGGGACCGGTACATTGAGCTCTCGGAGTTCTACCTGGAGCATGCGGGGACCGCCGGGCAGCAGGCCATAGAGGCCGCCAACGGCCCGACTCCGCAGGTTTACATTTTTGAGCGGGCGAGCAGGTTCGCGATTATCTCGCAAGCCTACTCACAAGCGGCGCTCGCGATCAACGCGCAACTGCAGGACTTGTAAAGGGAGCATCAGAAACTTGCTCGAGTGACACTACCTCACCCGCGACGTAATTGAAGGTCGGCCTCAGTCATAGGGACCTGGCCGGGCGCAGAACGCTCTTAGGTTGGGCACAGCCTGCATGTTGGGAGCTGGGGGTGAGTCATGGTAAGTCTAGAGGACATGGATTCCGTTCGGCATCAAGTGAGTGATCTTTGCGAGCGGTGATACGTCGATCCTGCGCTTGTTCATTAAGAGGATAACCAGCGGTATGGGGTAATTGTAAAAGTCGCGAGTTTCCTTGGCGACGAGTGCCTCGACTTGATGGTCATCCATCTCTGTCTCTGGCATTAGAGGGAGGGTCGGTTGGGGCTCCCCAAGCTCGTAGGCGAGCACGGCGACCGGGATGAACTGGGACTTGAACATCCCGTGAGCGCTATTTGCGGCGGCGATTCCCCAGCCTGCCAACTCCTGCACGGCTTCGGAAAGTCTGCGAGGAATGGAAGGATCTACGTACCTGATCTCAAGCAAGAGGTTCGGTGCGTAGTCGACCGCTGAGACGAGGGCCCTTGTCGCGTATCTTCCGCCTCCCAATTTAACGTTTGGTACTGCCGTCCCTTTTCCTTCGAACCAACGCTCGGTCGAGGTGATGATGGCCCGCCTGACCGCGTTATCGGATGAGCGACGATTGATTATTGTGATAGGTGCGGCGCTGATGTCCGAATCGGAGGCGATTTGAGTGGGCGCTGATGTCAGGGCAATGTCCGCCGGTGACTCCGCTGCTAATTCCCGTTCCGCATCCTGCTCTGCCAGCTCCTTCGGGCTTGCTTGATTCGCGCTCACCAGTGCTAACGTCTCCTGATGGGCTTTTTCGCCTTCCGCTAATAGTTTTGATATCTCCGCCTGTTCGCGACTATCTGAACGTGTCTGCTGTTTTCTCCAACTTCTCGCGCCCAGGGCGACCAGCAATAGGCCGACTACTATAAGTCCGATGCTTATCCAGGGCCAAGACAGGATAAGGAACGCAAGCTGATCCTGTTGAGAGCGTACTGCCTGCTGGGCTTCAGGCGTTGCCTGGCCAAGTTGGTGATCGGCTATTAGAAGCGTTGGTTGGTTTCGAAGCAGGAAAACCGGGAGAGCCAGACCTACCACCGACAACAGGCCGCCGACACTTACGAGGAACTTGTGGAAGTCCGTGTATTGAAGTCCGGGTAGCACGGTTGGGTAGCCTACCCTTAATCGATAGATCGATGGGGTTACCCGGGTCAAGCATCTCTTGGGCGGTTGGCTGCGAGGGCTAGGGAGTCAAGCGCCGAGGCGAGGTTTACCCCGCCGCTGCAAGTTGATCATGTCGAGCGTGTCCTCCGGGGCGCCGCCGGGGCAGGGCGACAGCGACGGGCGAGTGTGTCGGACGGCGTAGACCAGCTTCTTTCGGCATACGTCGATGTCCGGTTACGCTCCCGTCACGTCGTGGCAACGCCCGGCCTCGACGTTGGTTTCTCCCGTACCCAACGCCTCGGGAGGCTCTCGTGCTCGATACCCGACGTCACCGCGCCCGCCTAGCCGTCACAGCCGCTACCGTCGTTGCAGCGGTAGCTGCAACTATCGTCATGGCCTCGCCGGCGAGCGCCAGCCCGCCCGGCATCCCGTCCAAGGCCACCGCGCAGTCGAACTTGAACGCGCTGACCGTCGCGGCTGAGTCCGGTGCCGGTTACAACCGGGATTTGTTCCCGCACTGGATCACGATCAGCGGCTCGTGTAACACCCGGGAGACGGTGCTGCGGCGCGACGGCAGCGGCGTGAGTGTGGACAGTGCTTGTTACCCGACCTCGGGGAGCTGGTACAGCCCGTACGACGGGGCGACCTGGACCAACCCGGCCGACGTCGACATCGATCACATCGTGCCGCTGGCCGAGGCGTGGCGCTCCGGCGCCAACGGGTGGACCACGGCCCGCCGCCAGTCGTTCGCCAACGACTTGTCCGGTCCGCAGCTCATTGCAGTGACGGACGAGGTCAACCAGGGCAAGGGCGACCAGGACCCCTCTACCTGGAAGCCGTCCAGGACCGCCTACCACTGCACCTATGCCAAGATGTGGATCCGCACCAAGTACAACTGGAGCCTGCGTCTCCAGACGTCGGAGAAGACCGCGTTGCAGAGCATGCTCAATACCTGTGCGTCTTGACGGATGGTCACGACCCCCTATCTGATCCACCGATCAATCGCTGTCACTTGGCCGACACTCGGCGATGTATACCCGATCGGCCATAAGCAGGACCAACGTTGGGTGAGTGAACGGAACACCAAGACCCTCACCCGTTACCAATAGACGCCACGATAGTTGGCCCAGCAAGATAGACGACGCCGTCAACGGACGACCACGGCGAAGCGATCGACTGGACGGGATCGACCAACGGGCGTTAGGCGCCCGGGGGCCCGCCTCCTAACGGGCCCCCGGGACTAGGTCGGCTACTGCTTGCCGTTCCTTCCGGGAATGAAGATGGCGGCAAGTCGTAGCAGGTGGGCGGTGGTCCTGGCTGCCATAGCAGGGCCATCGCGCCCGGTCGCCTCCAGGTATTCCCCTGCAAGCTCGCACGCTCCGGCCGTAGCCATGACAACGTCCCTCCACTCTTCCCCCGCTGGCTCTGGGGGCTGGGAGGGACGCTTTTCTTCTTCGGGGGGGTCATCCCCCTGGTTGTTGACCATGCATGAGCCGACAACGCATGGTGTTGACCTCCCCGTTCGAACACATCAACGGTCGCGCGGCTTTCCGGTCACGGGGTGCGGAGAAGAAGATGTGAGACCTGGTCTAGGAAAGACTCACTTTGTCGCAACTTCCACAGCCGAAGGATCGGACACCGTTGTGCGACGGTCCGGGGCTGACCAGGGGTGACGCGTTGTGCCCTTCGGGATGGTCCGTTCGGGTGAAGCTCGCTGTGACGATCGTCGCCCTGGTCCGTCCACGTTGGGCGTGCGCGTGGGTCGCTCGGACCGGCACGGCAATCGGCCGTTTGAGTTCGCGAGGCGACCGACCGATTCTGCGATCTACGGTGACGGGACGACGATCACGGGACGGCGATCCTGCGAGCCTCGCAGGACACCAACGACGGATCAGTTGATCAAAGTCGCTTCCCCCGGAAGGGCACCGTGCCGCGATGACTCGAACGTTCGACCTGTGGGGCCAGCGGAACTACCCGCACATGGAGATCGTGGGCGAGTCGCACTACTACCCGCACATACGGAGACTCCTGGGAACCGGTGCTCTCACGCGCGACAGCCGGGAGGTCATGACGGTAGCCCAGCTCGTTCCCGAACCGCGCAACCGGTTCGACCCGAACGCGATCGGCGTCTACGTCGGCGGGGGACAGGTGGGGCACCTGCCACGCGAGCAGGCGGTGCGGTACTCGCCGGTGCTTCTCCGGCTCGTCGACGAGGGGTGGACGCCGCAGGTCGCCGCCCGGGTGTACGGCTATGAGCACGATGACTGGGAGGACGAGAGCCTCAATCCCCGCCAGGTCTTTGTCGGTAGCGTGCGGGTCGCGCTCGCCGAGCCGCACATGGTCGTACCGGCGACGCTGCCGCCGTCGGAGCGGCACGCGGTGCTGCCTACCGGCCGGAAGGTCCAGGTCACCGGCGAGGAAAAGCACATCAACGATCTCGTTCCGTTGCTGGGGCAGCACGGCGAGACGTGGGTCCACGCCACCCTGCACGAGCTGGTCGAGCAGAAGGCACGGTCGTCGCGAACCGTCGCGGAGGTACGCATCAACGGGTCGGCCGTCGGGACCCTCACGCCGGCCACGAGTGGCGATCTCCTACCCGTGATCAGACACCTTGCCGGACGTGACGTTGTGACCACGGCGCGGGCGATTCTGAAGGGCAACCGTGTCAAGGCCGACCTGGTGCTAGACGTGTGTCGGATGAACGAGTTGAGCGACGCGTGGCTGGATTCGCCGCCGCTCTTCGAGGGGACCCAGGCGGTCGGCGGCTCGCGAGGGGAGACGGTTGTCCCGGCGACGGCGACGGCCTGGCGCTTCAACCCGGCGCCGGGTTGGCCGCCTTGTCCGCCGGGATGGACGCCACCTGCAGGTTGGCGTCCCGACCCCTCGTGGCCTGCGGCGCCCGTCAGTTGGCAGTTCTGGGTGGCCAGTTAGACGGACGGACCGTCGGTTTCGCCGTACTTCGGCACGGACCTAGGCCACGAGGCTAGGGATAGGTTTCGATGAGCGAGTCGAGCCAATCAGCGGCAGCCGCTCAGCCGGTTACGACGATGCCCTGCGTCTGCCTAAGAGAACCAGATCTATAGATACGCGCATATCACTGCGCGGGGCAAGCTCGACGTGTTCGAAAGGGGACGTAGTCGAGTTTAAGCGCGCCGTACTCGCACTGCTGGTGGCTGTAAAGTCGTGAGGTCGGACCGTGGCCGATGTCCTCATGGACCATGAGCGGGTCGTGGTGACGTCGGTGCGCCGGGACAAGCGCCTGAAGTTTCGGTGAATCATTCAGTCCTGGAACCGGCGGTTCGGCTGGCCGCCGCCCGGGCCGAAGTCGGCGGACTGACTCTGGTGCCACTGCATCTAAGATCAAGGGTTCGATAGTTCGCTGCCGGCCCCTCGGTGTTGACCATGGACTCCGTGGCGCGTCTTGACCGGCTGTGCTACACAGGGCAGTCGGTTCGATCTGCACGGAGGCACGGTGGATGCTCTTGAATCCGCTTATGCGGAAGTCGGCAGGCAGGCACTTCGACGGTTCCAGTCTGGTGACGACGTGTTGGACCTGCCCACAGTCTTGCGGGCGGCCTTTGCTAAACGGGAACACGCGCTCCCCGATCCTCTACTCAGCCGCGTTGCCAAGGTGCAAGATCACCTTAAGGACATCGCCGAGCTTCTGCCCGACCTGGAGGCTGAGTTGAAGGTTCGGCAGACAGCTTTCCGAAAACTGCGGGCCAAGGCCGAGGAAACCGAGAGGTACGCCGCCCTGCACCAGGAACACGCCGACGCCGTGCAGAAGCTCGTGGACGAGAACCGGAAGACCGCGCTGGCCGAGGCCACGGCACTCGTGGTCCAGGAACTCGCGAAAACCTCGAAGGACGGCAAGAAGCAGCAGATCCAGTACTTCCTGTACGGCCTGGCCAGCTCCGTGCCGCTGGGTGTCGCGGGCAACTTCGTGTTCGAGTGGCTGGCATAGCCGCTCGACGTGTAACGGAATCGGAGATGGTGTCCATCGTGGGATCCTGGCAGCCTGTGGTAGGGATAGGACTGGGAGCCTTCCTTGTTGTCTGGGTTGCAGCTGATCTTCGCGGCGAATTCCTTCGGGGAAAACGCGAGGGCGAGCGGCAATTTGCAGAGCAAGGTCAACCGCTCGTGCGGCGGTTGACGGAGCTTCAGGGTCAACTGCAAGAGTCGGCCATCCTGCTGCCGGCACTGCAAGCGGAGCTGGAATTGCGATCGGCGGCCCTAGCCCGGCTAAAAGCGGATGCTGAACAATATGACATGCTCGCCACGCTCAAGCGGGGAGAAGCGGAAGCTGTTCAGCGGTTGGTCGAACAAACCGTCACCCGAGGACTCAGTGAGACCTCTCGGGCGAGTCGGCGAGAACAAGTTCGTTTCTTCTGCTATGGTCTTCTGGCATCGGTTCCGCTAGGCCTACTAGTGAACGCATTGTTCGAGTGGATGAAGTAGCGACGCCTGGCCCGTCGGCCGACCTCCTGTAGTCCTCCGTTGGCATCGTTGGAACCAACGTGGTTGGTTCGATATAGACGACCAAGTCAACGTCTCAAACGCCATTTGGGGACGACAAATAGTCGTCGTTGTACCAATAGCTCGGTTGGTATAATCATTTGTGAGAGTATCGACTGATTCGGGCGAAATTTGCCCCCGCGCCGTCGGGTACACGCGGGTATCCACCGAGGACCAGAGGAACCGTCCCGAGGATGACCGTGCGCGGGTCACCGCGGCCTGCGTCGCGTACGGCTACGACCTGGTGGAGTTCATCCAGGACATCGACGTCTCCGGCAAGACCGCGCTCGCCGACCGGGAACAAGGTCGGCGAATCAACGACCTGATCGACGCGAAGCACAACCCGTGGGCCGACGTCATCATCGTGACCAACCTGGACCGGCTCACCCGCGAGTCCGAGGACGGGATGACGCTGATCCGGAGGATGATCCCGAACGGCCGGCGGAACCCGGTGCGGCTGCTGTCCCTGGACGACCACATCGACCTGACCACCGCCATGGGTCGGTTCTTCGCGAGGCTGCGCGTCCTGCTGGGTGAGTTCGAGCGCGAGCTGATCGGAGAGCGGACCGGCAACACCCTCAAGCACAAGCGGCGCACCGGACAGGTCTACGCCCGCGAGCCGTACGGCTGGGACCACGACGGTGACGGCCACCTGGTGGAGAACGAGGCAGAGCAGCGGGTTTTGACCCAGATGCGTGCCTGGCGGGCTGAGGGCATCAACGACAACGCGATCGCGACGCGCCTCAACGACCAGGGTGTGCTGGGCAAGCGCGGTGGGCGCTGGCAAGCTAACACGGTCTATCGAATCCTCAAGAACGCCGACGAGATCGGGGCGGCGTCGGGTTGAAGGAGCGGGTCGTGGTGATCAGCGAGACGCAGAGGTACTGCGGTGATCCCATCAATCACACCTGGGTTGGGATCTATGCGGATATCGCCAGCAAGCTGCGGCAACGTCGCACGGAGCATCCCGACATGACGCTGGACGACGCGATGTCCTGGCTGGAGAGCGAGCTTGTGCGGCTCGACGGGGAGCACCGGCGCTTCGTGGACTGCCCTGATGACCCACCGAGCTTCGGGCGATCATCCGGAGAGGCACCCGGATCCGCCTAACTGGACGAGCTTGATGACGATCATTCGACAGGGTCTGGTCGGCGGTCACTGTCGGGCGTAGCCTACGTCGATGCTCGATATTCAAGCGCTTGATCTCCTGGACACCGGCGAAAAGGTCGCAGGTGTCTTGGGTGTGGTTTCCTCCTTTGTCGCTGTCGTTATCGCGGCGCGAATGCTCCGTTCCGAGCTTAAGATGTCTAGGGCGCTGCGGGCGGAGTTTCAGAGTGACGCTGCGCAATCCGTAAAGACGGTACAGGAGACACAGTCGACGCCGGCTGAGCGGCTCGAAGCGGACATGATCGAGGTGTCTCAGGCTCTTCACGTGGCGTTTCAAGACATGCGGGACATCATTGTTCGGGCAGAGGCGTTCGAGGATGGGGTTCGTAAGCTGATTATTCGCGCCGACGCGGCGGAGGCTACTGCGAAGTTGAACGAAGAGGACGCCCGAAAGATTAGCGTCATCCTTGGTGCCAGGACTGAGGAAAAGTTTAAAGAGGAAATTGAGAAACTGACCGCGGTGCACGATGAGCAAATGGAGAAGCTCCGTAAGTCGGGGACGCGTGTCGCAACTTGGACTTTTATTGCCGGTGCCGTTCTAGGCTTCGCGGGCAACCTGCTGTCCAGTGCGCTTACGGGCTAGGTCGTCTCGATTGGCTTAATTGCCTGCCGGTTAAATAGTTGACCCTGCTAGTCTGTGGCGACGGGTGGCGGTTAGGGAACCAGCGATCGGCAAGGACTTTCCGAAGAACGTAGCGGGCAACAAGCCTGAGAGTGTTATCAGTTGAGTGGAACGAAGATGTTCGGTATGAGCTGTGTCGCCGTGCCTGGGGACCCTACGTCCGGGCCGTTCCTCATATCAGAAGTGGTGGCGCAAAAGCGGTCGCGACGAGAACGGCGAGAATGCCGTTCAGGTACGCCGGGCGCTGCGTCTCGACCAGTCGACCTGTTGCTTGCCACTTGGCTTCCCGAGGCGCTGAATGCCGATGATCCATAAAACGACGAGGCCGCAGGTTGAGCGAGACGCGTATTGGTGAGGTGCTCTACAAGGCTCTGAAACTGTGTGGAAGAGAGTCCAAGCCGAGAAGCTTAGACTCTCCCCAAGGTGGACGCCGTCGTCACGCCGAACTCGCCAGCCCTCGCGATCCTCGAACGACTCGACACCGCTCGTGCCGAGGAGGCGCGGGAGGCCGAGCTGCGCGAGTTGCTGGCGGGCCATAACTCTGCCGACCAACGGGGAGGTGCCTGAGGTGGATCAAGACACTCCGACACCACCCTTGCCGCCATCGGACGCGCCGCCGCGGCGGAGGGGGCGAAACATGTCGCCCACGGCCCGGAGGATCTCGGGCTTTTTCTCATCCTCGGCGCCCCAGGTCGTCCAGAGTGCGACGATTACCTTACCCAGGACCGGAACGCCAACGACCAGCACCGGCACGATCCAGTACTGGGTGAGCAGGGAAACGAGATCAAAAGAATCCATGACTAGCACTCCTCACCCCGACCGAGTGAGGCACGCACGGCTCAGCTCGGCCAGCACAGGTTCTACTGACGAAGCTGAGCTCCGTGCACCGGCTGCATGGAAACTCAGGTATCGCGTCGACTGTGTACGGAGATAACTCACCTTGAGCCGGTCTCGGTGAGTTGGTGGAGATGTCCACCATCCAAGATTGATTATTAGGGCCAATGCCCACTGGCGAAGGTACACCACTGGTGGATGTCCGTCCACCAGAGGTGCGTTGTGGAGAGGCTGCCCGGCGGTCAGTGACATCGTCGTCGCCCGCGGTCCGGGCATGCGCACAAGGCCGAGAACCCGCACCTTGCTCTCCGGAACATGTGGGCCGGTCAGGCCGAAGACGACGACTTCTTCGACTTCGAGGATCGGGATCCGGTGTCGCGGTTCGATCCCGGCCCTGGTCAAGCGCCGCACGACGAGGACTTCGGCGGCAACCGCTACGAGGTCGACACCCGTACGCACAGCGGCTACTGGAAGACCCAGGACAACGGAGTGCCGACGGAGGGTCTGCTCAACCGGGGGCGGATCATCGTTGGACACTACGGCGTGGTTGGCCTGGAACATGGAAAGCCGCCGGTCCAGGCACGGAACGCCGGCCGCTGGTCGGATTCGTCCTGGCGGTTGTTGGCATGCTGCTGGCGCTGAGCGGGTGCACCGGAGAGGGAGAGGAGGGGGCGACGTGCAGACTGCGGTGCACACCGGCGCGAAGCGGTGGACGGCGGACTATGCTCAACGGACGGCGCAGGCGATCGGACCGGACGCCGCCCTGTAACCGGCGGATGCCCCGCTACCGCTGCCGTGGTGATCCGTTGCCGTCGGGCCCGCGCGAGCGTGACCTAGGGCTGCCGTCGGTACCATCTACATCACCCGATGGCCAGAAATGGACGCCCTTCAGCAGGGCGCCAACAGCAACGGCGGCGCGGGATCACCCCGCGCCGCCTGGCTACGTACGGTCGACTCGGAGCAGCCGAGAATCTGGGCGCGACGGCAAGCCCGGACGGTGGCTACCACGTCCAAGGCATCTACCAAATCCTGCTGCCGGCTGAGCGGCATGTTGACGGAATCCGCCGGCTGCGGGACAGCTGGAACAGGCCGGCTACGAAATCCGCGCGGAACGGACCTTCCCGGACGGCACGGGCGGAGAAGTCAGCGCCGCGATGCCGGCAGACGGCTTGGCGATCACCGTCTCCGGCGGATACCCCTCGGGTCATGGCCGTGATCGTCGTGTCCGTTTGCCACCAATCCGACGAGCCTTTCTAGCACTCTGACCGCAGTTGGCTGGTTCGATGCGGCCTATGAGTTGACACGCACCACCAGGTGCAACTGAACGTGCATGGCATGAGTGGAGCAAGGGGTAGCGCAGTCCGCAGAGCGCGGTGGTCGTCGTCGTGACGCTCCGTAAGCAATGACGCGAACTGGCAGGGAAGGAGTATCCGCTTCTGCCACGAGTGGATGGCAGCGGTCATGCGAGTAGACCGTCCGAAGGATTTAGACGCGGTGGCGAGCCACACAAGTTTAGAGCGCGGCTCGGGCACAATGAGACTATGAGGCGGACAGTAAGAGTCATCGGTGCGACCGTAATCCTCGCCGTCGGGACAACGTTGGTGGCATTGCTGTTCCGCGAGGGTCTCGACCGCGCGGAGAAGTGGATTTCGGCACTTGGGATGCCTGTGACGTTGCTCCTTGCGGCGTGGACCCTCTGGTGGCCGGTTGCTCGACGTCGCCCAGTCGTCGCCTCCGGCCTAGCGTCGGCGGCCGTCGGCGGCAATAACGGTGGCACCATTAGCACCAGGGTCAGGCTGCCCGGCTCGCCCACATCGGCTCAAACCGGAAGTACGGCTGAAGGCGTTCACGCCACAGGGCCAGGCGCGGTTGCAGTCGGTGGCGACAACGCCGCGAGCATCCGCACCGACCTCGCTCAGGGCTACCAGGGGCCGGCAGCCATATGAACCTCAGCTGGCCGTCCGGAGGGTGGTGGCGTCGAGACCTCGGTGGCGCTCATGCTGTCGGCCCGGGCTCTGTCGCGATCGCTGGCGATAACGATGGCGATATTCACATCGAGCTTCGCTTTGAGCCTCCACCATCAAGGCTGACATGGCCATGCCAGGTCGGCACCGTTCCGGCCCTAGCCGACCAATGGCAGAGTCGCATTCCAGACGCGCTTCTTCACAGTACTAGCCGGCGCTCCAGGACTGTCATCCTGTCCGGCCTCGGCGGAGTCGGGAAGACGCAGACGGCAGCACACTACGCCAGATCACGACTGGTGGCAGGGGATATCGGTCTCCTGCTCTGGATCACCGCTTCTTCTCGGACGGCCGTGATCACCGGCTACGCCGCTGCAGCAGCTCGGGTGCACCAGCACCACGCCGACGACGCCGAGCAAGCTGCACAAAGCCTGCTTACCTGGTTGGGAACCACCGAACGAACCTGGCTCGTCGTCCTCGACGACCTTGCCGAACCGGGCATCATGCGGGATCTGTGGCCTCCCTCGCGGCAGGCGGGGAGGACAGTTGTCACGACCCGACGTCGGGACGCGGCCCTGACCCGCCATGGTGAGAGATCCCTTGTCGTTGTCGGAGCGTTTAGCTCATATGAGGCGAAGCAGTATATACTCGCAAAGCTCAGCGATGTTCCCGATGTCGCCAGCCACGTGGGCAGCCTTGTAGAACAGCTGGAGTATCTGCCGCTGGCGCTCGCCCAGGCGAGCACATATATTCTCGACCGCGAGCTGACGTGTGCCGACTATCTACGTCGCCTAGCCGATGAACGGTCAACTCTCGCGCAACTCATGCCCGAGCCGCAGTCACTGCCGGACGATCAGGTCTCACCAATCGCTGCGGCTTGGTCCTTGTCGATCACCGCGGCGGACGAACTGCACCCGCCGGGGGTGGCTCGGCCGCTGCTGGAGATGGTGGCGTTCTTGGACGGCCATGGCGTCCCTACGGGTCTTTTCAACACTCCACGCTGTCTGCACCATCTTAGTGTTCGTAGCCGCACAGATGTGACGGCTGCGGACGTCGCTGACGGGCTGCGTAACCTCGGCAGACTAAGCCTCGCTGACCTACACGATGCAGGCGCGACACTTCGGACACATTCTCTGCTACAGCGAGCCGTACGGGAGTCCACAGCTACTACACCTGAGGGCGAGTGTGTCCCAGACGTATGCGCCGATGCTCTACGAGAAGTGTGGCCGGCAATTGAGCGCGACCCAGGCCATGCCCAGACTCTCCGTGCGAATGTGGCTGTCCTGGCTGAGCGGGCCGGTAACCACCTCTGGCGCGATGGTGCAGTTAGCGAAGTGCTCGTCCTAGCGGGGCAGAGCCTTGGCGTGACCGGTCACGCCCTTGGCGCCCGAGCCTATTTCGCGGACATGGCCCAGCGGGCCGTTGACCTATACGGAAATAACTATTCCCTGACGTACTTTCTCCGCGAGCTTCAAGCCCGCTGGCGTGGCGCGTCCGGCGACGCAAGCGGTGCGGCAGCTGAGTACGACGCACTCCGTATCGACCTCGTTAATCAGTACGGGCACGACGATGCGCGGACGCTCGCGACCCGTGCTGAGTTGATCAAATGGCAGATGAAAAGCGGGACCGTCGTGGACTTGGCAGCCTACGCCAAACTGGTCCGAGACTTCGAGCGCGTCGAAGGACAAGATCACGCGAGTACGCTTATTTTGCGGATCAATCTCGCTGACCTGCAACGCCGTGCAGGCGATCCAGCCGGCGCAGCCGCTGCTGCCGGCAAGATCATCGGTGACCAACGACGTATCCTTGGTGAAGATGATCCTGCAGTCATTGACGCACGCCGCCTGTTGACACATTGTCTCGCGGATCTAGGCGATCTGCAAGGCGCTCTTGCTGAGGCGCGAGCGGTAATGGCCGATTGTTTAAGGATCTTCGGCCCTATCCACGAGACCACCTTGGGGCAGCGCGCCTCCGTTGCGCATTACACCGGCCGCTGCGGACAGGCCCGAGAGGCGGCGGTGCTACTCGAGGAGCTCGTTGCTGAGACCGCTGATGCTCTCAACGACATGCACCCAACTTCGCTGATTATTCGGCGTACCGCAGCTGAATGGATTGGGGAGGGTGGCGACTGGTCGAAGTCGGTTTCGCTCTACGAAGAATTGCACGACGCCTACAAGTTGGTGCACGGGCCGCAACATCCCGAAACCATCAGGGTCCGGCTCGAACTCGGGCGTGCCCACTCCGAAGCAGGGGACGACTCTGCCGCAAGCATCGTATTGGAGGCGGTCGCCGTCGATACGTACCAGTGGTTGCCAGCTGGAAATCCAGACCGTCTAGAGGCGAGAAGCATTTGGGCCTCGCACTTGTGTGGCCATGGTGACCCTCTTCGCGGTGCCGCCGAGCTTACGCGGGTTGCCGCGGAGTGGGTCAAGCACCATGGCGCACATCACGCGAATACCGTTGACAGCATGAAGCTGTTGCCGCTATTACCCGTACCTTCGGATGCTGCCGCCGAACTAGCCGAAGCCCTACGTGATGCCTTCCAAAGCCAAGCTGCATTGCTGCCTAGGAATCACCCACGCATGCTTGCGATTCGCGATCGAGCTCAATACTGGTATAGGCGTGCACAAAGTGATGCTTAGATACGGCGTGAGTAAACCCGATGCGGGATGTCCGGCCGCTTAGCAGGTCTACACATCTATCGGGGAAGCGCTTGCGGCACTCCGTGATGTATACATCGGTCCGGTCCGGCGGCTCGGATTTCAGTCCTGCCGAAATGCCTTCGCGCTTTACCTCACTTACCTCGGCATCTTGTCGTTCGGCTCGCCCATCGTCAGCGGGGCCGATGCGTGCTGCTGAAAGAGAGGCGGCGCTAGTCCGGACGTTTGTTGGTTACGAAGGTGCCCTTGCCCTGGCGGCCCTCCACGTAGCCCTCGGTCCGCAGCATGAAGAGCGCGGCGTCCACCGGCTGGGCGCTGGTGCCGTAGATCTCGCGCAGCTCTCGCTTGCTGGGCAGCTTGTCGCCGGGCGTCAGCTTGCCGGTCTTGATTTGCTCGCGGAGATCATCCGCGATGCGCTGATAGTCGGGCACGTATGTGGACATGCGGTGTCTACTCCCAGGTTGGCCCGCCTAGTAGATCACTCCCGGTTACGGACAGGCAAGGATGAGTAGACTTATCGTGGTTATCATGACAAGATGCCGAGCGGGTGGCGTCCCAGGTTGGCAAGCCGGTCTCGTCGCCCCCGGGTGTCCGCACGGAGTGGCCCGGAGTCGGGACGGCGCGTGTCTCACAAGGGCTCGTGCCGTCCCGGCGTCGCCGTTGCGCGCCCTCGTTCCAGGAGTGGCCCAGCGTCGGTTACAGCGGCTCTGACCTCGACAAACTCACGCGAGATCAATTAGCCATTCCTATTTACAAGTCGTCTGAGTCCTATCAATATTCGATTTAGTCTCATCCCGGCTATTGAGACAGGGAAACCGAGGAGTGGAACAACGATGACCAGCGCCATTGATGCGACCGTGACCGACCAGACGACCGAGACCGGTACGCCGATCCAGGAGGAGCCGGCCGTTCAGGAGGAGGCGCACCGTGAGGCGGGACTCAGAGTCCTTCAGCGTCGGAAGGAGCTTGGGGTATCACGTGCGGCGCTCGCCGCCCTGTCTGGTCTGACCGCCGCGAAGGTGTGGCGGTGCGAGGATGGCCGTCCTCTCGCCGAGGAACTGCTGGCCCTGGAGGAGGCGTTGTCCCGCGTGGAGCGGGACGGCCTGCCGGAGCAGATGAGGCCGCGGAGAGCGAAGAAGAAGCCGGTGCGGGCCGCCGAGCACGCGGCGTTGATCCAACGACTCCAGCGGGTTGAGACGTTGCTCGGTCAGGCGATCGATGCCAAAACCCGCAAGGACGTCAACGACCTGCTCGCGGAGGCGCAGCTCGTGATCTCCGGTGAGCCCATGGGGGAGACGGAGAAGTTGGAGGTCACCGAGGACGACGACGAGACGACCGGTGAGCCGGTCGGTGACTCGGAGGCGTCCTGATCGTGTGTGAGTTCGAGATCATCGACTTCTACTCCCGGAAGCAGGCCATTGCGGACGGCGTGTTGATCGACGTGACCGCGACGGCCAAGGAGGCCGGCTTCCGCTGGTCGGTGGCCCTGACCGACGCCGTCTGGGAAACCTGTGTCGCCTGGACCGACGAGGACACGGCCCGGAAGGGCGTGCCCCAGGACGAGACGAGGCGACTGTGGGACGTGGTCTGGGTGGCCTCCCGGGCGGCGAAGGCGAGTCGCGGCACCAACCGCGTGGCGTTCGAGATCGCCCGGGTGCTCACCGAGGGCGACGAGACAGCTCCGCAGGCAGTCCAACTGGAGGCGATCGTCGGACCCGGTGACGACGGTGAGCCGGTCGTGACGATCCAACTGCCGGGCGAGGACTGATCAGGCGGCCCGGAAGCGGAGTTCGCACCTCCGCTCCCGGGCCTTGACCCACTTCAAGGGAGTGGACCGTGGTTGACGATAGACATCCCGCCTGGTGCTCGCCGCCGTGCGACGCCGTGGCGCACCGCTCACGCGCCGTCGAGGTGCCGACCCTCGGCACGGAGCCGGTTCGGCTGCGAGCCTCGCTGGCCTGGTCGTCCGAGACGCCGGACAACCCGACCGTCCTGGTTCTCGAAGAGTTCGATCACGAGGCAGAGGACCCGAAGGAGCCGGCAAACGTCGTGCTCATGTCGCTGCGTCAGGCGGCCTGCCTGGCAACCGGACTACGGTCGCTGCTGGCGATTGCCCGCATGGTGCAGCAGCGCAACCAGCGTTGGCCGGGCCGGCAGATATGACCAGACGGCAGCTCGCTCAGAAGATCCGTGATGCGCTGCTGGAGGTCGTGTACATGTCGGCGCTGTGCTTCGTGTCGGCGATCTTGACGATCTGCGGACTGCTGCTGCTCGGCGTTCTCGGCAGCGTCTTGTCGGGCACCTGAGTTGGCAAAGCTGAATCGGGTCCAACAGTGTGACGAGCTCCACAGGATCGCCTGATTTGTGCGCTTAGCGGCGGACTTCGATTTTGTTCGACATGGACGCGGAGTGACAGCACAGGTTACTCCGCGTCGATCATTTGAAAAATGTCGTCTATGAATGCCTCCGAGGCTATCCGCGCATCGTTTGCCTTCGGTCATGATCCTGTGTGAGTCTCTCTCCGTTCCGCCTCATTCGCGAGGCGGGCCGGGAGGTTGGACATGGAAGAAGTAAGTGCGAGCACCTTCCAGGATGAGAATCACTGGCGGGTGGAAATGCGAGGCATGATTCAGAGCGAGGAGGTGCGTCGGTGCTACCACTTAAGCGCCGAATCTAAGAGTCGGGCGCGGGTTCTGGCGCTCACGAAGTGGGCTGGTGAATGGGATTCCCTTCCGTTTGTCCAGCACGTTGAGCGGTACCGCAGTTGGCGGGCGTGGGAGCCGCACGCGGAGGGGCAGTGTGGTGTCGAATAGCTATGCTGCCGCCTTCTGGGTGTCAATCGGTATGTTGGCCATGATCGCGTTGATACCCGGCGTCCGGCTCCGGCAGTTCTGGTTGTTCCTGGCCCTGACTGTTGCCTCCGTGGTCTGGCTCCTCGCCGGACTCGGTTGGCTTGCGGCACTACCTGCCGGGGGTGCCGTGCTGATGGTCATGGCCGCGTACGACAGGTTCCGGGCGCGGTCGAGGCGGTGATCAGGATCGGGCCCAACCGACACGTCGGGCGGGCCCGATCTGTCTCAGGAGCCGGCGGCTGCCGGAGCGAGGGGTTCGGCGACGTCCTCGGCCGGCGGTCGCGGCGCCGGAGCGACCGGCAGTTCCAGCGGCACGCCGCACTGGCGGCTCAGCTCGATCACGGCGGGCGTCGGGGAGGGCGGCTTGTCAGCGGTGATGGCCTGATAGTTCGAGACCATGTTGAGGGCGATATCGACGGCTACCACGACACCCAGAAGGCTCGCCACGACAGGGGTCCCCCGGAGGCGTTCGATCAGATGAGGTTTCCGATACAGCCCGCCGACCGTCTCGTCGAGCGCCTGCTCGACGGGTCGGACGCCGAACAAGGGCTGCTCCTTGAGCGTTCTCTCGATCGTCGCCAAGTGACGCAGGACGAAATCTCGTGTCTCGGGGTCCAGTTGGTGGACCAGCAGGACATCCCTGATGAGCAGCCGAACCTGCTCGACAAGTTCTGCCGTGGCCTGCTTGTCGAGGTGGGGCTCCGGTCGGCGCCGGCTCAGGAGAGAAGAGCAGTAAATCAGTGACTGTACGCCGGTTTCCTGCAGGGGCATGAGAAAGTTTTTCATTGGCATCCCGGCCAGGCGGTGGAAATTCCCGCCGGTCTTCTCGACCTCGTGGAAGTTGATCAACGCTACCGCAGGGTCATCATCCACAAGGGCGTTTACCTGCTGTGGTACGAGCGCGATCAACTCAATCGCGCTCGCGGCCGCGCGCATGACGTCAGGCTTGGCCGCAGGGTCGACGCCGAAGACCTTAGCCCAGCCGTTCCAGGCCGTTCCCTCACTGAACCGCTTCGCGTTGGCGAACATGAAGAAGAGCCGACCGGCTGGATTGTTGTTGGCCACCTTGATTCCGCTCACGATCGACCAGGATAGACGGTGATTACAACCCGGCGGGAAGCCGGCACCGATGGTGATCAACTTCTCGGGGCCTTGTAACAAATGGCTACTCTCGGCTGCGCCAGCGAGACCGCTCCCGGTCGGGCCAGCCCGGACCCACCGCCGACCAGGGACGCCACCGTCGCGGTGTGGTGCGGTGCCTGGAACGGGGGCCGGCGGATCAACTGGCCGTCCGGTGGCAGCAGGCCGGCGATGGAGTGCAGGGCGGTGACCTCCAGCGCGGCCTCGTCGTCCAGCGGCGGCAGGATCGAGGGCATCCGCTCGGCGAGCATCGTCTTGCCGGCGCCGGGTGGGCCGATCAGGGCCAGATGGTGCCCGCCGGCCGCGGCCACCTCCAGTGCCCGTCTGCCGAGTTCCTGACCGGCCACGTCGGCGAGATCCGGCCCCGGCCGGGGCGTGGCCGTGGAGTGGGACGGTGGATTCAGCAACGGCGTGCCGTCCCGGATGAAGGCGACGAGCCGGTGCAGGCAGTCGACCGCCCGCACCTGCATGCCCGGCACCACCGAGGCCTCCGCCGCGTTCTCCGCCGGAACGATGACCCGGGTTATCCCGGCCCGGGCCGCCGCCGCGACCATCGGCAGTACGCCCCGGACCGGTCGGACCGTACCGTCGAGACCCAACTCGCCGAGCACCGCGACCCGGTCCAGGGCAGCCAGCGGCAGTTCGCCGGAGCCGCCCAACAGTGCGGCGGCGATGGCCAGGTCGAAGGCCGAGCCGTGTTTCGGCAGGGTGGCGGGGAGCAGGTTGAGGGTGATCCGGCGGTTCGGCCAGCGCTGGCCGGAGTTGACCACCGCGGCGCGTACCCGGTCCCGGGCCTCGTTGAGCGCGGTGTCGGGCAGGCCGGAGAGCGCGACGGTCGGCAGGCCGGGGGCCAGGTCGGCCTCGACCTCGACGAGGTGTCCGGTCACTCCGACCAGGCCCACGCAGAGCACCTTGGCGTAACTCATCGGTCGTGCCGGTCAGTTGTCGAGATCATGCCGACAACCGTGCCGGGCGGGCGGTGCCCGGTGGGATCCGGTTGGGGTGGGCTGTGGAAAACCGGGTGCCCTGTGGACAGTCGGATGATCAGACCCCTGATGTGCTATGCGCGCCCGCGCGCTCCGACTCCGATTGCTCGCCCAGCCTTCTGGCCGGTCACGTCATCCGCCGGCGTACGGGTGGGACGCGCCCCACCCGTACGCCTCCCGGTGTCGGGAGGCGGCGGATTCCACGACCAGAACGCGGCGCGGACGTCCCCGGGGACGTCCGCGCGTGGTGGGCGTGGGACACGGCGGCCGCCTCCCGGGGTGTGAGTGGCCCGCGGGCGGTCCCACTCCACAACCGGAGGCTTTGTCGGTACGCCCGGCTACGTCGTGTCGTCACACCGCCTCAACCGACGTCGGCTGGACGGTGCCGGGGTCGGCCGGCTGCGGTGCCCGCGCGGCGGCGGCGATCCGTTCCAGCGCCGACGCGTGGGCCAGAAACGCCTTCCGGCCGTGCGGGGTGAGCCTCGCCAAGGTGCGCCGCGCGCCCGCCCCCGGCTGTTTGCGTACCTCGACGTAGCCTTCCGCCGCGAGCGCGGAGAGCTGCTTGGACAGGGCCGAGTCACTCGTACCGACCGAGTCCCGGATGAAACCGAACTCCGTCCAACTCGCGGGTGCGAGCAGCGCGACGACCGTCAACCGTGCGGGAGCGTGCAGGAACTCGTCGAAATCGCTGTCCATCAGTTGCGCCGGTCCGCCTGCCGTGCCAGCGCCTCGGCGCCCCTGCAGACACGACCGGCCATCAGCAGGCAGATCACCGACCCGACAGCTGCCGAGACCAGATGCGGGGTCGGCGTTCCGACCGCCTGAGCGGCCGCCGCCAGGCCTTGGAGCACCGCGGCGAGGACGATCCCGGCCGCGACCCCGACGAGCAGTTCGCCGGAACCGGGCTTCCTGAGCACGGGCGCGCGGCGCGCGTAGACGAACGCCAGCAACGCCAACAGCCCGACCACCGGGAACAGCATCGCGCCACCCCATGGATTGGGCAGGTCGAACGAGGCGTAGGAGAGGAGTACCACCGAGGCCAGGACAGCCAGGTAGAAGGGGGACAGGCCGTGCCGTACCTCTTCGGCGCGGGACTGCTCATGCCGCTTCCGAATGTCGTCGAGCGCCGCCCGCGCGTCGTCGGGAGTCATCAACCTTGCACCTCATCCCAGAAAAGCTGTACTTGCCTGACAGGAAAGTACGCGGTTCTTTCCTGTCAGGCAAGTACAGGGTGCGGGACGGTTCGGGCGGTGGCTCAGAAGGCCGATCTGAGATGTTCGACGCGGGCCGCGCCGGACCGGGCCGGGTAGACCTCGATGACGTCGAACCGAACCTGCTCGGCGTGGGTGTCGCTGTCGCGCAGCCATTCGGCGGCCAGCCGGCGCAGCCGGCGTGCCTTGCGGCCCAGCACCGCCTCGGCAGGAGTGCCGTAACGGGCGCTGCGGCGGGTCTTCACCTCGCAGAACGCGAGGACCTCACCCTCCCAGGCGATGATGTCGATCTCGCCGTACGGACAACGCCAGTTCCGGGCCACCACCCGGAGCCCGGCCTCGGTCAGGTGTCGTACGGCGCATCGCTCGCCGTACGCGCCGACCGCCCTTCTCAGCCCAGTCATGACGCATGAGGGTGCCTCCGGGCCACTGGCGGAGTCACCCCGACCTGGTGGGGCTGTGGATATCCGGGGGTGCTGTGGACAGCCGGACGATCATGCCGTTGAGGTGGTATGGCGGCGGTGCGCCGAGCACGACGACCGCCAACCGGGCCCTGATGGGCGCGAACCTGCGGCGCCAGCCGCTGGAGAGCACGTGGGGCGGCCCGGCTCCGGCCGTCCGAGGGCACGTGGTTTGGCGATGGCGGTTCCATCCTCGTAGGGCCCTTCGTTGCCTTCCCGTCAACTTGAGGCGGATCGTCCCGCTTCGGCCGACCGGTGGCGCCGGGCGTGGACCAGTGGTCTGCGGCGGACGAAGGGCCGGTTGGCGGCCAGGCGTCAGCGGGCGACCAGCGGGGGAGGGCGACGGCGGGGGTTTGCGCATTCGTGACCGGGGCGGGGCGTACACTTGACGACTGGCGACCGCCCTGCGCGGTCGACCTCGCGTGCCCTCTCCACGGTTCGTCCGTGGGGCGACGGCCCCCTGGTCCCGATCTTGATCGGGTCCGTCATGGCCGGCGAACAGGCGCCAGGACGCCAGGCCTCCCGGCCCGGCGTGACAACCAGGGACAACTGAAGGAGCACCCCGCCATGGCCGTAGTGACCATGCGTCAACTGCTGGAGAGCGGCGTCCACTTCGGGCACCAGACCCGGCGGTGGAACCCGAAGATGAAGCGCTTCATCTTCACCGAGCGCAACGGCATCTACATCATCGACCTGCGGCAGACCCTCGACTACATCGAAAAGGCGTACGAGTTCGTGCGCACCACGGTCGCCGAGGGTGGCAGCATCCTCTTCGTCGGCACCAAGAAGCAGGCCCAGGAGGCCATCGCCGAGCAGGCGACACGGGTCGGCCAGCCGTACGTCAACCACCGCTGGCTCGGTGGCATGCTGACCAACTTCCAGACGGTCTACAAGCGGCTGCAGCGGATGAAGGAGCTGGAGGCGCTCGGCGACCTCTCCGGCACCGCGCAGGGTTACACCAAGAAGGAGACCCTGCAGCTCTCCCGCGAGAAGATCAAGCTGACCCGTACCCTCGGCGGTCTGCGGGACATGCAGAAGGTCCCGGCCGCGATCTGGGTGGTCGACACCAAGAAGGAGCACATCGCCGTCGACGAGGCCCGCAAGCTGGGCATCCCGGTGATCGCCGTGCTCGACACCAACTGCGACCCGGACGAGGTCGACTTCCCCATCCCGGGCAACGACGACGCGATCCGCTCCGCCGAGCTGCTGACCAAGGTCATCGCGTCGGCTGTCGGCGACGGCCTGATCGCCCGCTCCGGCAAGCGTCGGGGCACCGACGAGAAGCCCGAGCCGGGCGTGGTCGGCGCGGACGAGCCGCTCGCCGAGTGGGAGCGTGAGCTGATCGAGGACACCGAGAAGAAGGCCGCCGTCGAGTCGGAGCAGAAGGCCGCCGAGCCGGCTGCCGCCGCCGCCGAGTGACCTGCCCGGTCGGATGCCGTCGGGCCGTCACGCCCTGACGGCATCCCGACCGGGTACGAGGCACGACGGCTCCGCATCGGGGTAGACCCATCCGGGTAGACCGCAGAAGACCACCGAATCAGCCGCGTTACACATCGAAGAGAGAGTCATGTCCAACTTCACCGCCGCGGACGTCAAGAAGCTCCGGGACCTCACCGGCGCCGGCATGATGGACTGCAAGAAGGCCCTCACCGACGCCCAGGGTGACTTCGACAAGGCCGTCGAGATCCTGCGCATCAAGGGCGCCAAGGATGTCGGCAAGCGGGCCGGCCGGACCGCCGCCAACGGGTTGGTGGCCCACTCGGGCAAGGCCCTGCTCGAACTAAACTGCGAGACCGACTTCGTCGCCAAGAACGCCGACTTCATCGCGTTCGCCCAGCAGCTCGTCGAGCACGGGGAGCAGTCCGGGGTCGCCGACGCGGAGGCGCTGCTCGGCACCACCCTGCCGGACGGCCGTACGGTCGCCGACGCCATCCAGGAGCAGTCGGCCAAGATCGGCGAGAAGCTGGTGCTGAACCGCTTCGCGAAGCTCGACGGCACGGTCTCGGTCTACCTGCACCGCAAGGCGCAGGACCTGCCGCCGCAGGTCGGCGTTCTGGTGGAGTACACCGGCAAGTCGGACGAGGCGGCCGACGCCGACGCCCGCGGCGTGGCGATGCAGATCGCCGCGATGCGGCCGAAGTTCGTCACCCGCGACGAGGTGCCGGACGAGACGGTGACCTCGGAGCGGCGCATCGCGGAACAGACCGCTCGCGAGGAGGGCAAGCCGGAGGCGGCGCTGCCCAAGATCATCGAGGGTAGGGTCAACGCCTTCTTCAAGGACTACGTCCTGATCGAGCAGGCCTCCGTCGCGGACAACAAGAAGTCGGTCAAGCAGGTGCTCGCCGAGGCCGGCATCGAGGTCACCCGGTTCGTCCGGTACGAGGTTGGACAGTCCTGAGTCGTTCCGTTTCCCCGTCGATGCCCTGACCCGGGCATCGGCGGGGCGTAACACGCAAAGGGAGGCCGCTGGTGTACGTGACAGGCACCGCGGCCTCCTTGTCACGTAGGGTCAGCAGCGGCAGTTGGGTGACGTGGCGCCGGGTGTCGGCGTGGGAAGGCGGGTCGGATGACGCAGGTTGTGAATGACCGGACCTCGACGACGGACGACCCCACGGCACCGCCCCCGGGGCGGGCCCGTCGGGTGGTGTTGAAGCTCTCCGGAGAGGTGTTCGGCGGCGGCGCGATCGGTGTCGACCCGGACGTGGTGCAGGCGATCGCGCGGCAGATCGCCACCGTGGTGCGCCGCGGCGTCCAGGTGGCGGTGGTGGTCGGCGGCGGCAACTTCTTCCGTGGCGCGGAGTTGCAGAAGCGCGGGATGGACCGGGCCCGGGCCGACTACATGGGCATGCTGGGCACCGTGATGAACTGCCTGGCGCTGCAGGACTTCCTGGAGAAGGAGGGCATCGAGACGCGGGTGCAGACCGCGATCACGATGGCCCAGGTCGCCGAGCCGTACATTCCGCTGCGGGCCATCCGGCATCTTGAGAAGGGCCGCGTGGTGATCTTCGGCGCCGGCGCCGGGATGCCGTACTTCTCCACGGACACGGTTTCGGCGCAGCGGGCGCTGGAGATCCACGCCGACGTGGTACTGATGAGCAAGAACGGGGTCGACGGCGTCTACACCGCCGATCCGCGCACCGATCCCACCGCCAGCAAGCTCGACCAGATCACCTTCTCCGACGTACTGCGTCGTGGGCTGCGGGTCGCGGACGCCGCCGCGTTCAGCCTCTGCGAGGAGAACGGCCTGCCGATGCTGGTCTTCGGCGCGGAGGGCGACGACACGATCATCCGGGCCGTCGGTGGCGAGCGCATCGGGACGTTGATCACGGCGTAAGCCGTTTTTTCGAAGCACCATCCAGCAGAAGGAGGCGAAGGAGCAGGTGATCGACGACACCCTCCTCGAGGCCGAGGAAAAGATGGAGCGCGCGGTCGAGCACGCCAAGGAGGAGTTTGGCGCGATCCGCACCGGGCGTGCCACTCCGGCCATGTTCTCCAAGATCATCATTGACTACTACGGCAGCCCGACCCCGCTCACCCAGATGGCCTCGATCGGCGTGCCGGAGCCGCGGATGGCGATCGTCAAGCCGTACGACGCCTCGCAGCTCTCCGCGATGGAGAAGGCGATCCGCGACTCCGACCTCGGGGTCAACCCGAGCAACGAGGGCACCCAGCTGCGGATCCTGCTGCCGCAGATGACCGAGGAACGCCGCCGGGAAATGATCAAGGTCGCCCGGCACAAGGGTGAGGAAGCCAAGGTGGCGATCCGGAACGTCCGCCGCCGTGGCAAGGAGGAACTCGACCGGATCGTCAAGGACGGCGAAGCCGGCGAGGACGAGGGTCGGCGCGCCGAGAAGGAGCTCGACGACCTCACCCAGCGGTACGTGGCGCACGTGGACGAGCTGGTGAAACACAAGGAAGCAGAGTTGCTCGAGGTCTGATGTCCCACGTCGACCCGTACGGCGGCGCGGAGCCGCGTGGCTGGCAGCGGCCGGAGCAACCGCGCGGCCCCGAACGCACCCGTGGCCCCGAGCGGCGGGACGTCCCACCGGGCCGGCCGTGGCCGGCCGGTGACGATGACACCCTGGTTCGGGCGCGACACACCGGTGTCGCGCCCGACACCTATGCGCCGGCCTACCCGGATCGCAACGATGTCGCCGCGCCGACGGAGCCGTACCTGCCGCCGGACGTGTACGCGCCGCCGACCGGCCACTCCGGACCCGACAGCGACGGGCCGGGCCGGAGCCGCACGCACCGGAACGGGTACCACGGGATCGACCCGGAGCCCGACCCCTGGACCCCGGACCCGGCTTACCCGGATCGCGACGGTGTCGCCGACGCCCCGACCAACCCGGTCGGCTGGCCACCGGTCGAGGCCGCGCCGCGTTCCGGCCCGGGCCCGCGTTCCGGCCCGGCGCCGAGGACCGGTCACCTGCCGGAGAACGGTCCTGGCCCGAGGGGCGGTCCGCAGATGCCGGTGGAGGACGACGATCCGGAGCAGCCGCCACCCGGTCGGCGTGGCCCTGGCCGCCGCCGCGCGACGCGTACCGGAAAGCCGGCCGGCACCGGTCGGGCGGGCCGGAACCTGCCCGCCGCGATCGGCGTCGGACTCGTCCTGGGCGCCGCGATCGTCGTCCCGCTCTTCCTGTTCCGTCCGGCGTTCCTCGCCGTGGTGGCCGCCGCGGTCGCGGTAGGCATCTGGGAGATGACCCGGGCGGTACGCGCCAGCGGCGCCCATCCGCCGTTCGTTCCGCTGGTCGCGGGCGGTCTGCTGATGGTCGGGCTGGCCTGGTGGGCCGGGCCCGACGCGCTCAGTCTCGGCCTGCTGGTGACCGTGTTGGCGACGCTGGTGTGGCGGCTCGGTGACGGCCCGGCCGGCTACCAGCGGGACATGACCGCCGCCACCCTCATCGCGGTGTACGTGCCGTTCCTCGGCGGGTTCGCGGCACTGCTGGCCGCGGTGCCGGCCGACGGCCACCTGCGGGTCCTGGTCACGCTGGCCGCCGTGGTGCTCTCCGACACCGGCGGATACGCCGCCGGTGTCGCGTACGGCAAGCATCCGATGGCCCCTTCGGTGAGCCCGAAGAAGTCCTGGGAGGGATTCGCCGGTTCGGTGACGGCGGCGGCGGTCGGCAGTGCCCTGCTGCTGTGGCTGCTGCTGGACGTCGCACCCTGGTGGGGTGCGCTGTTCGGTCTCGCCGTCTCGGTGGCGGCGGTCCTCGGCGATCTCGCCGAGTCGATGATCAAGCGGGATCTGAAGATCAAGGACATGAGCAACCTGCTGCCGGGACACGGTGGTCTGATGGACCGGCTCGACTCCATCCTGTTCGCCGTGCCGACCGGATACCTGCTGCTGGCGCTCATCGCCCCGATGGGATGAACGTCACGTGAGCGCTTTCCCGCGTGTCCACCGGCCGACCTCGCCGGTTCGGCACCTCCGGCCAGGTGCGTTGTCGCGTGGACGTGGGAGACTGGACAGGCCATGACGAGCCTGCCCTTGATCCAGATCGCCCCCGAGACCCAGGTCGGGTCCACTCCGTCGCGTCGCGCCGCCCTGCCGCCCCGGCATCTCGCCGACCTCGACCTGCCCGGTCGCCAGGCCCTCGTCGCCGAGCTCGGCGAGCCGGCCTTCCGGGCCCGTCAGATGTCGACGCACTACTTCGGCCGGCTGGTCCGGGATCCGGAGCAGATGACGGACCTGCCGGCGGCCACCCGGGAACGGCTCGCCGAGGCGTTGCTGCCGAAGCTGCTCACCCCGGTCCGCGAGGTCGCCTGCGACGACGGGGCGACCCGCAAGGCGTTGTGGCGGCTGCACGACGGGTCGATGGTCGAGAGCGTGCTGATGGGTTACCCGGACCGGGTCACCGTCTGCATCTCCAGCCAGGCGGGCTGCGGGATGGCGTGTCCGTTCTGCGCCACCGGACAGGCCGGGCTGACCCGTAACCTCTCCACCGCGGAGATCGTCGACCAGGCGGTCCATCTCGCCGGAGTGGCCGCCTCCGGCGCGGTCGCCGGCTCCCCGCCCCGGCTGTCCCACGTCGTCTTCATGGGCATGGGCGAGCCGTTGGCCAACTATTCACGGGTCATCGGCGCGGTACGACGGCTGACCGCCCCCGCCCCGGAAGGGCTCGGCCTCTCCCAACGGCACATCACGGTCTCCACGGTCGGCCTGGTCCCCGCGATGCGGCGGCTGGCCGAGGAGGGCCTGTCGGTGACTCTTGCGTTGTCGCTGCATGCGCCCGATGATGAGCTGCGCGACGAACTGGTCCCGGTCAACCAGCGGTGGAAGGTGGCCGAGGTGCTGGACGCCGCGTGGAACTACGCGGAGCGTACGGGGCGCCGCGTGTCCATTGAATACGCGATGATCAGAGATGTGAACGATCAGCCGTGGCGTGCCGACCTGCTCGGTCGGCTGCTGGCAGGTCGGCTTACCCACGTGAATCTGATTCCGCTCAACCCGACTCCGGGCAGTCGCTGGGATGCGAGTCCGAAGCCGGTCGAGCGGGAGTTCGTTCGACGCCTTCGCGCGGCTGGTGTCTCGACCACGGTCCGGGACACCCGTGGGCGCGACATCGACGGCGCCTGCGGCCAGCTGGCCGCCGCGGCGGTGGCGCAGTGATCGGACGGGGTACAGGGCTTGACAGTGCTGCTCGCGGCGCCGACCCGCGCAGCGGGACGGCATGAGCGAGTGAAGCGAGCGAACCAGGAGACATAGTGGCGAGTCAGGGTCAGCGTTTCCGGCGCAAGGCGCTCCGGCGGGGCTACAAGGTCGAAGAGGTGGACTCGTTTCTGGACCGTGTCGAGGCCACGCTCGCCGGTGAGGCCATCGGGACACCCGTCGCCTCCCAGGAGGTGCACGACGTCGTCTTCCGAGTGCGCTTCGGAGGGTACGACGAGTGGCAGGTGGACCTGCACCTTGACCGGGTCGAGCGGCAGATCGCCGAGCTGGAGGAGCGGGGCGGCGGCCGGGGCGGCGATCCCCGGATGAGCGACCGCGGCGCGCCGCCGGACCGACTCGGCCCGCCGGATCGAATGGGCCCGCCGGATCGAATGGGCCCGCCGGAGCGCTTCGGCCCGCCTGGTGCGCCGGCCGACCGGATGGGTCCGCCGATGCGTGACGACCGTGGCCTGCCCCCGGGTGCACCGCCCCCACGGCCGATGCCGGCCCAGGTCGGTCCGTCCGGTGACCCGTACGGCCAGTACGACGAGCCCACCAGCACGTTCGGTGGCTTCGAGCCGAAGCGTGGTGCGATGGAGCCGCCGCGAGGTGGTTTTGACCCACAGCGGGGTGGTTTTGATCCGCAGCGTGGTGGGGAGCCGCCGAGGGGTGGTTTTGACGTGCCGCCGAGGGGTGGCTTCGATCCGCAGCGTGGTGGGGAGCCGGCCAGGGGTGGCTTCGACCCGCAGCGTGGTGGGCCGGAACCGCAGCGGGGTGGTTTTGATCCGCAGCGTGGTGGGGAGCCGCCGAGGGGTGGTTTTGACGTGCCGCCGAGGGGTGGCTTCGATCCGCAGCGTGGTGGGGAGCCGCCCAGGGGTGGCTTCGACCCGCCGAGGGGTGGTTTTGATCCGCAGCGTGGCCCGGCTGCTCCGATCCCGCCCCGTGCCCCGGGCGGCCCCGGCGGCCCTGGCGGCCCGGGGCCGGGCTTCGGCCCCGGCGAGCGGTTCGACGGTTTCGACGCCGGTCGGCAGGGCAAGGCGGACATGACGGCCGAGATCCGGATGCCCGACCGGGAGTTGCGAGGGCCGGCTCGGGGCATGGGCGCACCGGCCGGTGGCCCGCCAGCCGGTGGCCCACCCATGGGTGGACCTCCGCCGATGGCCGGACCGCCGATGGGTGGACCTCCGCCGATGGCCGGACCGGGATTTGGCGGCCCGGGCGGTGAGATGGCTCGGATCGACCACATCCGCCGTACCTTCCAGGTACGGCGCTTCGGCAGCGGCTACGACCCGGAGCAGGTCGACCGGTTGTTCGAGGGGATTCTCGGCAGCATGTCCGGGCGTGGCCCGATGCCGGTGAATCCCACCGATCTCGACACCATGCGGTTCGGTCTGGTGCCGGGCGGCTACTTCGAGGCCGAGGTTGACGCCGCGCTCAAGGAGGTCAAGGACCTGCTGCTCGGCAAGTGACCGCGTCTCGCCGGTCGGGAGACCACGGATCGTGTCGCGCGGGTCGTCGCCTGCTCGTGCTCGTGGCCCGACGACGCCCGTGCACCGGTACGAGGCGCAACGGTTGACGCGGCCGGCGCGCCGGGTACGACGCCGCAGGGATCGGCACGGGCGACGCGACCGGCTCGGTCGAAGCCGAGACCGGCTCCTGCCGCTGCCGCAGCGGTTCGGCAAGGGCGGTGGTGCGCCGTCCGGTGTGACGGATGCCAGCGTCGTGCCGCCAGCGTCGTGCCGCCGGCGGCGTGGTCGGCGCGATGCTTCTCCCGTGATGTGGCGGAACCCTCGCGAGATGGCGGCGCATTGCCGCAGCGCCGTGCGTGGAGTCACCACAGGTGGGCGGATCCGGGTTGCCGTGCGGCGAACAGAGCAGCACCGCAGGCTACGAGAGAGTTTGTCGTAGGCAGCGGACCTGCGTACCCCGGTCGGGCGTCGTGTGCGTGAGGGGTGAAGGCCGAAGAGCCCCGGGGCCGAAGAGTGGGGCCAGCGCCGCAGGCCGGCCGCGTGTGTCGCGGTGGTGGGACAGGCGTGCGCCGGTCGGGCTGCGTCCGCCGGAGGGGCGTCCAGAGTCCGACCGGCGCCGTCAGCAGCGCGGGCGACGCGGCGCAGGTCCTAGGAGCGCAGGCCGTTGCGGCGCAGGACGCTGTCGCCGATGACGACGACGACCAGGAAGGCGGCGATGCCGCCGAGCCAGAGCTTCTCGGTGCCGCTCACCTCGTTGTTGTTGAACATCATCGCCACCATGGCGGCCGCGGAGACGAGCGCTCCGATCCGGCCTGCCTTCCGATGGCCCGGCTTGTGTTGGTCGGGTGACGTCACCGGCTCGCTTCCAGCCACTTTCCGGTCCTTCCTCACGATCGGATCCTGGTAAGTCTGGCATGTGTCGTGGAGGCGGCGTGGCCGGCCTCCGCCCTCCGAGGCCAGCACCTCGGGTCGGGCCCGCCTTCGTCTGGCAGCTCGGTACCGCATCGGGTGAACCCGGAGCCGAGGCGCGGCGGCACGAGCGGCGCCGACCCGGGCGGGATCCGGTCAGCACCGGTCGGCACGCGGTACGGCCCGATCGGGGTCATCGTCCCGGGCTGACCGGTACGGCGAACGGGACCGACGGGCACAACCGGACGTCGCGGGTTGGTCGGGCGGAGCGCTCCGGTAGCGTTTGGCGTACGCCTTGATTGTCTGCAAGCGGGACGAGACAGCTGATGTCTAGGGGGATAGTGCGGTGCGACTGACCGGTACGGGCCACGCGAGTATGCGGATCGACACCGGCGCGGGGAGCATCCTCTGCGACCCGTGGGTCAACCCCGCCTACTTCGCCTCATGGTTCCCTTTTCCGGACAATTCACAGCTTGACTGGGAAAGTCTGGGCCAGGTGGACTACCTGTACGTCTCGCACCTGCACCGGGACCACTTCGACGCGGCCCACCTGAAGAACTTCATCTCGAAGAAGGCGACGGTGCTGCTGCCGGAGTACCCGACCTCGGAGCTGGAGGACGAGCTCCGCGAGCTGGGATTCACCAGCTTCTTCCGGACGAAGACCAACGAGGTCCACGAGCTGGACGGTGGCCTGAAGGTCATGATCCAGGCGTTGACCAGCCCGACCGACGGCCCGATCGGCGACTCCGCGCTCTGGGTGGAGTACGACGGCGTACGGGTGCTGAACCAGAACGACGCCCGCCCGACCGACCTCAGCACCTTCGCCGAGCTGGGACACGTGCACGCGCACCTGCTGCAGTTCTCCGGCGCCATCTGGTACCCGATGGTCTACGAACTGCCCGCCGCCGCCAAGACCGCGTTCGGCAAGCAGAAGCGGGACCGGCAGTTCGACCGGACCTGGCGTTACATCGACGACCTCAAGGCGTCGTACGTCTTCCCGATCGCCGGTCCGCCGTGTTTTCTCGACGACGAGCTGTGGCAGTTCAACGACATCCACGGCGACGAGGGCAACATCTTCCCCGACCAGTCGGTCTTCATGCGGGAGTACGCCAAGGTCGGCGGCACCAACGGAGTGGTCCTGCTGCCCGGCAGCGTGGCGGAACTGACCACGGAGAGCTGCGAGACCAGCCACCCGACGCCGGTCGACGAGTTCTTCGCCGACAAGGTCGCGCACCTGGAGGAGATGCGGGAGCGCAAGCGCCCGATCATCGAGGCGGAGAAGGCGTCCTGGCGGCACCCCGAGATCGACGTGCTCAAGGAGATGAAGCAGCGGATCGAACCGCTGCTGGAGGAGTCGATCTATCTCGCCAAGGGTGTCGGCGGTCCGGTCCGGTTCGATCTGGTCGGCTACGACGGCGAGTCGATCGAGTCCATCGTGGTCGACTTCCCCGGCAAGCAGGTCCGGCCCTACGCGGACGAGAAGGTGCGGTACCGGTTCCGTACCGAGCGGGCGTTGATCGAGCACCTGCTGCACATCGGCGAGGTGGACTGGGTCAACTCGCTCTTCCTCTCCTGCCGGTTCTCCGCCGCCCGGATCGGCCAGTACAACGAGTTCGTCTACTCCTTCTTCAAGTGCCTCTCCGAGGAGCGCCTCCAGTACGCCGAGGGCTGGTACGACGAGCACGAGCGGGCGGTCGACGCCGAGGACATCACGATCGGCGACTGGGTGGTGCAGCGGCGTTGCCCGCACCTGAAGGCGGACCTGAGCCGGTTCGGCATCGTCGAGGACGGCCAGCTCACCTGCCAGCTGCACGGCTGGCGGTTCGACCTGGCCAGCGGACGTTGCCTGACCAGCGTCGGGCACCGGATCCGGGCGCACCGTGCCGACGCGCCGGCGCCTGAGCCCAGCCCGGAGCCGGCCGGCTGAGGCACGGTCACGCGACAGGTGGGATGACCGCTTCGATCAGGTACGGGCCCGGCTCGGTGACGGCCCGGGCGAACTGCTCGGCCAGTTCCTCGGCGGTGGTGGCGCGGCTGCCGGGCACACCGAACGCGCGGGCGAGCCCGACGAAGTCGATGTTCGGTTCGCCGAGGTCCAGCAGCCTGTTCGTGTGTGGGTCCGAGTCGCCGGGTCCGAGGCGGTGCCATTCCTCGCGGAGGATGGCGTAGGACCGGTTGTTCAGGATCACGTTGGTGATGTTCAGGTTCTCCCGGGCCTGGGTCCAGAGCGCGGAGAGCGTGTAGATGGCGCAGCCGTCGGCTTCGAGCGCGATGACGGGCCGGCTCGGCGCGGCGACGGCGGCACCGACGGCCAGGGGCAGACCCTCGCCCATCGCGCCGCCGCACATCGCCAGCACGTCGTGCCGGGGTGCGCCGGCCGTCGCGGCCGGCAACCCGATCCCGGAGCTGATGGTCTCGTCCACGACGATCGCGTGCTCCGGCAGCAGGGCGCCGATCACCGCCGGCCAGTTCTCCACGGTGAGCGGGCCGCTTGGCAGCCCCGGACGGCCCGGTTCCGTCACCGCCGGTTCGTGGTCGGGGGCGACCAGGTCGGCCAACGCGGTCAGCGCCGCGACCGCGTCCTGCCCGACCTCGGCGAGCACGTGGGCCTGCGCGCCGTCCGGGATCAGGCAGCTCGGCCTGCCCGGGTAGGCGAAGAACGCCACCGGCACCGGGGTACCGGCGACGATCACGTGCCGGACCCCGTCGAGTTGCCCGAGGACCCCCTCCGGATAGAAGCCGAGGCGCGGGAACGACGGCAGCCCGGCCCCGTGTTCCAGCCGGCTGGAATAGGTCTCCAGGAAGACCCGGGCGCCGGTGCCGGCCGCGATCCGGCTCGCCGCGCACAGTCCGGCGGCGCGTCCCGCCGGGCCGCCGATGATCAGTGCCGCCTCGTCCCCGCCGCGCAGCACGTCGGCGATCCGTTCGACGACGACGGAGGTGGCGGCCGGCGTCGGCCGGGGCCGCACCGGCGTTCCGTCCGCGCCGCCGTCGGTGCCGACGCCGTCGGACCACGACACGTCCGCAGGCATGATCAGGGTGGCGATCTGGCCTGGTGGTTCGAGTGCCGCCGCGATCGTCGACACCGCGTCCGGGCGTACGCCGGCGGCGTTCGCGGGCCGGCGGACCGGTCCTCTCAACGACCGGGCAACGGTCTCGATGTCCGACTCCAACGGCGGATCGTACGGCTTGTGGTACGTCGGATGGTCGCCGACGATGTTCACGACCGGCGAGTTCGCCCGCCGCGCGTTGTGCAGGTTCGACAGGCCGTGTCCGAGGCCCGGCCCGAGGTGCAGCAACGTCGCTGCCGGCTTGCCCGCGATCCGCGCGTATCCGTCCGCCGCGCCGGTGGCCACCCCCTCGAACAGCCCGAGTACGGCACGCATCCGCGGCACGGAGTCCAACGCGCCGACCAAATGCAGTTCGGTTGTTCCCGGGTTGGTGAAACAGACCTCGACCCCTGCGTCGGCAAGGGTATTCAGCAGCGACTCCGCCCCGTTCACGACCGCGACCGCCCTTCGACCCGCCGTCGACACCAGCGGCCGGATGGCCGGGACGGCGAGAGACTCTGGGCAGGAGCGTAGCCGCCCGAACCAGGTGAAATCGCCGTATTCGGACTGGCAGGTGAGTCGTCGCGACCGGACGTGGTCCGCCGGCACCAGGATCGGTCGCCCGCGGCGGGGGACTCAGCGGCCGAGGTCGGTGAGGATCCGCCGGGCCGCGTTGTGTCCGGCGGCGCCGATCACGCTGCCGGCCGGGTGGCAGCCGGCGCCGCCAGCGTACAGCCCGTCGAGTCCGGTGGCGTAGGGCATCCGGTCGGTGAACGAGACCGTGTTGTCGACGTGGTGGATGTGTCCGCCGGTGATCCCGAAGTGCGCCTCGATCCCGGGTGGGGTCAGCGGTAGCACGTCGGCGACCAGGTCGGAGGTGCCCGGGGCGTACCGGTCGCAGATCGCGAGCAGTTGCTCGACGTAGCCGGGGAGCAGGTCGTCCCAGGACGAGTCGGCCGGGGCGTACGGGACGGACTGGACGAAGAGCGCGGACGAGTGGTGCCCCGCCGGGTCCCGCAACGACGGGTCGACGGTGGTGTGCAGGTACCACTCGATGGTCGGCTCGGCCGGCAGCCGGCCGGCCTGGACGTCCGCCCACATGCCGCGCAGCGCCGCCATCGGCGACTCGTCCCCACCGCCGCCGGGCAGCAGGGACGCCGACCCCGGCAGCAGGTGGATGGTGGCGCCGAACGGGCTCGGCGCGTCGGCCGGCAGGCAGGAGAACGTCGGCAGGTCGGCCAGGGCCAGATTGACCTTGAGGGTGGTGCCGGTCCGGCGGACCGCCGCCATCCGTTCGGTGAGCGCGGCCGGCAGCGCGCCGTCGGGCACCAGCTCCATCAGCCGGTACGGGTCACCGGCGCCGAGCACCACCTCGGCCGCGATCGTCCGGCCGTCGTCGAGTACGACACCGCTGGCCGCGCCGCCGTCGAGGGTGACCGAGGCGACCGGCGTACCGGTGAAGATCCTGGCTCCGGCGGACCGGGCGGCGTCGGCGAAGGTCCGGGAGACGGTGCCCATGCCACCGGCGACGATCATCCAGGTGCCGCCGGCGCCGGGCAGCCGGCACATGTTGTGCGCCAGGAAGTTGTATCCGGTGCCGGGGTCGTCCGGGCCGGCGTTGAGCCCGGAGAGGCCGTCGGTGACGGCGTACATCGAGACCAGCAGTTCGGAGCGGAAGTCGAACCGGGCCAGGTAGTCGGCGACCGAGCCGCGTACCAGGTCGACGAAGACCCCGCGCAGCTTGGGCCGGACGTGGCGGTCGGCGATCTCCTCCGCCGGTTGCGGTTCGGCGAGCCAGGCCGGGGCCAGGTCCTCGCGGAGCGCGGCGAGTTCGGCCTGCATCGCGTCGTCGGCGGCCACGTCGTCGAGGGAGAAGAACCGGGTCATCTGGGCTCGGGTCGCCTCCCGGTCGGCGCCGAACAGCAGGTACGGCGAGCCGGGCCCGCCCGGGGTGGGCAGGAAGTAGTGCGGGTCCCGGCGCAGGGTGGGCAGTCGCACGTCGAGCAGCTGGATCAGCTCCGGCGGCATCAGCCCGAGCAGGTACGAGCCGGTGGAGTGCCGCAGTTCGGGAACCTTGGGGAAGGGCCGCTCGGTACGGGCGGCCCCGCCGATCGTGTCGGCCGCCTCCAGCACCACCACGTCGAGGCCGGCGCGGGCCAGCAGTACCGCGGCGACCAGTCCGTTGTGTCCGGCCCCGACGATCACGACGTCGGCCCGGCCCGGCAACTCGACCTCGGCCTGGTTCGGCAGGGTCACGTCGGCCCGGCTCGGCATGTCGGCGGTCATGTCCGGGGAGCCTAGCCCGAACCGTCCCCGGTGGTGGCGGCTCCCGGGGAGAGTCGGGTCAGGTAGGCCGCCAACTCGGTCTCGAAGAGCGCGTCCGGATCGGACACCGCCCACCGGAGGTGGTGGTAGACCTCCATGGAGACCATGCCGTAGAGCGACGTCCAGCCGGTCAGGAAGACGTACGCCACCTCGACCGGCAGGTCTCCGTGGCTGCGGATCAACGGGCCGAGGGAACCCGCCAGCCGGCGGTGGAGCAGGTCGGCCGGCGGGGTGGGGAACGGCGCCCGGTGCCACAGTTCCAGGAAGGCCCGCAGGAACACCGCGCCGAACCGGGCTCCGGGGTGGTTCTCGTCGAGGCAGGCCTCCTCGAAGGTGTCGATGCCGGGGATCGGACTTCCGAAGGCGAGCATGAACTCGGCCGGGTGGGCGACCGACCAGGCCCGGAACGCCCGCGCCATGGCGGCCAGCTGGGTGAGCGGGTCCTCGCCGGCCGCGTCCCGGGCGGCCTGGACCTGTTGTCGCAGTTCGTCGTAGAGGTCGCCGGCGAGTTCGACGACCAGCGCCTCCAGGCTGGGGAAGTACCGGTAGATGGCGGGCGCGGTCATGCCCATCTCCCGGGCGATCGCGCGCAGGGAGATCGCCGGTGGACCGCCGGTCACCAGCAGTCGCCGCGCCCCGTCCTTGATCTCGGCGACCGTCGCGGTACGCAGACGCTCCCGGCGAGTGGGTGCCGTCATGACGAGCCCCCCTTGACTTTAGAGAACGTCTGTTGCGAAAGTGAACAGCGTTTACCTGAATGATTGCTCGTTACGGGTAAGACCTTAACGGCCGACGGGGAGGACGGGCCATGTTCACGTGGTGGGGGCGAGCGGTGGTCCGACTCCGGTGGCGGGTGCTGGGTGCCGCCCTGCTGCTGGTCGCCGTCGGCGCGACCTGGGGCGTGGGGGTCTTCGGCACGCTGACCGGCGGCGGGTTCGACGATCCGGCCAGCGAGTCGAGCCGGGCCGCCGCCAGGATCGACGCGGAACTCGGCAACCAGAGCGCCGACCTGATCCTGCTCTACTCCAGCCCGACCAGCACCGTCGACCAGCCCGCCTTCCGGGACCCGGTCACCGCCACCCTGGACCGGCTGCGGCAGCGGCCGGAGATCGTCAAGGTGACCAGCTGGTACGACACCCAGGCGCCGAACCTGGTCGCCCACGACCGGCACGCGACGTACGCGCTGGTGCAGCTGCGGGGCAGCGGTCCGGACGAGCGGAGCGAGGCGTACGACACGGTGCGGCCGGCGCTGGACGCCCCCGGCGTCACCACCCAGGCCGGAGGTAACGTCGCCTTCCTCGCGGAGGCGAACGAACAGACCGCCGAGGACCTCACCCGGGCCGAGCTGCTCTCCCTGCCGATCCTGCTGGTCCTGCTCATCCTGATTTTCCGTGGACTGGTCGCCGCCGCCACCCCGCTGCTGGTCGGCGGGCTGGCCATCCTCGGCGCGTTCGTCCTGGTCCGGCTGCTCGGCACGGTCACCGACATCTCCGTCTTCTCGATCAACATCATCACGCTGATCGGGCTCGGCATGGCGGTCGACTACGCGCTCTTCATCGTCAGCCGCTTCCGGGAGGAACTCGCCGCCGGGCATCCCGTGCCGGCGGCGATCGCCCACACCATGGGCACCGCCGGGCGGACCGTGCTGGTCTCCGGACTCACCATCACCACCGCACTGGCCAGCCTGCTCATCTTCCCGCAGTCGTTCCTCAGGTCGATGGGGCTGGGCGGGATGGCGGCGGTCCTGGTGGCGATGCTCGCCTCGCTGACCGTACTGCCGGCTCTGCTCGCGGTCCTCGGCACCCGGATCAACGCGCTCGCCGTACGCCTGCCGGGCCGGCGCCGCGCGGACCGCGCCCGGCCGGACGGAACGGACCGCGCCCGGCCGGCGACGGACCGGCCGGGCGTACCGCCGGCCACGGTGGGCAACTCCGGCGGCTGGGCGCGGCTGGCCCGCAGCGTGATGCGGCGCCCGGTGCTGTACCTGGTGGGGGTCGTCGCGGTGCTGGCGGTGCTCGCCACGCCGTTCTTCCGGATGGAGGCCGGCGGCTTCGACGAGCGGGTACTGCCCGGCGACGCGCCGCCCCGGGTGGTCGCCGAACGGATCCAGGCCGAGTTCCCGAACGGGAACGTCGCCCCGATCGCCGTGCTGGTCTCCGGCGCCGACGCCGGGCCGACCCGCGGCTTCGCCGACCAGCTGACCCGCCTGCCCGGGGTGACCGGCGTGGAGGTCACCGCCAACCAGGGCCGGTCGACCCTGCTGGCGGTGACCTATCCGGGCGAGCCGACCGGGCCGGTCGCCGAGGACGTCGTACGGCTGGTCCGCGACCTGCCCGCACCGGCGGGTGCCGAGGTGCTGGTCGGCGGGCGGCCCGCGGCCGACCTGGACATGCTGGACAGTCTTACCTCCCGGCTGCCGTTGATGGCCGGGATCATGGCCGCCGCCACGCTGGTGCTGCTCTTCCTCGCCTTCGGCTCGGTGCTGCTGCCGATCAAGGCGGTGCTGATGAACCTGATCTCGATCGGCGCCTCGTTCGGGGTGGTGGTCTGGATCTTCCAGGACGGGCACCTCGCCGACTGGCTGAACTTCACCCCGACCGGCTTCATCGAGCCGAGCAACCCGATCCTGATGCTGGCGGTCCTCTTCGGCCTCGCCACCGACTACGAGGTCTTCCTGCTCTCCCGGGTACGCGAGGAGTGGGATCGTACCGGCGACAACACCCACTCGGTCGCCGCCGGACTCCAGTACACCGGCCGGATCATCACCGCCGCGGCCCTGCTGCTCGCCGTCGTGGTGGCCGGCTTCGCCACCGGCGGCGTGGTCTTCATCAAGCTGATCGGCATCGGGATGATCGTGGCGATCGCGGTCGACGCGACCCTGGTCCGGGCGCTGCTGGTGCCGGCGACGATGCGGCTGCTCGGCCGGTGGAACTGGTGGGCCCCCGGCCCGCTGGCCCGGATCCACCGCCGCTACGGCATCCGCGAGTCGGACGGCGGGCCGCCGGCGGAAACCCAGCAGCCCGTGCTCACCGGGCAGCGGTGACCCGGACCTCGCGGTCAGCCCGGGTCGACGGGCGCGGTGGGCGGGCGGCGGGCGACACGACGGGCGCGCCAACGGGCCAGGGCGAGCGTGGCGGAGTAGCCGGTGAGCACGATCACGTGGAACACGTACAGCCAGAGCAGCACGGCGACGCCGGCGCCGATCCGGTCGAACCCGCCGAACGGTACGCCCAGGTCGATCGGGAGCGAGGCGAAGAGCACGAAGCCGTGCAGGAAGCCGGAGAGGTTCGCCGCGGTGAACGAACCGATGCCGAGCGCGGAGAGCCAGTCCGGCGCGGCCGGGCCGACCACCCGGTACACCCAGAGCAGTACCGGGGTGAGCACCAGCCACACGATCAGGAACGACAGCACCACCCCGAACCCGCCGGTCCAGCCGCCCCGCCGGACCAGCCCGGTGGTGGTCGGCAGGGTCAGCAGCACCGACAGCAGCAGCGCCGGGGCCAGTGCGAGCAGCGGCAGCAGCAGAAGACGCCCGCGCCAGCCGACCAGCGACTCACCGGTCGCCGGCCGGGCGACCGAGACGAACGCCCGACGCAGCCCCTCACCGTAGAGCGAGGCGGGCAGCACCGAGGCGAGCGCCAGCAGTGGTGTCAACGTCACCCCGGCCTCGACCAGCGCGGCCAACGCGCCGGGCGCGCCGATCTCGTCCGGCAGGGTGCGCACCGCGTACGCGGCGAGTCGGCGTACCCGGTCCGCGCCGGCGACCAGTGCGGTCAACCAGATCGCCAGCAGCGCCACGGGCACCACGGCGATCGCCCCGTAGAACGTGATGGCGGCGGCGTGCAACGAGAGGTCACGCCCGCGTACCGGCCGGAAGGCGGCCGCCACGACCCGCCTCGTCCGCTGCCAACCGCCCACCACGAGCCTGTTCCCCGTACCGCGTGTGCTCAGTCCTGACCCGCCGGCGGTGGATGTCCTCGACACCCCGCCGTCGGCCCACGGGTGCCGGGCGGCTGCGGTGGAAATGCCTGGTCGGTCGAAGCCGTCGACGGCTACCATCCGGCGCCATGGCGATGATCTACTCGACGGACCGGCTGGTTGTCCGGGACTGGACGCTGGAGCAGGCTGACCTGGACCGGATTTTCGAGATCTACTCGCGTGCCGAGGTGGCCCGCTTCCTCGCCGCCCCGGGGCTTCCGCTGCGCGAGCCGGCTGCCGCCGCCGAGATGGTGCGCCGCTGGCACGCCCGCAACGCCACGTTCGGGGCGGGCTTCGGCATCTGGGCGGTGCAGCGACGTGACGACGACGTGGTGGTCGGCACGGTGATGCTCAAGCCACTGCCGGGGGTGGACGAGGCGAAGCTGACCGACAACATCGAGGTGGGCTGGCACCTGGACCCGGACTGCTGGGGCCAGGGTTATGCCACCGAGGCCGCCCGGGGCGCGGTCGAGCGCGGGTTCGCGCTCGGGGTCGACGAACTCTACGCCGTCGTCGCGCCCGACAACGAGGCGTCCATGCGGGTCGCCCGCCGGCTCGGCATGACCTCGATCGGCCGTCGTACCGACTGGTACGGCGGAATCGAGGTGGAGACGTTCCACCTCGGTCGGCCCTGACCGTCCTGAGAGGGTGGCACGGCGTATCGAGCCCTCGGGGTAGGAAGGATGGCCCGTCCGAGAGGATTCCGGACGCGACGCTCCTCGGGCTCTTTCTCTATTCGATGCGAGTAACGCGGGTCCGGAACCGATGAGCCGGGAACCGTACGCATATCGATGCCTGAGTAGGATCCGGGCATGCCCATACTCGGACAGTTCAGCGCCCTTGTCGGTGGAGGCGTGCTCTTCATCGGTGACAACGAGAGCGAAGCGGACCAGGATCTCGGCGAGCGCGGGCACCACCCTCTGCTGGACGTGGGGACCACCCAGATCATTGTCGGGGTTCAGAATGGCGCCGCGGACGGTCCTACCACCGTCCGCGTTGCCGCCAACGTTGTCGACGATCCGGTGGGGCCGATTGTTTTCGACGGCACGATACGCATTTCCAGTGGAATCCTACGGGTGGGTGACGGGCTGGATCTGGCGGTGCTCCGGTTTTACGTTCCCGCCGGCGACCTGCCGGTGCAGATTCACGTGGACGCCGATCAGGACGATCTCTGTTCACCGGGGTTCGTCGACATCGTCCTGCCGAAGTTCGGACGGCTCATCGTCAGGTCGGACGGTTCGTTGAGTGGCTGAGAGCGACCGTGTTCCGGCACTTCTGCCGTGCCTGCCCGCGCACGGCAGCGGCCCGGGAATCCGAACGGGCCCGAACAGGAGAGGCTGTTCGGGCCCGTTCAGCACGGGGGAGCGGTTCAGCCGAAGGCGCGTACGCTCGCCAGGTTTTCCGCCAGTACCACCTGTACCGGCGGATTCGTGTTGGTGATGGACGGGTGGTAGACCCGTAGCTGTCCGTCCACGGCGGACCGGACCCACATGTCGGGCACCCGGTCCCCGTTCACGTCCGGGATACCGACCACCGCGCTGATGTTCGTCTCGGTCCAACTGGTCCCGTACGAGACGTCTCCGCTGCGCGAGCCGGCGGCCGTCTTGAGCGAGTCCAGGTTCACGCTGCCCGCGCCCGTGCCCGGCTTGCCGTGCCGGAGATACATGATGCCGGTGTCCAGGTTGCGCCAGAGCAGGTCAGGCGTACCGTCCAGGTCCACGTCCGTCACGTTGACGATCTCCGCACGGCCCCACGCGGTGCCCTGCATCAGGGTCGCCTCCTGGAAGCTCGCGCCGGTGTAGCCGCTGAGCACCCAGAACGCGGTACCGGCCCGCAGCGCCAGGTCCGGGAGCTTGTCGCCGGTGATGTCGCCGATCGCCTTGAGCTGCGTCCAGGTTGTCGGGTTCGGCGCGTTGGCCGGCAGCAGGACCCGCAGCCGCTGGTCGACGTCGAAGCTGCCGTACCCGTCACCGGGGTAGAGCCAGAAACCGCCGTCCGGGGTACGGGCGAACAGGTCGGTGGAGCCGTCGCCCGGGTAGACGTCGGCGTACTTGCTGATCAGTGCGGCCTTGCCGGTCGCCGGGTCGTACCAGTGTCCCGGCGGGTTGAGCTGCCGGTCCGCGGTGTACGAGGCGGTGAGTGAGGCGTGCAGTTCCCCCTTCTCGTCGCCGGCGTAGGTGCGCAGGTTGCCGTCCGCGCCGATCAGCAACAGGTCGGGGAGGCCGTCCCCGCCGGTGTCGCCGGGGCCGTCGGCGGCATCCCTCGGCGGTACGTAGAAGTGGTAGTGCTTCGGGTCGCTCAGGTTGCCGACCGCGTCGAGGGCGTGCACCACGAGCGTGTTGGGACCGGCGTGCCGTGGTCGCAGGGCGGGAACGGTGGCGGTGCCGCCGGTGGCGGTCACCTCCAGCGGGCTGATGCCGCCGAGCGAGTACCGGAACCGGGCCGCCTCGGTGGCGGTGAAGCTGACCGGCCCGGTCCCGCCGAACTTCACCGTGGACCAGGTGGCACCGTCGTCGGTGGCTTCCAGCCAGACGTCACTGTCGACCTGCGGAGTCCCGGGCCTCAGGCCGTCGACGGTGAGCCGGCAGGGGGCGTCGCCGTTCGGGAACCAGTCGGAAACCTTGCCCGCCTCGTCCTCGGCGCGTACGTCCCACGAGTAGCTGACCTTGTCCTCCAGGGTGGTGGAGGGGATGACCACGTCCCCTCTGCCGTTGCTGAGGGTGGTGTCCAGGGTGCCTGCCGGGATCGCGGCCCCGTCCTTCCAGAACCGGAAGCGCAACGCCTTCAGGTTGCCGTCGGCGTCGGTGGCGGTCGCGGCGAGGGTGAGGTTCGTCTTGCCGACCGTCACCCCGGGGCCGGTACCAGGTACGCAGGCGCCGCCCGGGGTCGTGGTGCCGTTGGTCGGCTGGTTGGGGGGCCGGTTGTAGGTGACGCTCAACTCCGTCGAGCTGACCAGGAACTTGCGCCAGGTCACCGTGTCGGACTCGTTTGTCGCGCGCATGCCGAAGGTGAGGTTCGTCGCGCCGCCGTTGGCGGCACGCTGGGCGCCGTCGAGCACGTTGAAACTGACGTACTCGTCGGCGCAGTTGCTGCCGTAGCCGTGCGCGAAGGAGCGCTCCTGCTGCAACCTGCTCCAGGACGGCTGGGCGTTCCAGGTGGTTCCGGAGGAGATGCTGCCGGTGAGCCAGAGCTGCATCTCCCGGGCGCTGCAGTTCCAGGAGTGGTTGTTCAGCATCCTCAGGGTGGCCGAGCTGACCGTGGCGCCCTTGATGGCGGAGCTGTAGCCCATCCGCCAGAAGGAGCGGGCCCGCAGCGGGGTGTTCCGCTCGTAGCCCACCCGGGCGTCGGTGGTGCCCTTGTTGAAGTTGGTGCCGTTCCAGGTGTTGGTGTTGGGGTGCTGCGCGTAGACCGTCGCCCAGGCCTGCCGGCCGCTGGTCAGGGTGGGGTCCAGGAAGACCGGGAAGAGCACGTCCTCGGCGGTGAGCAGCCCGGTGGCGGCGGCGTCGAGGTGCAGCCGGGCCTCGCCGCTGCCGTCGCCGTCCAGCCGGGTGGGTATCCGGGCGTGCCGGGAGCCGGGTTCGCTGCCGTTGAGGCCGGAGAGCCGGAGCACGTCGGAAGGGCTGGCGACAGCGGTGCGGGGTGCTGTTTCGGGCGCTTCCGGATCCTGGCCGGCCGAGTCCCAGGCGAACGGGGTGGGGATCGCGCTGATCTCCTGGCCGGCCCGGTCGAGAATGCGGACGCCGCCGGTGCTCGACTCGTGCCGGAAGACCGCCGTGGCGGAGCGCAGGCCGTAGCCGAGGCTCCGGACCGCCTCGGTGGTGGCTGCCGCGCGGTTCTTGACGATCAGCAGTTGGGCGAGGCTGCCGTCGTCGCGGACGACGACCAGCAGGTCCACTCCGGAACGAACCTCGGGGTAGAGGGCGCGCGGGCCGTCGAGGACCGGTTCCGGCAGCGGCCCGGACCAGGTGTACGCGATGGTGTGGCCGTCCAGGTCCATCTCGGCCAGAACGCTCTCGCCTCCGCTGGTGCCGCCACCGGCCAGGCGTACCGGGACCGGAGGGTTGGCGGGTCGGACGTCGAGGCCGCCGGGGGTCTTCTCGCCCCGGGCCAGCGTGGTGTCGATCGGCGCCCACCGCCCGGTGGCGGTCTTGGCCCGCTGTGCCGTGGCGTGGAACGTGGTGCGCAGTTGGCCGTCGGGGCGTGCCCAGGTCAGCGAGGTGGCGGTGGTGGCCGTGTCCACCGGCACCTCCTGGCCGGTCTGTCGGGCCTCGGTCATCGCGGCCGCCTCGTCCCGGGGCGCTACCGGTGCCGGTGCCGGTACGGCGCCGAGGGCTTCCGTCCGGGGCTCGTCGGAGCCGAGCCACCACGGCAGTGGGGCGGCGACGAGGGCCAGTACGACGCCCAGGCTGAGGGCCAGCCTGGTGCGCGTACGCACGAAGGGACTGAGCAGGCGAGGCGCGATCACGGGGATCTACTCCTGTTGGGCCGGGCGGACATGGGAGACAGCAGGGCAGCCCGTCCGGCGGGGCGCCGGGCAGAACGCGGCCACACGATCGCACGCCGTAGGGGAGTTACGTCTATCCCGTGAAAGTTATCAATACGTTATCCGCGCTCGGAGGCTATCGAGGGTTACGCCGGAAATTGATTCTCTGAGGGCATTTGTGGCTGCGATGTAACGGACATCCGGTGATTGGCCCGTGACGCGACGACTCGTACGGTCCACAGTGTCTGGTGCCGATTGGTACTGTGATCGAAGTCATCCGATTCGCGCTCCGGTCACGTGCGGTGACCTTGAGCGATCGTCGTTGCTGCCGCAGAGTGCACACGCATGTGCCATGCGTGGCATGTGCTCGCGGCCTGTCCGCACCCTCTCTTTCGTTTCGCGCCTGGTGGGAGTCGACGCTCATGCGTGGTACCGGTTTGCTGTCCCGGCGGTGGCACGGCCGTCGGACTCCGGTGAAGCCAGGTCAGCACTGGCGGCGTCGCAGCCGTACGGCGATCGTGCTGGCGCTCTCCGCGACCCTGGTGGCGACGAGCCTGCCCGCTGCCGCCTGGGCGGTGCCCGGCACCGGGATGGACCGGGACGGGATCCAGGTCGACCTGCCGGACATCCCGCAGAGCGCGCGAATCGGCCAGGACGAAGGCGCCGATCCGAACCTGACCACCGCCGCGGCGGTTCCGGTGGTCCCGTACGCGCCGCAGGCCCTCACCCCGTGGCAGCAGGACAGCGGCGTGGTGGACCTGACCGGCGTCGCCGCCGGGGCCAGCGTCCCCGTCGACGACCTGCCGGTCGCCCTCGGCGTGCCGGAGGGCGGTGATCCGGCCGCGGTCGCCGGCGCCTGGACCGTCGACCTCGCCGCTCCCGAGGCCTCCCAGGTCGCCGGGGTGTCCGGGCTGGTCATGAAGATCACCCCGCCGGTCACCGCCGACCCGGCCGGCGAGGTCGTGCTGAGCGTCGACTACACCGCCTTCGCCGACGTGTACGGGCCGCAGGCCGCCGACCGCTTCGGCGTGATGGTGCTGCCCGACTGCGTCTACGACGCCCCGGACACCGGCGACTGCGCCATGGGCGACGGCACCGGGACCCTGGACCTCGCCCCCGGTACGGCACCCATCCAGCCGCTGCGCAGTGAGGTGAGGCTGGTCCCGGCCGCGCAGGCCCCGGCCCGCGCCGCCGTCACCACCGATGACCCCGAGGGCGACGACCCCGACGACCCCGACGGCGACGGCGACGGTGAGGGTGAGGGCGAGGGCGAGGACACCGACGAGGGCGAGCCCGAGCCCGAGGAGCCCGAGGTACCGGTCCGTCGGGTCGTGACCGGCAGCGTGCCGATCGGCTCGCTGCTCGGCGCCTCGACCGCCCGTGCCTCCGCCGCCGGTCCCGCGATCTCCGCCGCCGACACGTCGTCCGGCTCGGGCGTGGTCGGCGTCCTCGACACCGGCGCCTCGGCGGCCGGCGACTTCACCGCCACCCCGCTGCTCTCCTCCGGCTCCTGGGCCGCCGGCTCCTCCTCCGGCGCGTTCACCTACTCGTACCAGGTACAGGTGCCGGAGACGGCTGGTGGCCTGATGCCGAGGGTCGCGCTGTCGTACTCCTCGCAGTCGGTGGACGGGCGCACCTCCGCCACCAACAACCAGGCCTCCTGGATCGGCGACGGCTGGGACTACAACGCCGGCGCGATCACCCGCAGCTACGCCAACTGCCGACAGGACTCGAAGAAGTCGGGCTCGAACAACGCGAGCCACCGCACCGCCGACCTCTGCTGGGGCTCCGACAACGCCACCCTCTCGCTCGGCGGCCTGACCACCGAACTGGTCAAGGACAAGGCCACCGGGATCTGGCACACCGCGAACGGCGACGGTTCCAGGGTCCAGCTGGAGACGAACACCGGCCTGGGCAACGGGGACGCGGACGGCGAGTACTGGATCGTCACCACCCGGGACGGCACCCGCTACCACTTCGGTATGCACCGCCTGCCCGGCTGGTCCGACCGGGGCAGCGCCGCCGACGACCCGCTGACCAACTCCGTGCTCACCGTGCCGGTCTACGGCAACCACCCGGACGAGCCCTGCTACAAGGCGGGCAACTGGGCCGGTTCCTCCTGCACGCAGGCGTGGCGCTGGGGTCTGGACTACGTCGAGGACGTGCACGGCAACGCCATGAGCCTGTGGTGGGCCAAGGAGAGCAACTACTACGCCCGGAACTTCAACTTCAAGGACCCGGTCCCGTACGACCGGGGCGGCTACCTGACCCGAATCGACTACGGGCAGCGCAACAACACGCTCTTCTCGGCCGCGCCGCTGGCCCGGGTCAACTTCAGCGTGGCCGAGCGCTGCTTCGCCGAGGGTTCCCTCACCTGCACCGACACCAACTTCGCCAGCAGCGACCCGAACAAGTACCGGATCTGGTACGACACCCCGGCCGACCTGCGCTGCGCCGCGGACAAGAAGTGCTGGAACGCCGGCCCGTCGTTCTTCTCCCGCAAGCGGCTCGACAAAATCACCACGTCGGCGCAGCGACTTCCCGGCAACACCGCACTCCAGGCCGTGGACGACTACCAGCTCAAGCAGTCGTTCCCGATCCTGCGCACCGGTCCCAACACCGCGCTCTGGCTGGAGTCGGTCACCCGGACCGGCTACGGCCGCAACGGCACGACCGACGCCAGCGTCCGGCTCAACCCGGTACGGTTCGAGGCCAACGCCGAGGACATGCCGAACCGGGTCAGGAAGGACCACCGCCCCGGCTTCTCCCGGCTGCGCATCGCCCGGGTCATCAACGAGTACGGCGGCGAGACCGTCGTCAACTACAGGAAGCCGGTCGGGGACTGCCTCACCGGTACCGGCCTGCCGACCAAGACCGACACCGCCGAACTGAGGTCGAACACCCGGCTCTGCTACCCGTCGTACTGGCATCCGGACCCGGCGTTCGAGGACATCGACTGGTTCCACAAGTACGTCGTCGAGAGCATCGAGGAACTGCCCGCCGTCGACGGTGCGTTCGGCACCTTCACCCGGTACGCGTACGCGAACCCGGGGTGGCGCCTCGCCGAGCAGGAGTTCACCAAGAAGTCCACCCGGACCTACTCCCAGTTCGCCGGCTTCGCCCAGGTCACCGTCCTCACCGGCGCGGACGACCCGGACATCGGCAGCCGGCGGACCAAGTCCGTCACCCGGTACTTCCGGGGCATGGGCGACAGCGTCTCCGTGCCGGACATCACCGGCGTCGAGATCGCCAAGGACCGGGAGCCGTTCGCCGGCCGGGTCGCCGAGGAACTCACCTACACCAGCGCGGGCGACGCCGACGAGGACTGGCTGACCCGCAGCGTCTCGTACCCGGACGCCCGGGAACTCGCCCGGCGTGACCGGGACGACGGGCTGACCCCGCTGCGTTCCTGGCGGGTCACCGAGCCGCGCCAGGTGGCGTACGCCCGATCCTCCGGCACCGGCGACGACCCGCGCCTGCTGCGGGTGGTCGAGACGAAGACCACCTTCGAGACCACGCACGGCCTGCCGACGCACGTCGAGGTCCTCGGTGACACCGGACGGACCGGCGACGAATCCTGCACGTTCCTCGAGTACCACCACTACACGGACAAGAACCTGATCGGGCTGACCAAGCAGACCCGGAGCAGCCCGACGACCTGTGCCGCCGCCACCTTCGACAACCTGACCACGCTGAGCGCCGCCGGCCAGGTCGCCTACGACGACCGGGCGTACGGGGTAGCCCCGTCCGGTACCGACCGGGGGCTCGCCCGGCAGACCTGGTCGCTGAAGGCCGACGGTTCCGGGTTCCAGTCCGACGGCACCCGGACCTTCGACGCCATCGGCCGGGTCAAGTCGGCCACCGACCCGGACGGCCGGACCTCCACCATCACCTACACCCCGGAGACCGGTCAGGCGTTCAGCGTCACCGAGCGGAACTCGCTGGGGCACGAGCAGAAGCAGGAGTTGGACCCGGGCCGCGCCCACGCGGTCAAGACCACCGATCTCAACGGCCGGGTCAGCGAGGCGAGGTTCGACCCGCTGGGCCGCCTCGTCGAGGCGTGGGGTCCGGGACGTACCCCGTCGACGGCGGCGGTGCCGGACTTCCGGGCCGAGTACGCCGTCCCGGCCGGGAAGCCGCCGTACATCACCACCTTCAGCCGGGGGCACGAGAACCGGGTCCAGACCTCGGTCACCCTCTACGACGGTCTGGGCCGGGAGCGGCAGAGCCAGGTGGAGGCCGTCGGTGGCGGTCGGCTGATCACCGACACGCTCTACAACAGCTCGGGCGAGGTGTGGCAGACCAACAACGCCTACCTCGCCGACGGTTCCCCGGTCGGCACGCTGTTCACCCCGCTCGCCGACACGGCGGTGCCGAACGCCACCCGGTACACCTACGACGGCCTCGGTCGGGTCACCCGGGAGCTGCCGATCCTGCGCGGCGAGGAGGCGCCGGGCCGGGCCACCAACTACAGCTACGGCGCCGACTACTCCACGGTGTTGAACCCGACCGGAGCCGCCTCCTACCGGATCTTCACCGACGGGCTGGGCCGGACCAGCCGGGTCGACACCTTCACCGACGCCGCCCGTACCGAGTTCACCTCGATGGGCTACCAGTACGACACCCGGGGCCAGTTGGTCCGGGCGGCGCACTCGGCCGACCCGAACCGCCCGTGGACCTGGTCGTACGACCATCGTGGCCGGCAGACCACCTCGACCGACCCGGACGCCGGCACCACCCGGATGACGTACGACGATCGGGACCGGCCGCTGACCATCACCAACGCCCGGGGCGTCACGGTATGGAACGGCTACGACGAGCTGTCCCGCCCGAAGCAACAGCGGCTCGGCGACAGCGGCGGCACCCTGCTGGCCGAGTACACCTACGACACCGCCCCGGGCGGCAAGGGGCTGCCGGCGACCGCCACCCGGTACACCGACGGCCTGCCGTACACCCAGACCGTCGGCGGCTACAGCACCGACTACCAGCCGACGTCGACCACGCTGACGCTGCCGCAGGCGATCGCCACCACCTGGGGCCTGCAGACGTCGTACACCTACAACTACGCGTACACCGACACCGGGCTACCCGAGTCGACCTCGCTGCCCGCCGTCGGCGCCCTGCCCGCCGAGAAGATCGTGGCCCGGTACAGCAAGGACGGGCTGCCACTGTCGGTCTCCGGCAAGGACTGGTACGGCTCGGAGACCGTCTACTCCCCGTACGGGCAGCTGCTCCGGTCCACGCTCGGCGCGCAGCCGTACCGGGTCTGGGCGATGGCCAGCTACGACGAGGCCAGCGGGGCGCTGACCAACCAGCAGGTCTACCGGGAGCAGGTCGGCGACACCACCGTCGCCGCCAGCAACCTGGTCTCGCAGCGCTCCTACGCGTACGACAATGCGGGCAACGTCACCGCGATCCGCGAACACTCCACCAAGATCGCGGAGCGGCAGTGCTTCACGTACGACCCGATCGGCCAGCTCAAGACCGCGTGGACGGCGAAGGACCAGGAGTCCTGCGACGCCGGCCCGGTCGGCTCGGGCGGCGCGAGCAACGTCGCGGCCGGCGCGGACGGCTCCGGCTACTGGCAGGAGTACGAGTACGACCTGCTCGGAAACCGCAAGAAGCTGGTGGAGAAGAACGTCGCCGGCGACAGCACCAAGGACGCCACGACCAGCTACGCCTACGGCAAGGCCGACGGCAGCCAGCCGCGCACCCTGACCAAGGTGACCAAGAACTACCGCACCCCGCAGGGTGCCGAGGTCACCGCCGTGGCGGAGCGGCTCTACGAGCTGACCGGCGAGACCAAGTCCGTCACCTCGGTCGAGAACGGTGACCAGCAGACGCTCACCTGGACCTACGACGGCCAGATCGAGCGGATCACCGGCCAGGGCGGCAAGGGCATGTCGCCGTACGTCGGCCTGGCGAACAAGTGCATCGACCTCAGCGGCGGCACCCTGGTGGCCGGCGGAGCGCTCCAGCTCTACCCGTGCAACGGCACTCCGGCGCAGAAGTACACCTTCACCCCGGCGCCGAACCAGAGCAACCGGAACCTGGGCACGCTGAACGCGTACGACAAGACCTGGTGCGCGCAGCCGGCGGCGAACACGGCCGGATCGGTGTTCGCGATCCAGAATTGTGACGGTTCGGCGAACCAGCGGCTGGAGCGGACCGCTGCGGGGCAGCTCAAGCACACCGCCTCCAACCTCTGCGCCGCGGTCAAGGACGGCGCGACGGCCAACGCCACCCCGATCGTGCTGGCCGCCTGCGACACCGCCGCGACGGCGCAGAAGTGGCAGGCGCAGGACGAGACCCGGCACATCTACGGTCCGGACGGAAGTCGGCTGCTCACGATCCAGGGCCGGCAGGCCACCCTGAACCTGGGCGAGGCCCAGCTCACCGTCCAGCAGGGCGGGGGGCTGGTCAGCACCCAGCGTTCGTACCCCGCGCCGGGCGGCGTGGTGATGCGCTACACGCACCCCACGGCGGGGCCCACCCTGGTCGCGGTCGCCAGCGACCACCAGGGCAGCCCGTACGCCGAGGTCGCCCTGACAAACGGGGGAACGGTCCGGCTCCGCAAGCAGGACCCGTTCGGCAACCAGCGTGGTCCGGCGTTCAACATGCAGGGCAACACCGGCTTCCTGGGTGCGCTGCGGGACGACCCGTCCGGCTACACCCCGCTCGGAGCCCGGCTGTACGACCCGCAGGTGGGGCGCTTCCTCTCCGCCGACCCGGTGCTGGACCTGACCGACCCGCAGCAGAACAACGGCTACGCGTACGCGCACAACAACCCGGTGACGCTGTCGGACCCGACCGGGCTGTCGGTGTCGCTGACCGCCTCCGAGATGGCGGCGGCGCTGGCCGGGGCGGGGCTGTCGGCGGCGCAGGTCGCCCAGGCACAGGCCACCATGGGTCGCTCGCTGATGTCGGTGATCCTCGACTCTGCCTGGTACATGCTGAAGGAGTTCATCGGCATCAACGACGCCATGGCCTGCTTCGGCGGTGACATGTGGTCGTGCGGCAGCCTGATTCTGGACGCCATCCCGTGGGGCAAGGTCGCCAAGATCCCGGGCGTGATCCGGGCGATCAACCGCACCATCGACGCGATCCAGGCGTGGCGGGCGGCGAAACGGGCCGCCGAGGCGGTGCTGGCCGCGGCGCGGGCAGCCGAGCAGGCGGCGTTGACCGCCAAGAAGTTGGCCATCGAGCGGGCGAAGCGCGCCGCGCAGGCGGCGAAGAAGAAGGCTGCTGAAAAGGTCAACACGACCAGCAACAAGGCTGTCAACAATACGAAGAAAACCGGTAATCCGGCGCAGAAACAGGCTCAGGCCAAGTCCAACCCGGTCGCGGCGTCCGCTGGTGGTGGAGGCAAGTCCGGCGGCGGGTGGTTCGACTCCAAGCCTGGTGGTACCTCAGGTGCGTCCGCTCGTAGCAACGGTGGCGCAAGTGGGGATGGCGGCGCAGGAAAGGCGAGCGACGGACCTGAGAAAATCATCTATATGAAGGAGGGAGATGAAGTCGCAAAGAGGGCGCCCATGACCAAACCTACTCCTGGACACGAAAATTATCAGGATGTGTTTATTCATGGATCGTCGAAGGGGGTAAGCCCGGACTTGGATGCTGCCGAATCTGGTGCCAACCTGATCGACCACCGACAGCTCGCCCAGATGATTAGAAATGATCCCAAATACAAGGGGGGGCCGATTAGGCTATGCTCGTGTAATACTGGCTCGTCATCGGGCACGTTCGCCCGAGACCTTGCGGATGAGCTTGGTGTGAACGTCTTAGCGCCGGAAGGTTACCTGTACGTTTACCAGGGCGGCGGGCTAAGTATTGGGCCAGACGGTGCTCCGCTTGGGGAGCGGGTCACAGGTGGGCAGTGGGTACATTTCAGGCCTGGGCGTGGGCGGTAATGGTGAGGACTTCGATGAAACGCGTCGGTTTTTTTGGATCCGCCGAGGAAATCGCTGCTTCGGCAGCTACTGCGCCGCACTATTGGGAGCCGTTGGTAACGAATTATCTACGGCAAGGAGCCGTTGTCATGGCCTCATCGTCCTGGGTGGATGACAGGTTGGATGAGGCTGTGAAGAAGATTTGTCAGTATTCTGTCCGGACGGATGGCGAGTGGATCTGGCCGGCGGACTTGGCATATTATGTGAGTACGTATCACGTGAATCTTCCCGGCGAATTCCTTGATCATATTGCATCTCGTGAAGGTAAGGTGGCGAACCTTGACGAGAAAGCCGTCGAATCGATCGCTGATTGGCTGATGGTAGACCTTCAGGTATCGGAACCGGGTGTCAAGGAAGCTTCGTAGGGCGGGAATGACGCGAAGTGCGGATATTCGGGAGCGCTGCCCGCTCAAATCGAGAGTCTCCCTGCGTACTGCTTGCCCGGTGCCGAGATGACCGTTTGATGGTGACCTTGATGCGGCATATCTGTTGAGCGGTGAGGATGTAGGTCCGTCGCCAGCGACAAGGCTGTCGGACCAGGTGTGCGACGCCGTGCGTACGGGGCTGCGCGGCTAGGCTGGTCTGAGCAGAATGTCCCGCTGAGGGGGTGAGCCGGGATGGCCCAGGCCGCTTTCGCGCCCGACCCGGAGCCGGAGCCCGCCGAGCCGTCGTTCGACGTGCTGCGGTGGCGTGACGAGCCGTGGACCGCTCAGCTCGCCCTCGACCTGTTGCCGGAGACCAACGGCCCCAAGGTTGAGGTCCTGAGCGGAAGCGTGATCGTGACCCCCCACGCCGGATATGACCACCAGGACGCCGAACTTGATCTCGCGTACCTGCTGAAGCAGGCGGCCCGGCGGGCGAAGCTGTGGCTCTACCTCGAAGCGAACGTCGTGTCCGGCGACGACCTGTTCATCCCGGACATCGTCGTGCTCAGGGTTCCCGGTGGTGGCCGGACGACGATGGACATCGGTCACGCCGTTCTGCTCGGCGAGGTTGTCTCGCCGGGTAACCGGCGCAAGGACATCATCGACCGGCCCCGCGAGTACGCCGAGGCCGGCGTGCCGTTCTTCCTCCGGGTCGACCTGCGCAACCGGGTGCCCACGATCGCCCTCTTCGAGTTGGTCGACGGGGAGTACCGCCCGCAGGCGGCTGCCGCGGCCGGGACCACGTTCGTGATGCGCAACCCCTTCGAGTTCTCGATCGACCCGGGTGACCTCCTCGGCGAGGAGGCCCCGCCGGAGGATGCGAAGGACTCCGGGGGAGAGGGCTGAGGCTCCCAGCGGGCCCTCAGGGACGATCGGGGAGAATGTCCGGGTGAGTTCCCCGCGCGAGATCGTCCTGCTCGGTTCGACCGGCTCGGTCGGCACCCAGGCCATCGACATCGTCCGGCGTAACCCGGACAGGTTCCGGGTGGTCGCGCTCGGTGCCGGCGGCGGCAACGTCGCCCTGCTCGCCGCCCAGGCCCTGGAGTTGGAGGTCGAGGCGGTCGGGGTGGCCAAGGCCTCCGCCGCCCAGGACCTGCAGCTCGCCTTCTACGCCGAGGCGGCGAAGCGAGGCTGGTCCAGCGGCGACTTCAAGCTTCCCAAGATCATCGCTGGTCCGGACGCGATGACCGAGCTGGCCGAGTGGCCGTGCGACATCGTGCTCAACGGCGTGGTCGGCTCGCTCGGCCTGCCGCCCACCCTTGCCGCGCTGCGCGCCGGCCGTACCCTCGCGCTGGCCAACAAGGAGTCGCTGGTGGCGGGCGGTCCGGTGGTCCGGGCCGCGATGCGCCGACCGGACCAGATCGTCCCGGTCGACTCCGAGCACTCGGCGCTGGCGCAGTGCCTGCGCGGCGGGACCCGGTCCGAGATACGCCGACTGCTGCTCACCGCCAGCGGCGGGCCGTTCCGGGGCCGGCGCCGGGACGAGCTGACCCAGGTCACCCCCGAGCAGGCGCTGGCCCACCCGACCTGGAACATGGGCCCGGTCATCACGATCAACTGCGCCACCCTGGTCAACAAGGCGCTTGAGGTGATCGAGACCCACGAACTGTTCGGGGTGCCGTACGAGCAGATCGACGTCGTCGTCCACCCGCAGTCGATGATCCACTCGATGGTCGAGTTCACCGACGGTTCGACGCTGGCCCAGGTCAGCCCGCCGGACATGCGGCTGCCGATCGCGCTCGCGCTCGGCTGGCCGGAGCGGGTCGCCGACGCCGCCCCGGCGGTCGACTGGACCACCGCGCAGAGTTGGCAGTTCCTCGCCCTGGACGACGACGCCTTCCCCGCCGTACGCCTGGCGAAGCAGGCCGGGACGGAGGGCCGCTGCCGTCCGGCGATCTACAACGCGGCGAACGAGGAGTGTGTGGCCGCGTTCCTGGCCGGCCGGCTGCCGTTCCTCGGCATCGTCGACACGCTTGAGCGGGTCCTCGACGCCGCACCGGATTTCACCGAACCGGGTACCGTCGAGGAGGTGCTCGCCGCCGAATCCTGGGCGCGGGCCCGTGCCCAGGAGATCATCGCGATGGCGGTGGAAGGAGCCTGATGCTGTACCTGTCCGGGGTGGTGGCGTTTGCCCTGGGAATCCTGATCTCGGTGAGCCTGCACGAGGCCGGGCACATGCTCGTCGCCAAGCGGTTCGGGATGAAGGTGACCCGCTATTTTGTCGGTTTCGGGCCCACCATCTGGTCGTTCCGCCGAGGCGAGACCGAGTACGGGATCAAGGCGATCCCGCTCGGTGGCTTCTGCAAGATCGTCGGGATGACCCCGCAGGACGACGACGTCGACCCGGCGGACGAGCCTCGGGCCATGTGGCGGCAGCCGCTCTGGAAGCGGACCGCCGTGATGGCGGCCGGTTCGGTGGCGCACTTCTGTCTCGCCATCGTCACGCTCTGGTTCGCCGCGATCTTCATGGGCCTGCCGAACCCCGACTACCCGACCACCAGTGCCGAGATCCGCAGTGAGCCGGCCCGGATCGAGCTGGCGCCCTGCGTGGTGCCCGAGAACGTCGCCCGGGGCTGCCAGGCCGGCGACCCGGCCAGCCCGGCTGCCCAGGCCAACCTCCGCAACGGCGATCTGATCACCGCGGTCGGCACCAGGCCGGTGACCAACTGGGGCGACATGCTCGACGCGATCCGGGCCACCCCGCCCGGGCCGGTCCCGGTGACGTTCGTCCGGGACGGCGTCTCTCACACCTCCGAGGTCAACCTCGCCTCCGTGCAGCGGCCGTCGCCGGACAAGCCGGACGGCCCGGCCGCCCCGGTCTCCGCGCTCGGTGTCGGACTCGGCACCCCGTCGATGATCAAGTACAGTCCGGTCGGGGCGTTCGGCGCGACCGCCGACTTCACCGGCGACATGGCGGTGAACACCGCCAAGGCGATCCAGCGGATCCCGCAGAAGATCCCCGCCCTCTGGACGGCGATCACCGGCGGTGAGCGCGACGTCGACACCCCGATCAGCGTCGTCGGGGCCAGCCGGCTCGGCGGCGAGGCCGTCCAGCACGGCCTCTGGGAAGTGTTCGTCCTGCTCTTCGTCTCGCTGAACTTCTTCATCGGCGTCTTCAACCTGCTGCCGCTGCTGCCGATGGACGGCGGGCACATCGCCATCGCCTGGTTCGAGCGGGCCCGGTCGTGGATCTTCGCTCGACTGGGTAAACCCGACCCTGGGCGGGTCGACTACTTCAAGCTGATGCCCGTAACGTATGCGTTGATCCTGATCGGTGGCGCTTTCACGCTGCTGACCATCACCGCCGACGTGGTGAACCCGATAACGCTGATCCAAAGGTGAGTGCAGAGTGACCGCAGTCAGCCTCGGCATGCCCGCCGTACCGCCGCCGCCACTGGCGCCGCGACGGTCGAGTCGGCAGATCATGGTCGGCTCCGTACCGGTGGGTGGCGGCGCACCGGTGTCGGTCCAGTCGATGACCACCACCCTGACCGCCGACGTCAACACCACGCTGCAGCAGATCGCCGAGTTGACCGCCAGCGGCTGCCAGATCGTCCGGGTGGCGGTGCCGTCCCAGGACGACGTGGAGGCGCTGCCGGCGATCGCCAAGAAGTCGCAGATCCCGGTGATCGCCGACATCCACTTCCAACCGAAGTACGTCTTCGCCGCGATCGACGCCGGCTGCGCCGCCGTCCGGGTCAACCCGGGCAACATTCGGCAGTTCGACGACAAGGTCAAGGAGATCGCGAAGGCCGCGAGCGACGCCGGGGTGCCGATCCGGATCGGGGTGAACGCCGGCTCGCTCGACAAGCGCCTGCTCGCCAAGTACGGCAAGGCGACCGCCGAGGCGCTGGTCGAGTCGGCGCTCTGGGAGTGCTCGCTCTTCGAGGAGCACGGCTTCCGGGACATCAAGATCTCGGTGAAGCACAACGACCCGGTGGTGATGATCCGGGCGTACCGGCAGTTGGCCGAGCAGTGTGACTACCCGCTGCACCTCGGGGTGACCGAGGCGGGTCCGGCGTTCCAGGGCACGATCAAGTCGGCGGTCGCTTTCGGTGCGCTGCTGGCCGAGGGAATCGGGGACACCATCCGGGTCTCGCTCTCCGCGCCGCCGGTCGAGGAGATCAAGGTCGGCAACCAGATCCTGGAGTCGCTCGGGCTGCGCGAACGCGGTCTGGAAATCGTCTCCTGCCCGTCCTGCGGCCGGGCCCAGGTCGACGTCTACAAGCTCGCCGAGGAGGTCACCGCCGGTCTGGAAGGGCTGCCGGTGCCGCTGCGGGTCGCGGTGATGGGCTGCGTGGTGAACGGACCGGGCGAGGCCCGGGAGGCGGACCTCGGAGTGGCCTCCGGAAACGGCAAGGGGCAGATCTTCGTCAAGGGCCAGGTGATCAAGACCGTTCCCGAGGGACAGATCGTGGAGACCCTGATCGAGGAGGCGGTCCGGCTCGCCGACGAGATGGGCGCCGAACTGCCCGAGGAACTGCGGGACCTGGTGGCCAAGCCGATCGTCACCGTGCACTGACGCGCCCCTGTCGCGGACCGGATCGACCGTGGTCGGGGCCGGATCGTCTGCGGTGGGGGCCGGATCACCCGCTCTGGGCGGTCAGGCTTGATCCCGTCGCGGGCGATCCGGCCCCCACCTTTCCGGTCCGTCGTGGGCGACCCGGCCCTCAACCTCTGCTTTGCGAGCTTGACGAGGTCAGGACGCCGTACAGGTCAGCGTGGGCAGGCTGTTGGTGCCGGTCCAGGAGCCGATGAAACCGAAGGTGGTGCTGGCGGCGGCGCCGAGTGCCCCGTTGTGCGCCGCGTTGGTCGCGGTCACCGCCGAGCCGCTGGCCGTCACGGTCGCGTTCCACGACTGGCTGACGGTCTGACCGTTGCCGAACGTCCAGTTCACCCGCCAGCCGTTGATCGCGGCCGTGCCGGCGGTGACCCTCACGTCCGCCTGGAAGCCGCCGGTCCACTGGCTGGTGATGCTGTAGGCCGCCGTACACGATCGGCCGGAGGCCGGGGGTGTGGTCACCGGCGGCGTGGTGACCGGCGGTCGGGTCGGCGGCGCGGTGGTCGCCGGCGGGGTGGTCGGCGGGGTTGTCGTCGTACCGCCCCAGGCGGCGGTGGAGTCCAGCCAGGCGGCCCGTTGGAACATCCAGTCCCGCATCTGCTGCACCTGGCCGGCCCAGGTGGGATTCGTCGGGGTGACGAACGGGCCCACCATCCGGGTGCTGAGGATCGGCCACTTCTGGAAGTTGCGGGCAGCCGCGGCGGTAAGCGGGTTGGCCAGGCTGTTGATCCGGGCCTCGAGCTGTGCGTTGGAGAGCAGGCCCTGGCGGAGCTGCTGCCAGCGGACCTTCACCCGGTTGACGAACGCCGGGTCCTGGACGAGCCGCTGGTACCAGTTGTTGGCGACCGGGTTCCGGGTCTGCTGGTACTGCCAGCCGCTAATCTGGTCGTTGGCGAAGAAGCCACCGACCCCGAACGTCAGGTCGAAGTCCCAGAGCGGCCCGGCGACGATCTTGCCGTCCCGGTCCTTGTGGAAGTACGCGCTGCGCAGGTACGAGTCCATCTCCCGGGTGAACTCGTTGATGATCATGTTGTCGACCCAGGAGTCGACTTCTATCCAGGCTGGATAACCGGTCGTCGGATCAGCGAACCCGGCTGAGTTCACCATGGTGTTGAACTGTTGGAGATGTTGGGTCAGCCAGTCCCGTTGCGCGGGTTGCAGCGGTTCCGGATCGACCACCTCCAGGAAGTTCCAGCAGTTCGCGCCACCTCCCGGGCAGGGCAGGATCGGTTCCTCCGCCGCCAGCCACTCGAACTTGAAGATGTAGCCGCCGGTGATCTTCGGCAGGGTGACGTCGTCCTCGTCGAGCTGCTTCAGGTCGAGCCGGTTCTTCGAGTTCTTGATCGATTCGACGATCAGGTACACGCCCTGGTAGTCGGCGGCGCTCACCGGCTGGGCGTCCAGGTTGACGTACACCTCGGCGAAGGCGAAGCGGGGTGCGTGCACCCGGCCCATGTCCCGGCCGAGACCGTAGACGAAGGCGTCCCGGATCAGTGCCTTGTCGCTGTACGGCCCGCGCATCACCCAGTCGGAGTCCTCCGGCAACCCGAGCAGCGGCAGGTCGGCGTCGTCGTCGGCGTTGTCCCGCAACTCCAGCCGGTACGGCACCTTCGGGAACATCGCGCTGGAGTTGCCCCGCAGGTGGAAGCCGGCCCGGCTGACCAGGCTCGGGGTGGCAGCCAGCGACGTGGAGCCGTTCGTGGGCCGGAACTCCATCACGGAGGTGTCGACGTACTCCCGGCCGGGGGCGCCCTGGCCGTACGCGTCCAGCAGCAGGACGGGCAGGTCGTGGGTGGTGGTGACGGCACGGGCCACGTAGATGGCGGTACCCGGTTCGCCGGTGGCGGTGCCGTTGACGTACGCCTGGGCGCGCAGTTGGGTGGTGCGGGTGATCCGCAGCGGCGTACCGGAGTAGCTGGGTGACGCCTCGGTCGGCGGCTGGTTGTCCGTGGTGTAGCGGATCACCGCGCCGGAGAGCGCGGTGCTGAGGGAGACCGACACCTCGTTCTGGAACGTGCCACTCGGCACCGAGAAGGTGATGTCACCGGCCAACTCGGCGGCCGCTGCGGCGACCTGTTCGGCGCTCGGCTCGGGGACCTGCTGCGCGGCCTGCCCGGCACCCACCCCGGCGGCCTGCTGAACGGCCAGGTCCGCCGATCCGGCTCCGGTTCCCCCGGCGTCGACCGCGGCTGCCGCCGGACTGAGCCCGGCCGCGGCCGGAGCCGTCGGTGGTCCGAGGTCCACGCCGATGGCGGCGACGGTGAGGACGCCGACGACGTAGTACACGATTCTGCGCACGGTCACTCCGTTTCCGGTTCGAGGGGACGGGCCGGGCCTGCCACGCTGGTGTGGCAGGCGGTCGACGGCGGTACGGAGGCGGCGTGGCGGCCGTCGGGCGGCGGTGGGGCGAGGCAGTGGTGCCGGTGGAGAGAGGTGGGCGGTACGAAGTGCCGGCGCAGGGTGCGACGCCACGGTGCCGCCGGCAGGTCCGGCCGGAGCGCGGCCAGACCGGTGGCGTACTTGGAGATCCGGATCGGACGGTGACCGCGCGCCCAGAGCAGCCGGTCGACGGCGGACGCGGTGGATCCGGTCTTGGTCTCGACCACCGCGAGGTCGGGCAGGTGCAGCGCGGTGGAAGCGGTGTCCTGCCAGATCAGTTCGGTGTCCACGGTGACCCGGCTCGTGGTGGCCGGCAGGAACAGGGTGCTGCGCCGGTACCGGGTGACCAGGGTCGGTACGAACACCGCCGGGCCGTCCAGCGGAATCGACTCCCGGGCGAGCACACTCTCGACGAACTCCAGCCCCGGCGTGAGGACGTTCTCGTGGTCGGTCTGGTAGGGCAGCCGGTCCTTGACGGTGTTGCCCCGGGCACCCCGGGTCTTCACCTCCAGCCAGCAGAGCGACGAGTCGAGGTACGTCCGCGTCCTGATCTTGAAGCGTCGGCGTCGACGCTGGGCGGTCAGGAGGTAGCTGGTCAGGTCCGGGGTGTCGAAGTACGTCGACTGGTAGGCGAACGAGCGTGCGCCGTCGATCTCCAGTACCCGGGTCGTCGGGTCGACCAGGTCGAGCACGTCCCACATCACGTCGACCGGCAGCAGGTACTTGCGGTCCACCCGGGTCTGCAGGGCGGCCCGTTCGACAAGTTCCTCCAACCCGATCGACTCCAGGCCGGTCAGCGGCGCACAGGTCACCGAGGCGGTCATCGACGTACTCCTCCCGTCGTCGTGGTGGCCACCCGCAGTGCCGCACCGGCCCCGGCGGGCAGCGAGTAGCGGACGTCGACCAGCGTGGTGTCGTTGACCAGGTCGATCCGCTGGGTCGCGGCGGAGTGCACGCGGGCACCGAGGAGCTGCTCCAGGTGGGCGACGAGCGCGACCTGGTCGGTGATGGCGGAGTCGAGCAGCATGCTCTGTCGGCGGTAGCTGCGGAACAGCCGGGGATGGTCGCCGACGAACATGACCAGGAGGATCAGTGCCATCATCGCCGGGATGTGCCACGCCGCGCCGCCGCCGAGCGCGGAGAGGATGCCGAGCGCGAGGGCGCAGAAGTAGTACGCCACCTCGTGCTGGTCGAGTTCCGTGGAGCGCAGCCGGATGATGGAGAGCACCCCGAACAGCGCCAGGCCGAGGCCGAGTCCGGTGCCGGCGCTGCTGGTGCTGAGCGAACTCGCGACCGCCATCACCCCGACGTTGACGCCGAGGTACGCGGCCACCAGGTCGCGCCGGCGGTGCCGGGGGAAGTAGAGCCCGAACACGAGCAGGATCACGGCGACGATGTCGATCGCGAAGAGGGCGGGCTGCGGCATGTGCGGGTCCTCCTGGATATCATCCGGTGGCCGTTGGGTGAACGGGCACCGACATCCAGGTTACATTGAAGTCCGTATATGTGTCGCACGTCCCGTGCTAACAGTTCGTTACGCGACTCGATTTGTCGGCATCGATGCCTCGATGGACGTTCCGGCGAACGGGCGGCAGTCTCGTGACCGATGTCGCCAACGGGGCGCGTACCGCCCGGGCGGCCGGAGATCCCCGCACCGCTCCGGCGGTGTCGACGCGACGGGCCCGACCTGGTCGGCCAGGTCGGGCCCGTGGTGTCCGGCGAACGTGTCGTGCTGGGTGCACCCGTCGCGTCCGTCGGTGGAGCGGTCACTTCCGGTGAACCCGTGAGGGCCGGTCCGGCGAGGACCGCTGTTCACTCCGACTCGGCGAGGATGGCGTACAGCTTGCGCCGGGTCTCGTCCAGCACCTGGGCGGCCCGCTCGCGCTGCTCGTCGGTGCCGGTCTGCATCACCTGGCGCAGCGCGTTCATCGCCTGGAATCCGGCGTCGCGGATCTCGTGCCAGCTGTGCACGGTCTCCGGTGCGAACTCGGCCCACGGTGGCGCCTGGGCCGCCTGCTCCGCCTCGCCCCGCCCGGTGTCGGTGAGTTCGAAACGCTTCCGGCCGCCGCTGTCGTCGGCGACCGTGACGATCAGCCCCTCGTCCTCCAGCAGTTGCAGGGTCGGATAGATCGACCCGGGACTCGGCCGCCAGGCGCCGCCGGTGCGGGAGTCGAGCTCCTGAATCATCTCGTAGCCGTGCATCGCCCGCTCGGTGAGCAGGGCGAGGACGGCGTTGCGGACGTTGGGGCGACGGCCCCGGCCGCCTCGGCCACCCCGGCCGCGTCCGTGCCCATGTCCCGGCCCGTGGCCGAAGCCGCCGGGCGGGCCGAAGGGCGGGTAGCCGAAGCCGCGCGAGCGGGCCTCGTGTGCGGCTCGAAAGCCTCGATGAAATCCCATGATCTACTCCCTAGGTATCGCTGATGCTTCAACGATATATCGGGAACGCATCGGCGACAACCCCTTGAGGTTCATGGTCACGGAGAGGCCTGGTCGGGCCGGGCCCGACCAGGCCTCCTCACAGTTCCCGGCGCTCAGCTCAGATGTCTCAGACGGCGCCGAGAACGGACAAGCCGGGCAGTGCCCGGTCGCTGTAGTCGAAGAGCGCCTGGTTCTCCCAGCCGTTGCCGGAAGACGGGTTGTCCGGGTCCCAGCCGTTGCCCGGCACCGCCGTCCAGGTCGGCTCCCAGTAGAAGACGCCCAGGCCCCGCCCGTTCGGCACCGACCGCACGACATTGAAGACCGCGCGCAGCGCGTCGGCCTGCCCCTGCGGCGTGGCCGGATAGCCGCCGGCCTGCTGCAAAGACGAGTTGAAGATGTTCGGCTCGGCGTCGTCGGCGTTCAGCGTGAAGCCGTACGCGGTTTCGGCGACCACCACCGGCCGGCCGTACCGGGACGCCAGGTCGTTGAGGTTGTTCTGCAGGCTGGCCAGTGAGCCGTGCCAGTAGAGGTAGTGCGACACCCCGATCACGTCGAACGGCACGCCCCGCGAGGTCGCCTGGTCGAACCACCACCGGTGCTGGCTGTTGTTGCCGCCCTCGGCGAGGTGCAGCATCACCAGGGTCGAGCTGTTCACCGCCTTCACGGCGGTGCTGCCGGCGGTGAGCAGGGCGGCCAGGTTCGCCCAGTTGGAACTGCGGCCGTCCGGCCAGAGCATGCCATCGTTGATCTCGTTGCCGACCTGCACCATGTCGGCCGTCGTACCCTGGGCTTTCAGGGCGTTGAGTACGTCGTACGTGTGGTTGTAGACCGCGTCGCGCAGCTGGCTGAAGCTGTAGCTGTTCCACGCGGCCGGCTTGTACTGCTTGCCGGGATCCGCCCAGGTGTCGGAGTAGTGGAAGTCGACCAGCAGCCGCATGCCCTGCGCCTTGATCCGGGTCGCCATCTGCAGCACCCGGGCCCGGTTGTTGTAGCCGTCGGCCGGGTTCACCCAGACCTTCAGCCGGGCGTAGTTGGCGCCGCCGGACCGGAGCAGTTGCAGCGCGTCGCGCTGGTTGCCGGCGCCGTCCCGGTAGACACCGCCCCGGTCCTCGCTCTTCTTCAGCGTCGAGATGTCGACGCCCCGGATCAGATTCGGGCTGGGGTTGGGGTTGCCGCCGCTGCTGACGAACTCCACGTCGTCCACGTTGATCCAGTTTCCGGCCTGGGCGTTCGAGACGATGCCGGCGGTACACACCCCCGCCGTGACCTGGGTGGTCACCGAGACCTGCGTCCAGGTGGAGGTGGTGGGGATGCTGGCCCGCTGTTCGGCACCACCGCAACCCCGCAACGCCAGGTACGCGGCGACCTGGCCGCCGCCGGACCGGACCCAGGCCCGCAGGGTGTACGACCCGGCGGCCAGCCCGGTCAACTGCTGGTACGTCTCCACCTGGTAGGCCGACGACGCCCAGTGCGACAACCGGTAGCTGCCGGAGCGTCCACCGGCCTCGATGAAACCGGCACTCTGCTGACCGGTGCTGGACGACTCGGACCAGCCGGCGGGAGTCTGGGTGCCGCCGGAGGACTCGAAGCCGGGGTTGGTGATGGTGGCGGCGGCGTGTGCGGGAACGGTGGTGCCGGCGAGCAGGCCGGCGGCGAGCAGCACGACTGCGCCGGTGACGGCGACGATGCTGCGCAGCGGTGGGGACGAACCGCGCATGGGGTTCCTTCCGTCGGAGGGATCGGGTGGCCGACCCGCCCGTTGTCGGGTGCGTCGGCCCACCGGTCAGGTCCGCCGGTTCGTCGGCTTCCGGCGTACGGGCGGCGCTGCCCGTACGCCGGAAGCCCGCGGCCGCCCAACCGTTGGGGGTGTCGGCGGCGCCGCCCACCCGCAGGGCGGGCAGGGCCCGACCGGTGTAGTCGAAGAGGGCCTGGTTCTCCCAGCCGTCGCCGGAGGCCGGGTCGGCCGGATCCCAGCCGGCGCCGTCGACTGCGGTCCAGGTGGGCTCCCAGTAAAAGATCCCGAGCGCGCCGGGTACGGCGGAAACGGTGGTGACCATGTCCTGGACCGCCTCGGCCTGCCCGGCGGGTGTGGCCGGGTATCCACCGGCCTGCTGGAGTGCAGCGTTGAAGATGTTCGCCTCGTGATCGGATTCGTCGAGCGTGAAGCCGTACGCGGTCTCGGTCACCATCACCGGCTTGCCGTACCGGGCGGTGAGGTCGAGCAGGTTGGCCTGGAGCGCGCCGAGCGGCCCGTGCCAGTACGTGTAGTGCGAGACCGCGATGACGTCGAACGGCACACCCCGGGCCACCGCGTTGTCGAACCACCAGCGGTGTCCGCCGTTGTTGCCGCCCTCGGCCAGGTGCAGCACGACCTTGCTGCCCGGCGAGGCGTCGGTGACCGCGGTGCTGCCAGCGGTGAGCAGGGCCGCAAGCCCGTCCCAGTTGTCCCACTGCCCGTCGGGCCAGAGCATCCCGCCGTTGATCTCGTTGCCGACCTGCACCATGTCGGCCGGGGTGCCCTGTCGGCGCAGCGCGGAGACCACGTCGTGGGTGTGGTCGTACACCGCCTGTCGGAGCTGGTCGAAGGGCAGGTCCGCCCAGGCGGCCGGCTTGAACTGCTTGCCGGGGTCGGCCCAGGTGTCGGAGTAGTGGAAATCGATCAGCAGGCCCATCCCGAGGGCGTGCGCCCGGCGTGCCTTGGCCAGCACGTCCGCCTTGTCGCTGAACCCGTCCGCAGGATTCACCCAGACCTTGAGCCGGGCGTAGTTGACGCCGTTGGACCGCAGGATCCGCAGCGCGTCCCGGGGCGGCCCGGTCCGGTCCCGGTACACGGCGCCGTGGTGTTCGTTCTTGGTCAGGTGTGACACGTCGGCGCCGGCGATCGCCAGTGCCGGCCCGGCCTGCCCGGCGGTCGGGGTGAGGGTCAGGTCGTCGAAGTGCGCCCACTGGCCGGCGTCACCGTCGGAGGAGAGCACGATCGTGCAGCGCCCGGTGCTGACCCGGGTGGTGAGGGCGACCTCGACCCACCACTCGGCCCCGGTGCGGGGCAGGTCGACCCGACGGGTCGGCCCGCCGCAGTCGGTGAGGCCGACGTACGCGTCCCGCTGCCCGCCGCTGGCGCGGACCGAGACCCGTAGCGTGTGCTCGCCCCGGTCCAGGCCGGTGACCCGCTGCCGGGTCTCCACCCGGTAGGGCCGGTCGGCGGCGTGGGTGAGCTGGTTCGCGCCGGACCGCCCGCCCGGCTCGACGTAGCTCGCCGCCGCCTGGCCGCGTTCGGACCAGCCCAGCGGTGACCCGTCGGGACCGGCGGCCTCGAAGCCGGGGTTGGCCGGGCCGGCGGTGGCGCCGGGTCCGGACCCCGGCCGAGCGATCGCGGCCGCCGCCGGCTGACCGAGAGCCGGTACGACGGCGACGGCGGCGACGGCGGCCAGTGTGACCGCTCCGAACCTGACCTTCCTGTGCTGCATCGGGAACGTTCCTCCTTGAACGAAACCGGCGCCACGACGGCCCTGCCCGCGCCGCACCACCGCTCGTCACGATCGATTTGGGAGCGCTTACAGAACGCGCAAACCGGTGTTTAGCTGTAGTGATTGGTGTGGTTGGCCGCCTGGCTGGAGACTGCTGCTGTGAGCGCTCACAGAACCATCCACTTGCGGCGATGTCAAGGGATCCGTTCTGTTCGCGTGTGAGTTCTCGGCAAGGTTGATTCGCTCTCACGGAACTTGATCCCCGCGACTGCGTGCCGCCATCCGGGCCGTCGCCAGCATCGTCTTCTGCCGCCGACCGGGCGCGTTCACCTCAGCCAGAGCCGCCGACCACCGGCGAGCTGGTCAATCTCGGAGCCCAGCCCGCCCGACAAGGTCGGAATTGACCGACTCCGATGTCGGTGAGGGCCGTCATACTGGGGCCGTGAACTCGGAGTATGGACGGGTGGAGGTCGTAGGCACCGGCGTGACGGGTAGCCTCACCCGAGCTGCGGCCTATCTCCAGCAGCTCTCCCAAAATGCGTGCAATGTTGACGATCTCCTCACTCATCTCGGGGAGGCGATCGCGTCCGCTCGCCTGACTTCGTTACGGGCCATCGGGATCGGGGGATGCGGAGGCGGCGTACGCCCGGACGCTTGCTACCTCCCACCGCTGCACCGTGTCTCCGACGCAGAGCGCGATGGTGCGACTGTCCGGGCTGAAGGACAAGCCTGCGCCCTTTACCCCTGACGGTCCGCCCCAGGGCACCGGCGCGATGTGCCGGCGGGTGATCATGTCCCACAGCCGGATCGTCCGCTCTTCTCCGCTGCTGGCCAGCGTCGTCCCGTCCGGGGCGAAGGCCAGGCTGAAAACACCGCCGACGTGCCGGCCGAGTACGGCGATCTGGCGGCGGGTGTCGACGTCCCACAGCCGGACGGTGCCGTCCATCCCGCCGGTCGCCAGGGTCCTACCGTCCGGGCTGAACGCTATCGCCACCCCCGGGTCGGCGGTGACATCCATGGTCGCCGGAAACTCGCTGGCCGCGAGCTCGCCCAGCCGTCGGAGGGTACGCGCATCCCAGAGCAGGACGCTCCCCGCACCGCCGTCGGTGGCCAGCAGCCGGCCGTCCGGACTGAACACCGCGTGCCGCATCACTCCTGTGTGGTCGCTCCGCACCGCACCGAGCGGCCGCCATCCCGAAACGGCCCACACCCGGGCCGAATCGTAAGCGCCGAGGCAGGCGATGAACCGATCGTTACGCGGACTGAACGCCAGGCAGGAGCCCCATCCCGTGTCGCTGATCCGCTCTGTCCGCCGGCCGCTCGCCACATCCCAGACCTGGATGTATCCGAACGGCCCCGAGTCGTAGGTGGCCACCGTCCGCCCGTCCGGGCTGAACACCGCCGCCGCGAAGTCTTCCCTGGTGTCCGGGTCCGCTACCCCGCCCGGAACCCCGTAGGTCTGCCGGCCGACCTGCAACGGCCGACCGACCGGCGCCAGCTCGGGAAACGTGAACGTCCGAATGGTGTACTGATCGATGGCGGCGAGGCGCCGGCCGTCCGGGCTCAGCACGACGGTGTGTGCCGCAGTGCCGGTCGGCAGCTCCAGCACGGTCGGCTGCGGCAGCGAGGCCGAGCGGGTGGGAGTGGTGGTCGCCGCACCGCCGGACCGGCCGGCGCCGTCGAGCGGCACGATGTTCCACACCGTATAGCCGAGCAGCGTGAGCACCACGACACCGGCCGCGAGACCGAGTCGCCTACGCCGGCGGGAGCCCGGTGTGCCGGGCGTTGCGGGCCGGATCTCTGGCGCCGCACCGGTACCCGACGGCGGACCGGCGGTTACGGGAATCGCGAGTACGGGCTCCAGCGGCACCGCGACCACCGGCGTTGGTGTTGCCGGGTCCGACGGCACGGATTCCGGCTCCGGGGCGGAGGTCGGCCTCGATTCGGCGGGGTGTGACGCTGGCGCGGAGGTCGACCTCGACTCGGCCGATGGCTCCAGGGCCGGGACGGGCTCCGGTGCCGGCAGATCGATCCGGGCCGGCAGCGGCGCATGGACGCTGCCGCCGGCCACCACCAGCTCCGGCTGCTCGAACAGCACCGGCGGTAGGCCGAGCCGCTGGTGCAGCAGCGTGCCGACCAGCGGCATCCGGCTCGCCCCGCCGACCAGGAACACGCCGGCCAGCTCGGCCGGTGCCACCTCGGCTGCGGCGAGCACCCGGGCCGCCACCGACACGGTCCGGCCCAGGATCGGTTCGGCGAGCCGGTCGAGCTGCTCCCGACCCAGCAGCGCCTCCTCATCGAGGAACGGCACATGCAGCGTGACGCTTGAGGTACGGGACAGCATCTCCTTGCCGCCCCGGACGTCGTCCCAGAACATCCAGGACGCCCGCCGGTCGGCGGCGGTGGTCGGCTGAAGCAGCCGGGACCAGGCCGCCCCGTCCCGGGCCCGATAGACCTCGCCGAGGCTGGTCACCAGCGCCGCGTCGATGTCGAGCCCGCCGACGTCGTCCAGCCCGCCGCTGGCCAGCACCTCGAAGCCGTCCGCCGCGCGTCGTACCACGGTGGCGTCGAACGTGCCGGCGCCCAGGTCGTACACCATCGCGATGGAACCGGCCGGGAGCCGGCGGCCGGCGATGGTGAGGAAGTAGCGGGCCGCCGCGACCGGCTCAGTGACCAACGCCGGCTCGGCGAACACGGCGGTCGCGGCGGCGAGCAGGGTCTGCCGTCGCAGATGTCCCCAGGAGACCGGATGGGTGAGTACTGCCCGACGCACCCGCTGCCCAGCGACCATGTCGGCCTCGACGGCGACCCGGCGCAGCACCGCGGCGATCAGGTCGGCCACCGGTACGGTCCGGCCGCCCAGCAGCACCGTGCCATGGTCGATACATCGCTTCGGCGCCGGCTCGAACCGCTCCGGATGGATACGCGCCGAGCGCAGCGCGTCCTGGCCGGTCAGCAGCCCGCCGTCGGAGTCGGCGAAGACCGCCGACGGCAGCAGTGGCGAGCCGTCGAACAGCAGTGGGCGAGTCTGTGCTCCCGGCCCGGCGAGCACGGCGGCGGTGTTCGACGTGCCGAAGTCGACGCCGACCCACACTCCATCGACGACCACGCTGCCACTGTATGCCGTCCAGTCGCGCCGGAACCGTCTGTGCAATCATTCTTTGCTGAGACTGGCGGTCCCGGAGCATGGCTGGCCGGCTCGACCGTTGTGGTGGCGGGCGTCCGGCGAGTTGTTTCATGTGCTCACGGACGTGCCGATGGCCGGCATCGCTTCGCTCTACGCGGTCGTCATGCTGGTTGTCGGTGATTTGCTTGCCGTGAGTCACGTGGGGTTGCCGATTGGGGCGACGACCGTGGGAGGGCACCCCCAATACCGTGCACTCTCATGCCGCAATCCGGGCCGACGCCCTCCACTCGGTACATCGCAATCTCATGCCGTAGTTACGCAGAGTGACCGACGGGCCGGTGACCGCAGTGCGGCGGATCCAGTTCGCAGCGTCCCGGCGACGCTGCTTGGTCTCCTCCTGCGGTAATTGGTCAGGTTCAGTGAGAAGACGCCCTGGGGCTTCTCAAAGAAGTTGATCCGTTGCTGGTCGGCTGGCCGCCCCGGATCAACTTCACGGAGACCCACATCGCGGTTGTCGAAGGTGCGTGGCTGGCTCCCGCCGGTCGACGGCGGCGGAGGCGCGGCGCTGTACGGGCGTCATGCTCCGGTCCCGACCAGCCGCCAGGTACGGATCTCGGGTAGCTCGCCGACCCGGAGCAGCCAGGCGCTGGCGATCTCCCAGCGTTCGCAGGCGGGCAGTCCGCAGGGGCCGCAGCCGTCCACCGGTCGCGCCCGGTGTGCCAGGTACACCCGCCGGGCGACCACGGTGACCGGGTCCCGACCGCCCGGCGGTGTCTGCTCGTCGGTCACCACCAGCCACAACGCCCACTCGACCGCCGGACACCAGCCGTTCTGACAGGACGGACAGTTCCGGTCCTGCGCGTGGTTGACGATCAACCGATGGGCCATCCCGACAGCCGGACCAGGCGGCCCCTCCACCATGCTCACGGTTCGACCGTCCGGTTCAGTACGTCGACCCGCACCACCAGTTGCAGGCACGGCGGGTGCGACTCGACGTGTGGCCAGGTGCATGACGGATGTTCGTGGCCGACGATCCACACCCACAGGCCGGCCCCGTCCTGCCGGGTCACGTTGCGGTGCAACCGACACACCGTCACGTCCGGTGCGTGGCCGTCCGGCACCGTACGACAGTGCGACCACTCGCCCGGCGCGAGGCGCAGCAGTGTCCCCTCCGGTAGGTCCGGGATCGACGGGCTGACCAGATGGGGTGGCCGTTCGTTCATCGCCGCCCCCTGGCCTGGTACCAGCGCCAGTCGTTGCGCCGACGCTCCCGGACCCCGCTGTCGTGGCGGCGTCGACGCAGCCACCTCCAGGCCCGGGTCACCACGACTCTGCCCGTCCGGTCCCGTACTGCCACTGTTGTCCGTACGTCAGTAGCGGCAGACCGTCGATCCGGGTGGGGCCGTTCCAGTCCCGGTCGGCCTGTTCGGCGTCGACGTCCCGGCGCTGTCGACGGGCCAGTTCCAGTACCCGCTGTCGCGCGGCCTCCGCCTCGGCGGCATCAGCGGCTTCGGCGGCCGCCAGCACATCGGTGGCATGTCGCGCGAATACCGCCGCCAACCGTCGTTGCCGCCATCGTTTCCACAAACCCATGTGTCACCTCCCGACTTTGTTGGGTGGCGACCGCCGGCATTGGTCAATAGGGACCGGAGATTTCCGGCGGTGCGCTGAACCGGTAACGGTGGTGATGCAGGGCCTGGCCAGGCTTGCCACCAGAAAACCCGAGCGAGCCGCCATCGGACAGCCAGCGCGCGTATACGGCCGGGGTATGTGGAGTTCGATAGGGTCTGAACATGAAGCCTTGGACGCCGCCTGTCGTTCCACCCGGGCTCTGGGAGCGGCCCGAGATGGCCCAGGCTCTCGCCGAGCGCGACATGGGCGCCGTGTCGCGCATATACCGTCGCTGGACCGGCGCGAGCCAGAACGACGTGGGAATGCTTGTCGGCATGCCCCAGCCACACGTCAGCGAGTTGGAACGTGGTGGGCGAAAGGTCGTCGCGCTCGACCTCTTTGAACGGTTCGCTGACGGACTGGGTATTCCCCGGCGGATGCTGGGCCTGTCGGGAAGTGACGCCGACTCCGGTGAGGGCGGAACGGACCCGGTGGTAGGCAGAAGCCAGCATAGTTGGCTGAAGACGCGGCGCTTCCTCGGGCGTCACCGTGCCAAGCTGACTCGCCAGATCAGTCGGCTCTATCCGGAGTCGATCCGCCTCGGGCAGACCGGTCTCCTGATGCCACCGAACTGGCGGCTCAGGGCGCCGATCGACCTGGCGCGGGTGGAACTGAACTGGCGTCAGGATGCCGATCGTCCGCGGGTGACCGGTGGCGAACGGGAGACGCGACGGCTGCGACCGATCGCCGACTCCGGCCGGGAATACGATCGGTACCACCGGGCGATGCGTGACCTCGCCCGGCCGAGACTGTTCGAAAACCGACTCTGTTATCGACTACTCGATGTCCTGTCGGACGAAACGGCGAACCTACCCCCGTTGCGGGTGACACTCGGCGAGATGTGTTACTTCGACATGATCGATGTGGGCGAGTCGCTCGCACACGAGGCTGCCCTGGCCGGCGCTGACCAGCATGAGAACCTGGTGGCCGATAGGATCGCCTGGCAGAACCTACCCTTTCGCCGACTTCTCCGGGATCCGTTCACGCTCGCCAACTACCCGTTGATGACCTCCGTGAGCACGCTGACCATCCGGCGTAGCGGCTCCGGGGTGAGCTTCTTCCTGTTGCGCAGAGATCCCGGCAAGGTCGCGATTGCCGGCGGCCTGCTCAGCGTCTTTCCCACCGGTGTTTTCCAGCCCGCTTCAGTTCTTCGTGCCCCTCACTCTCCGGACTTCGACCTGTGGCGAAACGTGATGCGGGAGTACAGCGAGGAGTTTCTCGGGAATCCTGAGCACGATGGGGGAGGGGCGCCGGTCGACTATGAGAACGAGGAGCCGTTCCGATCACTGGACGCCGCACGACGTCGCGGTCGAATCAACGTCTACTGCCTCGGCATCGGGGTCGACGCCCTCAACTATGTGGGTGATCTCCTGACGGTCGCGGTCTTCGAGGCCGATGTCTTCGACCGGATCTTCGACGGCATGGTCGACAAGAACGATGAGGGTGAACTGGCGTCCGAGGAACTCGCCTTCGACGCGCCAACCATGGATCGGCTTCTCGGCGAGGGCTCGATGGCGCCGAGCGGTGCGGCGTGCCTGCACCTCGCCTGGCGGCACCGCGATGTCATCCTGTCGCGAGAGCAATGACCAGGGTCCGTGGATGGTCGCGGCCTACGGGTACCTCCGGACTCAGGAGAGCACGCGGTAGGTCAGGTGCGTGACTGAGGTCGCGGCTCGCGACGCCAGCTGTTCGAGTTTCAGGGACGGGACGCCCTCGAACAGCCGCGTGCCGGCACCGAGCGTGAGCGGCACGATGTGCAGCCGCAGCTCGTCGACCAGGCCGGCGACGAGATACTGGTTGATGGTCGTCGCGCCGCCGGCGATCGTGACATCGCCGTCGCCGGCCGCCGCGCGCGCCTGGGCCAGTGCCGACTCGATCCCGTCGGTGACGAAGTGGTACGTCGTACCGCCGTCCATCGGCTGCGGGTCGCGCGGATGGTGGGTGAGGACGAAGACCGGGGTGTGGAACGGCGGTTTGTCGCCCCACCAGCCGTTCCACTGCCGATCCCACCCACCACGTACGGGGCCGAACATGTTGCGTCCCATGATGAATGCGCTGGCGGTCGCAAACTGGTCGATCTCGGCCCGGTTCTCGTCGGGAGTGTCGAACATCCAGGCGTGCAGCCTGTCGCCCGAGCCGTCGCCGCCGTCGTCGCCGAACGGGCGTTCCTCGGTCTGGTTGAGCCCGGCCGAGTACCCGTCGATCGAGATCGTGATGTCGCAGACCACCTTGCCCACACCTCTGGTCACTGCTCTCGTCTCCTCGTGGCGACCCTCGTCGCCGTCGCGGTGAACTTCTGGCACGTGTCAGCTTGAAACAGTCATCGCATGACGTCCAATGCCAATTCCGTGTTTGACTCATTGATATCTTCGATGTGTGCTGAACCTGGTCCAGCTCAAGGTCCTGGCTGCGGTGGCTCGACACGAGTCGGTGACCGAAGCGGCGAGAGAGCTGCACTATTCGCAGCCGTCGGTCAGCCACCACCTCTCCCGTCTGGAAGCAGCCACCGGTGTCAAGCTCGTGCAGCGGATCGGTCGGGGGATCCGACTGACGCCGGAAGGGCGGCTGCTGGCCAACCGGGCCGCCGAGATCGTGGGACGGGTCGATGCGGCAGCCAGCGAGCTCGCGGCACAGGTCGGCCTGCGGACAGGGCGGGTCCGGTTGGCCGCCAACGCGTCGGCGCTGAGCACGATCGTGCCCAGAGCGGCCGCCACGTTGGCGCGGGCGTACCCGGGAATCGAGCTGAGCCTGATCGAGCGCCACCCGGTCGAAGCGTTACAGATGCTGCGGCACGGCGAGATCGACGTCGCACTCGTCTTCCGACACGCCGACGCTGCCGTCGAGGACGAGGGATTCCGCCTCCTGTACCTCGCCCACGACCCGATCTACCTCGTCAGCCAACGCTCCGACGACAGCGTCGCGAACCATCGCCACTCCGCCTGGATCGGCGGCTGCGATCGGTGCCAGGCGGAGTTGCTGACCGCGTGCCGGCGTGAAGGCTTCACCCCGCGCGTCGCCTCACTCAGCGACGACATGGTCGTCGTGCAGGCCCTGGTCGCCGCCGGCATGGGCGTCGCCACGCTGCCCGGCCTCGCACTCCAGGCCCATCGCCGTCCCGACGTGCACACCACCGAGATCACCGGCTTCCACCGCCAGATCCACGCCGCCACCTACGGCGACCCACCCGACCCGCCCGCCGTCGCCGCCGTACTGGCGGCACTCACCGAAGCGACCACGCCGACGACATCCACCAGGACCGCCGCCGGCACGTCCTCGACCGCAGGTGGGGACGAGGCTCAGTAGTACGGCGTAGTCGGGGTGTGCATCGAGTCCATGAAGGGGTCGTGCATCGTTGGCTCGGGCGGCCGGCGCGGCTTCAACCATTCGTTCGGCAGGGTCACGATCGTGACGATCAGGGCGGCGAGCACAAAGGTCCAGAAGCCACTGATCTGCAGGGGAAGAATCATCCAGCTGCTCAGCCAGCTGAGTAGCCACAGCTTGAACGCGTTGATGACCAGCATGAGGATCAGCGTGACAAGCGGCGCGCTCACCTCGAAGTCGAGTCGCGCGAACACCACGGCGAGTACGACCAGGACGAACAGGTGCTGTTGTTCGTCGCCCGTCCGCAACGTGGCGTTGTCGAGCCAGGCCACGGTGAGCCACAGGCCGGCCATCGGCAGCAGGTAGGCGGCCAGGAAACGCAGCGTACGCCAGGCCCTGCGTCGACCCGTCGGCAACTGGAGCAGGTCTCCGACCATCGTCGAGATGATGGCGACAAGGGCCGCCGCGAAGACGGTGGGCCAGAGACCCGAGAGCCGTACCGGCAGCCCGAGGACCTCGCACAGTCGCGCGGAAAGCCACAGCACGACGGGTGCCAGCACCACGGTGACCACGGCTCCGACAGCGGTGCCCACACCGGTCAACACCATCATCCGGCGGAACGGTGCGAAGAACTCCCGGTCCGAGGCGTCGGGGTCGGGCTCCTGCGCCATCTGGCGCACGTTCCGCCGTGCGGACCGCCCCAACAACCAGTAGAGGGGCAGCGGCAGCAGCCCGACCCCGGCCAGGAAGACGACGGTGATGACCGCGAGTGCCAGCATCTGCTCCGTGCCGGGCCCGGTCAGCTCGAAGTCCGGTAGCACCTGCACGACGATCCAGATCGCGACCGCCGTGGACACCAGGGTGACGATCCAACCCCAGATCGACCTCGCCCAGGAGCGTCGTGGCTGTTGCGTTACCGACATGGCACCTCCCCGCGCCGCCGCCGGCACCGGACGCCTGCATGCCGACCGATAGCGGTAACTCTATGGCTGAGTCTGCTCGCGATCGAGTCAGTTACCGCGAGGCTGAGAACCCCGTGCCACGCCGAAGCGGCGCCAGGCGTCGTCGGTCACCGCGTCGACGCTGTCGAACGCGGCGGAAAGGTCGGCGGCGGTGAAGCGTTCCGGTGTGCCCGTACGCCAACGGATCGCGCGGTGCGCGAGGTCGGCGTACTCGGGAAACAGGTGTCCGAGGTACGCCCCGGCGGCGGCCTTCGAGATGACGTTCCCGTACGCGAGCGTGTGGTGCAGCCGCGCGGGGCCGAGCACGTACCAGCTCACCGTGCCGCCGTCCACGGCCTCGTCGGGGGCCACCCCGGTCAGCGCCGACCGGATCGTCGCCGCCGACGACTGCCAGTACGTCCGCAGGTTGTCGAGGTTGTAGCGGCGTACCGCGTCCGGGTCCACCCGTACGCCCAGGTCGGCGACGGCCGGGCCGCGCACCGCGACGCCGTACCGGCGCAGGGTCAGCCACAGGACCGGGGTGAGTTCACCGCAGGGCCGGTCGGTGGCGAACGTCCCGTTCACCACGTGCGGCACCATCCGCTGGTCGTCCGGCCAGGACCCCGCCAACGCCGGCTCCAGGTAGACGCCGTCGAGGTGCGGCGAGTCCGGCATCCCGCCGTGCACCGCCGCGAGCTGGGTGAGGTCGTCGGCGGTGGCCGGACGCGACGTCAGGATCACCGTGTCGACGTCGCTGACACCCGGCTGCCAGGCGTCGAGCACGGCTGACCCGACCAGGTAGAGACCGCGTACGTAACCGGGCAGCGCGCGGTCCACCGCGTCGAGATAGGTCCGGGTCAGTTCTCCGATCACGGGGATGATCCTGGCACCGGAAGCGGGTTCGTCGCACGCGGCGGTCGGTGGCCACCGGACGTGGCCACCGACCTTCGTGGCGTACCGGTGCGCGTCATCGCCCGGGTTCCGGGTGTTACCTGCGGTAGTTCTGTCCCGGCGGCATGCCGGGGACCGGCTTGGCGACGAGCGCGACGGGGATGAAGTAGCAGATCTGGCTGATCGCCAGGGTGAGCGTCCACATCGCGGTGTCGTCGTAGTGGTCGGTCGCCCTGGCGAACAGCTCGTCGGAGACGCGCTCCCCGAACGGGTTCGGGGTGAGGACAGCCTCGACGATTTCCAGCGCGACCCGTTCGGCGTCGGTGAAGTAGGGGGCGTCCTGCCACGACGCCACGGCGGTGATGCGTTCCTCGGTTTCTCCGGCCTGGCGGAGTTCGCCGCTCTGCCTGACCGTGTGGTAGGTGCTGCCGACGATCTGTCCGGCGCGCAGTTGCACCAGGTGGATCGTGGTCTTCGGGATCGATCCGTTGTGAATGGCTTTTGTCATGGTTCCGGCGATGGCGACCAGCTCCGGGAAGAGCTGGCCGGGGTCGGGCAGCCGGGACTGGAGGTTGTCCTGCTCGATCCTCGTGGACGTGGACGTGGACGTGGACGTGGACATGGTCGAACCTTCCTGCCTGGTGGATGGTGTCTCGGTAGTCCGACGACACGACCGCCGGGAATGTGAGGCGACCCGCCCACCTCACACTTCGCGGGGGCGTTTCGTCGGAACAGTGAGATCAGAACGCGAGATCGGAACAGTGAGATCGGAACAGTGGGAACCACCGCCGCCGAGGGAGCCGTCGACACCATGACCAGCCAGCCCGAGCCGGGGGACGGCGGACCCGATCCGACCCTGGACGCGATCGTGCGCGAGCGGCGTCAGTTGATCAATCTGGCATACCGGCTTCTCGGCTCCCTGGCCGAAGCCGAGGACGTCGCACAGGAGACGTACGCCCGCTGGTACGCCATGTCGGCGCCGGAGCGGGACGCCATCGAGTCCCCCGGTGCCTGGCTGACGAAGGTCGCCAGCCGAATCTGTCTCGACCTGCTGGGCTCGGCACGGGCCCGGCGGGAGCGCTACGTGGGCGAATGGATCCCGGAGCCGCTGCCCGACCGGGCCGAGCGGATCAGCGGACGTCCGGGTGTCGCCGCCGCCGATCCGGCCGACCGGGTGACCCTCGACGAGTCGGTCAGCATGGCCTTCCTCGTCGTACTCGAGACGATGACCCCGGCCGAGCGCGTCGCGTTCATCCTGCACGACGTCTTCCGGTACGCCTTCGCCGAAGTCGCCGACATCGTCGGCCGCAGCCCGGCGGCGTGTCGCCAGTTGGCCACCTCGGCCCGCCGTCGCATCCGCGAGTCACAGGCGGCCACGGTTCCGACCGCCCGGCAGGCCGGCCTGGTCAGGGACTTCAAGCGGGCCTGGCAGGCCAGGGACATCAACGCGCTGATCGGGCTGCTCGACCCCGACGCCACCGCGACCGCCGACGGCGGCGGTCTGGTCAACGCCGCGCTCGACCCGGTCGAAGGCGGTGAGCGGATCGCCCGTGGCCTCGTCGACGTCATCGGCCTGGCGCCCCACCTGACGATCCTGGAGCGCACGGTCAACGGACAACCCGGTCTGGTGGCGCAGCAGGACGGGGTCACCGTGACCGTGATGGCCTTCGAGATCGCGGACGACCGGATCAGGCACATCTGGGCGGTACGCAACCCGGAGAAGCTCCGCTCGTGGACGACGGGTCAGTAGGAGGCCCGACACCCCGTCCGGCGAGACGATGCGTCCACGGGCTCGTGGCAGTGGCCCGGGTGCTGGTGGGACCGCAGGCGGTGCGCGGGTACCGAACTTGTTGATCTATCCTCCGCGGAATGGATGTCACCGCCGATGCCTATCGCTGGGAACCCGCCTGCGGTGGCCGAATCCCACCCGGCGCGGTACCGCACGGATACGAGGCGGACGGCGAGCCACTGTGGGTGTGCCGCGTGCGGATGTACGGCGGCGTGCACCCGGGCAAGGTCCGCCCGGGCTTCGGCGCGGCCCAGGTCGCCTGGAACGGTAGAGAGGTCAGCGTCGACGAGTACGAGGTGCTGATGGATCGCGGCGTCTGGGGCATCGCGTCCGGCGGCGCGGTGCCCGCGGACGCCCTGCCGGCGGGCCGGGAGGGTGACGGCGAACCGCTCTACGTCGCCCGCTCGGCGGTCGCGCCTGGCACACTGCACATCGGCAAGGTGCGGTCCGCCTTCGGCGCCGCCAACATCGGATACGGCACCTTCGAGCACAAGGTCTTCTCGTACGAGGTACTGCTGGACCCGTCGTTGTCATCTCCGCCGGAGGCCACGCAGCGGGCCGGGATCCAGATGCCACCCACCTACGCCGACTTCGGCACCGAGCCGCCACGCATCGGGAACGTCACGGTCACCGGCGTCGACCGGGCCTCGGCTGCCGGCGACCACCTGGCCATCGGCGCCGGCGGGTCGGTCGAGCTGCGGTTCGACGTGCCCGACCCGGCCGTCGTCCGCGAGGCCTGCGTCGCCATCGTGGCGCTCGCGTCGATGCTCTCCCAGGCGCCCGGATACGCCCCGCTCACCGTCCGCCTCAACGGCCGCGCGCTGGCCGACCGGCTGCGGATCCCCAACGGCGGTGGACTCCCGCAACGGCTGGTCTTCGCGGTCCCGGCCGAGGAGTTGGTGACCGGCTGGAACACGCTGCGGATCGAGAGCGGTGCCGACGCCCTGAGCTTGCTGTGGTTGTACCGGGTGACGATCGACCCGATGCACGCACACGACCAGGCGGGGCTGGCGCTCGAACGGCAGGCGATCGCCGAGCCGGTGCTGCGGTACGCGAGCGGCGCCGGCGAGATCACCATCTTCGTCGACCGCGGCGAGCAGGCTGTCCTCGACCAGGTGGCCTGGGCGGACGCGTCCGGCGCCGAGTACGCGATCACGTTCGAGAAGCAGCAGGCAGCCTTCTACGGCTGGCGCCGGCAGCCGGGTGAGCCGCCGAGCGAGTTCCGTGGCCAGCTGATCGAGCGCGGCTCCTTCGCCGAGGAGGCTCGGCGTTTTTCCACGGAGGAGGGCTGGAGCGGTGGCTGGCACCACTCCGGTGACCTGCTCGTCGCGGTGGGTGTGCCCGGCCTGCCGGTCACCAGGCTGACCTGGCGCGACGGTCGCGGCAACAACGGCACCGTCGCCTTCGACGACGACGGGTTCCTGGGGACCTACCAGCGGGCCGGGGAGGGCCCCATCGGCTACCGCAGCCGGACCAGGACGCCCTCGTCGGCACCTGCCGAGAAGGCGCCTGTCCACGCTGCCGATTCGGAGTGAGCGGCCGGTGACGCGGGAGCGGTCAGGTACGCAGCGCGCGTACCTGACCGGCGGGTAGGAGCAGCAGGCCGTCGTACGAGGTGTCGTCGACCAGGTCGGTGCCGGTCAGCGGCAACTCCACGTCCCGCTCGGTGTGGTTGATCGCGACCAGGAAGCGGCTGCCGTCGACCCCCTCGCGGTGGACGAGTTCCACGCCCTCCGGCACCCCGTCCGGCGGGACCAGGCCGGCGTCCCGGTACGCCACCCGCAGCACCGGCGCCAGGTTGGCCGCGTCGAGTCGGGTGGAGACGTACCAGGCGGAGCCGGCACCGAGGACGTGTCGGGTGACCGCGGGTCGGCCGGCGGCCGGACCGTCCAGGTAGGACAGCTGCACCTCGGCCCCGTGCGGTACGACCGCCTCGGCCCAGACGTCCCCGACCAACTCACCGCCCACCTCGGGCGAGGTGAGACGTACCGTCTCGCCGGCCCGCAGCGGCAGGAACTCCTCCACGGTCAGACCCAGCAGCTCCCGCAGCGCGCCCGGGAACCCGCCCGGGTGCACCGCGTCGTTGCCGTCCACGATCCCGGAGAAGTACGAGACCAGCACCGTCCCGCCGGCGGCGACGTACCGGCGGAGGTTCTCCGCGGCGGCCGGCGTGGTCAGATACAGGTTCGGTACGACCACCAGCCGGTAGTGGTCGAGTGCGCCCTCCGGATGGGCGAAGTCGACGGTGACCCCGTCCCGCCACAACCGCTCGTAGTAGGCCGCCATCCGCTCCCGGTGGTCGAGGTCGACCGACGGACGCCAGTCGAGTTCCAACGCCCACCAGGACTCCCAGTCCCAGAGCACCGCGACGTCGGCGAGCACCCGGGTGCCGCGCAGCGCCTCCAGTCGGGGCAGCTCGGCCCCGAGCGTCACGACCTCCCGCCAGACCCGGGTGTCGGTGCCGCCGTGCGGCAGCATCGCCGAGTGGAACTTCTCCGCGCCGAACCGGGCCGCCCGCCACTGGAAGAAGAGCACCGACTCGGCGCCCCGGGCCAGGTGGGCCAGGCTGTTGCGGCGTAGCTCGCCCGGGCGTTTCGCGAGGTTGCGCGGCTGCCAGTTCACCGCCGAGGTGGAGTGTTCCATCAACAGCCAGGGTCGGCCGCCGGCGACCGCCCGGGTCAGGTCGGCACACATCGCCAGCTCGATGTGGTTGTCCGGCTCCTCGGCCCGCAGGTAGTGGTCGTTGGAGACCACGTCCACCTCGGGCGCCCAGCGCCAGTAGTCCATCCACTTGCAGTTGGCGAGCATGAAGTTGGTGGTCACCGGGACGCCGGGGGCCAGGCGGTGCAGGATGTCCCGCTCCCGGCGGAAGTTCGCCAGATGCGCGTCGGAGCAGAAGCGCAGGAAGTCGAGCCGCTGCGCCGGGTTGACCGCGGTCGGGGCGGTGGTCGGCGGTTCGATCTCGGCCCAGTCGCCGTAGCGCTGGCCCCAGAAGGTGGTGCCCCAGGCATCGTTGAGCCGGTCCAGGTCGTCGACGTACCGCTGGCGCAGCCAGTCCCGGAACGCCGCCGCCGAGGTGGCGCAGTAGCAGGCCGCGTTGACCCCGCCGTACTCGTTGTGCGAGTGCCACAGCACCAGGGACGGGTGGTCGGCGTAGCGGCGGGCGAGCTGTTCGGTGATCCGGGCGCTCGCCTCGGCGTACGCGGGTGAGCTGGGGCAGAACGACTGCCGGGCCCCGCCGCCGAGCACCGTGCCGTCCGGGCCGACCAGCCGCGCCTGGGGGTACCGCCGGCGGAACCAGGCCGGCGGTACGGCGGTCGGGGTGGCCAGGTCGACCGCGATCCCGCCGGCGTGCAGCAGGTCGAGCAGCCGGTCGAGCCAGCCGAACTCGAAGCGTCCCTCGGCCGGCTCCAGCAGGGCCCAGGAGAAGATCCCGACGCTGACCAGGTTCACCCCGGCGGTCCGCATCAACTCGACGTCCTCGGCCCAGACGTGTTCCGGCCACTGTTCGGGGTTGTAGTCGCCGCCGTACGCCAGGCGGTCCAACCGGGGCAGCGGCCCGGACGGGGCCAGTGTGCTGGCCGGGACACCCTCGGCGGCGGCCACGAGATGCGGGGTCTGACTCATGCGGGAATCTCCGAACTGTGCGCGCTCCCAACGGTAGAGCGCATGATGACACACGGATCTACAAGGACAACAAGGCCTGTAGGCGCCCTTGACATGAGTGATCGTGCGACCAACACTGTGAGCGCTCACAGATGTTTCTGGTTGATCACCACCCGATGACACCCCGGAAACCGAGAGGTTGAGATGACCCGTTCGCTCGGCGGGAAGATCCTGACGTTGGCGCTCACCGCCAGCCTGGTCGCCGCCTGCACCTCCACGTCGAATGAGGAACCCGAGGAGCCGACCGGCCCGGTCGAGTTGAGCTTCTGGTCCTGGGCGCCGAACATCGAGAAGGTCGTCGACAGGTGGAACGCCGACAACCCCGACATGAAGGTGACGCTCAGCAAGCAGGCCGGGGGCGCGGACATCGTCACCAAGCTGCTCACCGCCGCCAAGGCCGGTAACCCGCCGGACCTCGCTCAGGTGGAGTACCAGGCACTGCCGACGCTGGTCAGCAACGACGTGCTCGCCGACATCGCGGGGCAGGCCAACCAGGTGAAGGACCGGTTCGCCGAGGGGACCTGGCAGCAGGTCACGCTCGGCACCGACGCGGTGTACGCGATCCCGCAGGACGCCGCGCCGATGATGCTCTACTACCGCAGCGACCTGTTCGAGCGGTTCGGTCTGACCGTGCCGAAGACCTGGGACGAGTTCGCCCAGACCGCCCGTACGCTGCGCGGCAAGACCGACAAACACCTGCTGACCACCTTCTCCGCCACCGACCCCGGCTGGTTCGCCGGTCTGACCCAGCAGGCCGGGGCGGCCTGGTGGGGGATCGAGGGCGAGTCCTGGCGGGTCAGCGTCAACGACGCCGCGACGAAGAAGGTCGCCGACTACTGGGGCGGCCTGGTCGCCGAGGGTGTGGTCGACGGCAAGCCGATGTACACCCCGGAGTGGAACAAGGCGCTCAACGACGGCACCCTGCTCGCCTGGCCCAGCGCGGTCTGGGCGCCGGGCGTACTGGCCGGCAACGCGCCCGACACCAAAGGCAAGTGGGCGATGGCGCCACTGCCACAGTGGACCGCGGGCGAGAACCGGACCGGCAACTGGGGCGGCTCGTCGACCGGCGTCACCGCCGCGTCCAAGCACAAGACGGCCGCGGTCAAGTTCGCCACCTGGCTCAACACCGACCCGACCGCGACCAGCATGCTGGTCCGGGAAGCCGCGGTCTACCCGGCAGCCCGGGACGCCCAGACCGGGTCCGCGCTGGCCCAGCCGCCGGCCTTCTTCGCCAACCAGGCCGATTTCTACCCGTTGACCAAGCAGATCGCCGAGACCGCCGCCGGGGTCACCTGGGGGCCGAACGTCAACGTGACCTACCAGGTCTACCAGGACGAGTTCGCCAAGGCGATCAGCCAGAAGACCCCGTTCAGCGCGGCGGTCGACGCGATGCAGACGGCGACCGTGGACGACATGCGCAAGAACGGCTTCACCATCGCCGGCTGACCGCCGCCCGCCGGCCCGGCGACGCCCGCGCACGCGGCGCGACGTCTCCGGCGACCCACCGGAACGGAGAGTTGATGTCCACGGCCACCACCCGGGTCGGCCGCCGGGGAAGGCGTACGGCTGCGCCGTACGCCTTCCTCGCCCCGGCGGTGATCCTCTTCGCGCTCTTCGTCATCGTGCCGATCGGGTACGCCGGATATCTCAGCCTGCGCAAGGTACGGGTCTCCGGGCTGGGTCTCGGCCGGGGCGCCCGGACCGAGATCTTCGCCGGGCTGGAGAACTACCGGACCGCGATCGGCGACTCGGAACTCTGGTCCGGTGCGCTGCGGGTGCTCGGCTACGGTGCGCTGCTGGTGCCGACGATGCTCGGGCTGGCACTGCTCTTCGCCCTGCTGCTGGACCGGCCCCGGGCCCGGTTCGGCCGGTTCGCCCGTACCTCGATCTTCCTGCCGTACGCGGTGCCGGCGATCATCGCCAGCCTGCTCTGGGGCTTCCTCTACCTGCCGGCGACCAGCCCGGTCAACGACGTACTGGCGTGGGTGGGGTTGCCCGAACCGGACCTGCTCGACGCGGGCAGCGTCTTCTTCGCGGTGGTCAACATCGCGCTCTGGGGCGGGATCGGGTTCAACATGATCGTGCTCTACACCGCGCTGCGGGCGATCCCGCCGGAACTCTACGAGTCGGCCCGGCTCGACGGCTGTTCCGAGGTGCAGATCGCGCTGCGGATCAAGGTCCCCCTGCTGCTGCCGGCGCTCGTGATGACCACGGTGTTCAGCATGATCGCCACCCTGCAGGTGTTCGTCGAGCCGCTGGCGCTGCGCCCGTTGACCAACTCGATCTCCTCGACCTGGACCCCGCTGATGAAGGTCTACCGGGACGCGTTCAGCACCGACGACCCGTACGCGGCGGCGGCCACCTCGGTGCTGATCGCCGGCATCACCCTGGTGCTCTCCTTCGGCTTCCTGCGGTTGGTGCAGAACCGGGCCTTCGGACAGGAGCGCTGAGATGGTCACCAGCAGCGTGGCAACCGCCGCACCGACCGGGGCAGCGGCGCACGGCGACACCGGCGGCGGCCGGCCGACCGGGCCGCTCTGGTCGAGGCTGGTGCCGACCGCGATCCTGCTGATCGGGGCGGTGTACTGCCTGCTCCCGGTGCTCTGGGTGGTGGTCGCCTCGACCAAGAGCGGGTCGACGCTCTTCACCAGCTTCACCTTCGCCCCCGGCGACTCGCTGATGACGAACCTGACCGACCTGTCGACGTACGGCGACGGGCTGTTCTGGCGGTGGATGCTGAACACCGCGCTCTACGCCGGGGTCGGCGCGGTGCTCTCCGCGATGGTCTCCGGGCTCAGCGGGTACACGCTGGCGAAGTTCCGGTTCGCCGGCCGGTCGGTGGTGTTCAACGTGCTGCTCGCCGGGGTGCTCGTGCCGGGTATCACGCTGGCCGTGCCGCAGTACCTGCTGCTCGCCAAGGTGGGGCTGACCGACACGTACTGGTCGGTGCTGCTGCCGAGCATCGTCAGCCCGTACGGGATCTACCTGGCCCGGATCTACGCGGCGGCGGCGGTGCCGGACTCGGTGATCGAGGCGGCCCGGGTGGACGGCGCCAGCGAGTTCGGCATCTTCCGCCGGGTGGCGCTGCCGATGATGGTGCCCGGGCTGATCACCGTGTTCCTGTTCCAGTTCGTGGCCATCTGGAACAACTTCCTGCTGCCGTTCATCATGCTCGCCGACGACGACAAGTTCCCGGTCACCCTCGGCCTCTACACGCTGCTCAACCAGGGTTCGACCACGCCGGCGCTGTACCGGCTGGTGATCACCGGTTCGCTGCTGTCGATCATTCCGCTGGTGGCGCTCTTCCTGTCGATGCAGCGGTACTGGCGGATCGACCTGCTTTCCGGCTCGGTGAAGGCGTAGCCGGAGGCCGGTGGATGGGCACGGGGCGGGTCGACGGGGGCGGGGGAGGGGGCGAGGCGTGTCACAAGGGCGGAGAACACCGCCGTCCGCCGGCCCGGGGACAATGACAGGGTGACCGCGCCCGAACGCAACCGCGCCCGCCGTACCCGGCCCCGCCCCACCATGGACGACGTGGCGGCGGTGGCCGGAGTCTCCCGGGGCACCGTCTCCCGGGTGCTCAACGGCGGGCACAACGTCAGCGGTCCGGCCCTGGACGCGGTGCGCCGGGCGATCCGGAAGACCGGGTACGTGGTCAACCAGCACGCCCGCAGCCTGGTCACCCAGCGCTCCGACTCGGTGGCGTTCATCCTCTCCGAGCCGCAGGACCGGCTCTTCGAGGACCCGAACTTCAACATCCTGCTCCGGGGCTGCACCCAGGAGCTGGCCGAGCACGACATCACGCTGCTGCTGACCATCGCCGGCACCCACGAGGACCGCAAGCGGGTCGGCCGGTACGTCACCGCCGGGCACGTCGACGGCGCCCTGGTGATCTCCAGTCATGCCGGCAGTCCGCTGCTGGACGACCTGGAGGCCCGCGGGCTGCCGTTCGTGGCCTGCGGACGGCCGTTGGGCCGGGAGCGGGACGTCAGCTACGTCGCGGCGGACGACCGGGGTGGCGCCCGGCAGATGGTCAGCTACCTCGGGTCCCGGGGACGGAAGAGGATCGCCACCATCACCGGGCCGCTGGACACCTCGGGTGGGGTGGACCGGCTCGCCGGCTACCGCGACGTGCTGGGTGAGGTCGACCCGCGCCTGGTGGTGACCGGCGACTACAGCCACGACGGCGGCGCTGAGGCGATGGAGCGGCTGCTGCGTCAGGTGCCCGACCTGGACGCGGTTTTTGTCGCCTCGGACCTGATGGCGGTCGGCGCGATCGCCGCGCTGCACCGGGCGGGGCGCCGGGTTCCGGACGACGTCGCGGTCGGCGGGTTCGACGACTCGAAGGTGGCCAGCACCTCGGTGCCCGGGCTGACCACGATCCGGCAGCCCTGGGCCCGGCTCAGCGCCGAGATGGTCCGACTGCTGTTGAACCACCTGGCCGGGGACGCGCACGCGGCGGTCATCCTCCCCACCGAACTGGTGGTCCGGGACTCCGCGTAGAGGTGTGACCCAGGATACACCCGTCTAGCAAACCGTACGTACGTACTTGTTAGATCGGTGGCGTGCAGCTCCTACCCGCTCCGGGCGCGGCCCGGATCCTCACGCTCGCCACCCTGGTCAACACCATCGGGCGCGGCATCTGGCTCACCGCCAGCGCGCTCTTCCTGACCCGCTCGGTCGGACTCTCGGTGGCCGAGGTCGGCCTCGGCCTCACCATGACCGCCGCGATCGGCCTGCTCGCCAGCACCCCGATGGGCTACCTCGCCGACCGGTACGGCCCCCGCGGCATCCAGATCACCGCACTGGTCGCCTCCGCGGGATGCAGTGTCGCGCTCATCGCCGTCCGGTCCTTCCCGCAGTTCCTGCTGGTCGGTGCCGTCGTCGCGATCACCGACGCGGCCAACCGGGGCGCCCGGGGCGCGCTCATCGCTGGATCCGTCCCCGCCGACCAGCGGGTCCGCACCCGCGCCTACCTGCGGGCCACCACCAACGTCGGAATCTCGGTCGGCGCCGTGGCCGCCGGGTTCGGCATCGCCGTCGACACCCGGGCCGGGTACGTCACACTGATCCTGGTCGACGCGGTCAGCTACCTCGCGGCCGCCGCGATCACCACCCGGCTCGCCGCCCTGCCACCGACCCCGGCACCGATCTCCGGCCCCCGGCTCGTCGCGCTGCGGGACCGGCCGTTCCTCGCCTTCACCGCGCTCGACGGGCTGATGTCGATGCACTTCGGGCTGCTCAACATCGCGCTGCCGCTCTGGGTCGCCGGACACACCACGGCACCCCGCTGGCTCGTCTCCGCCCTCTTCCTGGTCAACACCACGATGGTGGTGCTCTTCCAGGTCCGCGCCTCCCGGGGCACCGAGGACCTCGGCGGCGCCGCCCGGGCCTCCCGCCGGGCCGGACTGGCGATCGCTCTGGCCTGCGTCCTCTTCGCCGTCAGTGGCGGCGTACCGGCCGGCGGCGCGGTCGTACTGCTGCTGCTCGGCGCGCTGGTGCACGTCATCGGCGAACTGTGGCACTCGGCGGCCGGCTGGGGCATCTCGTTCGGGCTCGCCCCGGCCGACGCCCACGGGCAGTACCAGGGCGCGTACGGGATGGGGATGCAGGTCGGCGGGATGCTCGCCCCGGCGGTGGTGACCACCCTGGCGATCGGCTGGGGCGTACCGGGGTGGCTGGTGCTGGGTGGACTGTTTGTCGTACTCGGCGCCCTGGTCCCGCCGGTGGTTCGTTGGGCGGCCCGGACCCGGCCGGCGGAGCAGGAGACCAACCCGTCCCCGGCCGGGGCGGTCTGAGCGCGGCGAGGTGACCGACCAGGGGAGCCCTCGCCGTCCGGTCCGGCCCGTCCCCGGTGATCCGGGGCCGCCACCGGGCCGACGACTCGGCCGGCGGGGCCGTACCCCTACCGGGTCGGAACGGTCCGGCAGGGGTACGGCGCGGCGGTGGTCAGTCCCGGCCGAGGAAGATCGGATTGGTCATCGCGACCATCGGCGCGGTGAGCGGGGTCGACCCGGCGGTGGGGCGGCGCACCTCGGCGCGTACCCAGCGGCTGTAGCGCGGGTACGTCGTCCAGCTCACCGTGGCGACGCCCGACTCCGGCACCGTCTCGCTGTGCTCGGGGCCGAGCTGGTCGAGGATCGTCACGGTCGTCCCGGGCACTCCGCCGACCACGGCGGTGACGGTCACCGGGGTACCGATCTCCACCGGCAGCCGGCCACCGATGTCGGCGGTACGGCCGGGGACGCTCGCGGTGAAGGAGAGCTGCACGGCGGACGACTCGGCCAGCCAGGAACGGCCGGCCTTCAGCCCGGCGAGCAGGTGCTCCTTGCGCAGGCTGTCGGCGAGGACCACGGTGTGCGGCTTGGCGACGACCTGGTCCGGGTTGTGCGCGTCGGAGTTGCCGATCGCCGGGATGAACTTGCCACCGCGCAGCAGCCCGTCCCAGTGGATGACCGACGCCTGGTCGTCGTCGGTCCACGGCCCGCCCCACACCTCGACCAGGTCGGCGAGCTCGTACGAGAACTCGTAGGTGCAGCCGAAGCAGTTGGAGAACGGGTGCGCCGCGGTCACCAGGCCGCCGAGCTTGTGCACCCGCTCGACGAAGTGCCGGAAGTCGGCGGGGTCGCCGGCCCGGTAGCGCCAGTCGATCCACTCGCCGGCCGGCAGGCCGATCGCCGGCCAGTGCCCAGAGCGGGTGGTGACCTCCTCACCGTTGAGGATCAGGAGGTCGTTGGTGGCGTGGTCGCCCCACTGGAGGTGGGCGCTGGGCGTGTTGTGCTCGGTGGAGGCGATGAAGTCGAGGCCGGCGGCGCGGGCGTCGGCGACGAGCTGGTCCGGCGTACGGCGGCCGTCGGAGTGCACGGTGTGCAGGTGGCAGTCGCCCCGGTACCAGGCCCGCCCGCGCTGCCGGGCCGGGGCGCTGGTCGGCGCCGGGTTGGCCCGGAACGGCGCGCCCTGCGGGCCGAAGTGCAGGGTGATGGTGACCGAGTAGTTGAGGCCCTGCGGCGCGACCGTGTACGGGCCGAGGATCACGTGCCAGGTGCCCGGCTTGATCGGACCGGCCAGGTAACCCGGGGTCGCCTCGGTGGCGCTGATCGAGAACGAGTTGCGGAAACCGCCCGACCAGCCCCGGAAGCCCTTCACGTTGCCCAGGTCGTGCCCCTCCGGGCCGAACATCCCGATGTCGCACGCGTTGCCACGGGTGCCGCCCGGCACGGCCGGCTTGTCGTACGTGTAGCTGACCTCGATCTTGTTGACGCCCTTCGGCACCTCGACCGGCAGGTAGTACCAGTCGGAGATGCTGGGGGTGAAGGTGCCCGTGACGGTTCTGGTCTGCTGACCGGTGCCGGACGACGGCGGGTTGGCGAACGCCACGGCGGGCAGGAAGTTGACCGCGGCACCGGCGGCCACGACCCCGCCGACCCGGAGCAGGTTGCGCCGGGTCAGATCTGTACTGGACATGCTTGCCTCCGCATAGGTGATCGATTCCGACGCTAAGCGGGTCAAGCGGACGGTCACACCACCGCCCGGTGAACAGTAATCATGCGTTACATGTCATATCGATCTTGATATCGACAACGTATGCCCAGCTCAAGTGGCATGTGTCGACAGGTGGTAGCCGGCCACGGTCGACAGCGGAACCGGACGTACCAGACGACCACCGGACGTTGGCCTGGTTTCCGCTCATCCCGGTCAGGCGGTGGGCGGCCAACCCGCCTGGCCCGCGTGGTGATCCGGCCCGCCACCGGGCTGACGATCTGGCAGGCTGGTAGACGTGCTGATGGTCCCGGTACGCCAGCTCGGTGAGGCCGAACGTGGCACGGTGGAGCGGATCCTCGACCTCGATCCCTTCGCCGCCGCCCAGGTGGCCGAACGGATCGCCGCCAACGGCCTCTCCTGGTGGCGGGCCGACGGCCGGGTGCTCGGCTACGGCTCCCGCGACCGGATCGAGGCGCTCTGCTGGCTGGGCGGCCAACTCACCCCGGTCTGCGCCCACCAGGCCGCGATCGCCGCCTTCGCCGAGACGCTCGGCGCCGAGGACCGGCTCTGCTCGTCGATCGTCGGCCGCGCCGACGGGGTGCTCGGACTCTGGGAACGACTCTCCGGGCAGTGGGGCCCGGCCCGGGACGTACGCCCCAACCAGCCGCTGATGGCGACCGAGACGGTGCCGCCGGTCGACCCGGACCCCGACGTACGCCCGGTCCGGTCGGGCGAGGTCGACCTGCTCTTCCCGGCGGCGGTGGCGATGTACACCGAGGAGGTCGGGGTCTCGCCGCTGGCCGAGGACGGCGGTCGGGCGTACCGGCAGCGGGTCGCCGAACTGGTCCGGACCCGCCGGGCGTACGGGAAGTTCGTCGACGGCCAGGTGGTCTTCAAGGCCGAACTGGCGGTCGTCACCCGGCGCACCGCCCAGGTCCAGGGGGTCTGGGTGGATCCGGCCTGGCGCGGGCAGGGCATCGCGGCGGCGGCGATGGCGGCGGTGGTCCGGGACGCGCTGGCCCGGGTCGCCCCGACCGTCAGCCTCTACGTCAACGACTACAACGTCCCGGCCCGCCGGGTCTACCAGCGGTGCGGATTCCGCACCGTCGGCACCTTCGCCACCGTCCTGTTCTGACACGCACGGCTGTAAGGAAGGGCCCCCTGTTAACGATCTTGTATAGGAAGGGCCCCTCCTGACAGCTCAGCGCGTGGACGCCGAACCTCACCAGGCACGCCGGTACTGGGCCGGCGGGTCGAGGCGGACGCCGAGCGTCGCCGCCGCCCGGCGCGGCCAGTACGGGTCGCGGAGCAGCTCCCGGCCGAGCAGCACCAGGTCGGCCTCGCCGTCGGCGACGATCGCCGCCGCATGGTCCGGCTCGGTGATCAGCCCCACCGCGCCGGTCGGCACCCCGGTCGTGCGGCGGATCTCGGCGGCTGCCGGCACCTGGTAACCGGGCTTGACCGGGACCTCGGCGTTCGGGGCCGCGCCGCCGGAGGAGCAGTCGATCAGGTCGGCGCCGGCGGCGGCCAGCTCCCCGGCCAGTGCCACGCTGTCCGGCACCGTCCAACCGCCGGGCACCCAGTCGGTGGCCGAGATCCGGACCAGCACCGGTACGTCGTCGCCGACCGCAGCCCGGACCGCCCGGGTGACCTCCAGGACGAGCCGGCTCCGGCCGGCCCGGTCCCCGCCGTACCCGTCGGTGCGGTGGTTGGTGATCGGGGAGAGGAACTCGTGCAGCAGGTACCCGTGCGCGGCGTGCACCTCGATCGCGCCGAAGCCCGCCGCCAGCGCCCGCGACGCCGCGAGCGCGAACGCCTCGACCACCCGGTTGATGCCGGCGACGTCCAGCGCCGCCGGTGTCCGGTACGTCGGCAGGAACGGCACCTCGCCCGGCCCGACCGGCGTCCAGCCTCCGTCGTCGTCCGGCACCCCGCCGGCCACCGGTGACCACGGCCAGTACGTCGACGCCTTGAAACCGGCGTGCGCGAGCTGTACCGCCGGCAGCGCGCCGGCCTCGGCGACGAACGCGGTGACCGGCCGCCACGCGTCGACGTGGGCGTCCGACCAGAGGCCGGTGTCCCGAGGGCTGATCCGACCCTCCGGTACGACCGCGGTCGCCTCGCTGATCACCAGGCCGACCCCGCCGACCGCACGGGAACCGAGGTGTACCCGGTGCCACTCGGTCGGCAGTCCGTCCGGGCCGGCCGAGTACTGGCACATCGGTGCCATCGCGATCCGGTTCCGCAGGGTCGTGCCGCGCAGCGTCAGCGGACTGAACAGCACGGTCATCTCGGATCTCCTTCGGCTGGGGGAGGACCGCCCGGATGTGTGAGGAGGGGGCCCTTCCTATACCGAAAACGATAGGAAGGGCCCCCTCCTCACCACTCAGGCGGGGACTGGCGCGGGGTCGTCCCGCCGGGCCGGGGTCTCGGCCGGCGGCTCCTCGGTCAGGTCGCGTCGGCCCGCCGCGTCGTACGCGGCCCGGTCCAGGACGCCCTCCCGGGCGGCGACCACCGTCGGGACCAGGGCCTGACCGGCCACGTTGGTCGCGGTGCGGATCATGTCCAGGATCGGGTCGATCGCGAGCAGCAGACCGGCGCCGGCCAGCGGCAGCCCCAGGGTGCTCAGGGTCAGGGTGAGCATCACCAGGGCCCCGGTCAGCCCGGCGGTCGCGGCGGAGCCGACCACCGAGACGAACGCGATCAGCAGGTAGTCGAGGGGGCTGAGGCTCACCCCGAAGACCTGGGCGACGAAGATCGCGGCCAGCGCCGGGTAGATGGCGGCGCAACCGTCCATCTTGGTGGTGGCGCCGAACGGGACGGCGAACGAGGCGTACTCGCGGGGGACGCCGATCCGCTCCACGGCCCGCTGGGTCACCGGCATGGTGCCGATCGACGAACGCGAGACGAAGGCGAGTTCGATCGCCGGCCAGGTGCCGGCGTAGAACCGCAGCGGGTTGAGTTTGCCGGCGAGGACCAGCACCAGCGGGTAGACCACCAGGAGCACGATCGCGCAGCCGACGTAGACCGCGGTGGTGAACTTGGCCAGCGGCGCCAGCAGGTCCCAGCCGTACGCCTCGACGGCGTGGCCGATCAGGCCGAGGGTGCCGAGCGGGGCGAGCCGGATCAGCCACCACAGTGCCTTCTGCACGATCGCCAGGATGGAGCGGTTCAGCTCGACGAACGGCTCGGCGGCGGCGCCGACCAGCAGCGCGGCGATGCCGGCGACCACGGCGAGGAAGACGATCTGCAGGACGTTGTTCTCGGTGAACGCGCCGAAGACGTTCGTCGGTACGAGTCCGGTGAGGAAGTCGGTCCACGAGCCGGTCCGCTGCGGCTCCTTGGCGGCGCCGAGGTCGAGGGTGACGCCCCGACCCGGGTTGGTCAGCAGGCCGAGCCCGATTCCGACGCCGACCGAGATCAGCGCGGTGATGGCGAACCAGAGCAGCGTCTTCAGCGCCAACCGGGCGGCGTTGGCCACCCCGCGCAGGCTGACCACGCTGACCACGATCGCGGTGAAGACCAGCGGCGGTACGGCGACCCGGAGCAGCTGCACGAAGAGGCTGCCGATGGTGTTGAGGGTGGTGCCGAGCCAGGAGACGTCGCCGGCGCGGGCCAGGTAGCCCAGGGCGATGCCGAGCACCAGGCCGAGCAGGATCTGTACGGAGAAGGGAATCTTACGTAGCGCAGTAAGCATGGAGAGGTCCCAAGGGATTCGGTCCGGCCGGTCGGACCGGGTCGGTAGGCGTCCGCGCGACGTGGTGGGTACGGGTCGCGGGTGGCCGGAGACCGGTGGTCCGAGGGGGTGGCCGGGAGGTGGGTTCCGCAGTGGCGGTGTGACGGTCTGGCGTGGTGCGTGGTGCAGGGGGCGCGGTCAGCCGCGACAGCCGGCGCTGGCCTGTAGTCGCAGATCGACATACAGGCGAGCGGTCAGACACCAGAGATTACCCATCGCCGGATGACTATACGGTCCCGAACTCCGAAGTGAAAGGGAGGGTTTTCGTGACGCTCCTTACAGTGGCTGTTCGATCCCGCCGTCGTCACCTCCGCCCCCTCCGCCGCTGCCCGCGGATGCCGGTGACGGCGCCTCCGTGGGCGGACGATCCGGGCAGGTCGGCCGCCCGCGGACGACCGGAACTGAATGTCCGACCTCCTGACCCGGGCTGTCCGCCCAGCACGCCCTACCGGACACGGGGGTGGTCGTGGCGGGCCGACCGGTCCGCCCCCCCCCGGTGCTCGACGCCGACCCGCAGCGCCGTCACGCCGAGCCAGAGCACACCGACGCCGAGCAGCAGCCGCTCCACCACCCCGACCAGCAGGCCGCGACCGACGACGAGCATGCCCAGCCCGATCGTCGCCGACAGCGGCAGCGACACCACGGCGGCGACCGCGGCGAACCGGCGTACCGCCCGGGAGACGCCGGGCGACCAGCAGAGGGCCAGCATGGCGAAGACGGCGGCGGCGACCGCCCCGATGCTCGCGCCGCCGTGCACCAGGTCGGCCAACCCGACCGACTCGTACGGCGGCAGCGGACACCCGTCGGTGCAGGGCACCGCCCCGGAGACGACGGTACCGGCGGCGCTGGTGCCGAGCAGTGCCGCCGCGATCCGCGCCGTCGACGGCAGCGCCCCGGCGAGCAGCACCAGGCCGGCGGCGACCCCGAAGACCCCGGACCGGTAGACCAGCGCCTCGCCGGCGGTCCCGGTGCCGGCCTCGCTGACGTACCCGCCGAATCCCGGACCGGGGCCGGCCCGGACGGCGAGCACCACGGCGACCGTACCGGCGATCGTGCAGGCGGCCGCGGCGAACGCGGCGGTCGCCCGGACGACGCGTTCCCGGTGCGGTACGGCGGGCCCCGCTCCGCCGGCCTTCCGGCGGACCTGTACCCACCCCATGCGGCCAAACCTATCCTGCGCCGAAACGGCCGGTAGAAGATCGGATGGTCAGGCCCTAAAGTGTGCATCGATCACCACGACCCGCGCGTGGAGTCGGCGGCGCCACCCGCGCGTAGGTGGTGGTGCCGACCAGTGGCCACGGGCCGGAGTGACGAGCTGAGGCGGATATGCGACTGCCGGACGGGCTACCCGCGGAGATCGACCTGAGCCGGCCCAGCGCCGCCCGGGTCTACGACTACTTCCTCGGCGGAGCGCACAACTTCGAGATCGACCGGCGCCTCGCCGAGCAGATCGCCGGCATGACGCCGAACCTGGCCGAGACCATGCGGGCCGGCCGGGCGTTCCTACGGCGTGCGGTGCGGATGCTGGTGGCCGAGGGGATCGACCAGTTCCTCGACATCGGCTCCGGCATCCCGACCGTCGGCAACGTGCACGAGGTCGCCCAGGCGGCAAATCCCGAGGCCCGGATCGGGTACGTCGACATCGACCCCGTCGCGGTGGCGCACAGCCGGTCGATCCTGGCCGGCAACCCGTACACCACGGTCATCCACGCCGACCTGCGGGAGCCGGAACGGATCCTCGCCGAGGCGGTCGCGTCCGGCGTGATCGATCTTGGTCGGCCGGTCGCGGTCCTGCTCGCCGGGGTGGTCCACTTCATCCCGGACGCCGACCGTCCGGCGGAGATCCTGGCCACCCTGCGGGCCGCCACGGTGCCCGGCAGCTACCTGCTCATCTCGCACTCCACCCACGAGGACCAGCCGCCGGAGATGCTCGACGCGCAACGGCTCTCGGCACGGACGTCGACCGAGATCACGCTCCGCTCCCGGGCCGAGATCACCGCCTTCTTCGGCGACTTCACCCTCGTCGAGCCGGGGCTGGTGCACATGCCGCTGTGGCGGCCCGACAGCCCGTCCGAGGTGCCGGCCGATCCGGAGCGCCTCGGCGCGTTCGGTGGGGTGGGCCGGAACGACGGCCGCGCGGGCTGAGCATGTCCACCTCCAGCCCGCCGCGCGCCGGCACGGACGCGGACCGCCCGCCGTCGGCCGGTGTCGAGGTGACCGGCCCGCCGTCGGCCGGTGTCGAGGTGTCCGGGGAGCCGGAGGACGGCCCGGACGCGGACAGCCCGGTCGAGGTCTGCACCGAGGCGTTCTGCCGCACCGGCGCCCGGCGGTACGCGCGACAGTGGGCCCAGGAGGCGGCCCGGCTCGGCTTCGTGCCGACCAGTGCGGCCGAGAGCGAGCGGCTGCTCCTCGTGCACACCGTCCGACTCGCCCAGGCGGTGCTCGCCGAACCGTTCGCCGCCCAGCCCGGGTACGACGTGGGGCGCGCCCTGGTCGACGCGCATCTCACCGATCCGGGCATCCTCGACTGGTCACTGCGCGCGCTCGGCGACGGATTCCGGGACCTGGTACTGCCGACCTGCCCCGAGCCGGTCGCGGCGCGCCGGATCCCGGCGCTGCAGGGCGCGCTGGCGGCGGGTTTCGCCCGGGCCCTGCGGGAGCGGACCTTCAGCCAGCAGGAGCGGATCGCCGGGGCCGCCTGGGTCGCCCGGGACCGGGTCGAGCAGGCGCTACGGGACAGCGAGGCCCGGTTCCGGGCCGTCTTCGCCGGTGCGGCGACCGGGATCGGCATCGCCGACCTCGACGGGCAGATCATCGACGTCAACCGGGCCTTCGCCGACCTGCTCGGCTACTCGGTGACCGAACTTCGGCAGATCAACGTCGCCACGCTGTTCCATCCGGACGACGCGGCCGGGATGTGGGAGCTGTACCAGGAACTGATCGGAGGCCGGCGGGACAGCATACGGCTGGAGAAGCGCTACCACCGCAAGGACGGCAGCGTGGTCTGGACCGATCTCGCGGTCTCGCTGATCCGCCACGACGACGGTCGCCCCCGGTTCACCGTCGCCATGGTGCAGGACATCACCGAACGCCGCGAACTGCAGCAACGGCTCGGCCACCAGGCCTCCCACGACCCGTTGACCGGGCTGCCGAACCGGGCGCTGTTCTTCGACCGGCTAGGCGAGGTCTTCGCCACCGCCCGGCCGACCGACCAGGTCGGCGTCTGCTTCCTGGACCTCGACGGCTTCAAGGCGATCAACGACAACCTCGGGCACGATCTCGGCGACCAACTGCTGGTGGCGGTCGCCGGCCGGCTCGCCGACCGTGTCGCCGGGCAGGGGCACCTGGTCGCCCGGATGGGGGGCGACGAGTTCGTGATCCTGCTCGACCAGGACGCCGCGTGCCGGGACGTCACACTGGTGGCGGAGACGGCGCTGGCGGCGGTCGCCGAACCGGTGCGGATCGGTGACCGCCACGTGTCGGTCTCGGCGAGCGTCGGCGTCGTCTCGGGTCCGGTCGGCGAGACCGGCGTCGCGGACCTGATGAAGGCCGCCGACGTCACCCTCTACTGGGCCAAGGCCGAGGGGCGCGGCCGGGTGGCCTGCTACGACCCGGACCGTCGGGCCCGGGAACAGGCCAACGAGGACCTGGTCGCCGGGATGTCGGTGGGTCTGGAACGCGGCGAGTTCACTGTGGACTACCAGCCGATCGTGAACCTCGCCGACGGGTCGATCTGCGCGGCCGAGGCACTCGTCCGGTGGCAGCACCCGGAACGGGGTCTGGTCGGCCCGGACGAGTTCATCGGCCTCGCCGAGGAGACCGGACTGATCGTTCCGCTCGGCCACTGGGTACTGCTCCGGGCCTGCGAGGCCGCCGCCCGCTGGCTCCGGGACTTCCCCGACGCCCGGCTGGTGATCAGCGTCAACCTGGCCGCCCGGCAGGCCCGGGACCCCGGCATCGTCGGCACCGTGTCCGAGGTGCTGCGACAGACCGGTCTGCCGGCCGAACTGCTGCAACTCGAACTGACCGAGAGCGCGCTGATGGCCACCGCCGGCGAGCCGCTGCCCGCGCTGCGCCGGCTGGCCGCGCTCGGCGTACGACTGGCGATCGACGACTTCGGAACCGGCTACTCCAATCTGGCCTACCTGCGTCGGCTGCCGATCCACGGACTCAAACTCGCCGGTCCGTTCGTCGAGGGGATCCGGTCCAGCGACCGGCAGGGTCTGGTCGACGGCCGGATCGTCGACGCGCTGGTCCGGCTCGCGCACGCGCTCGGCCTGTCGGTGACCGCCGAGGCGGTGGAGACGCCCGGGCAGGCCGACCAGCTCACCGCCCTGGGCTGCGACGCCGCCCAGGGCCGCTACTTCGGCGCGCCCGGCGCGGAGGACGGCATCACCGCCCGACTCGCCGAACGGGCCGCCCGACGGCGCGGGGACGTGACCCGATAGGGCACGCTGGACGGTGTGGACATGACGGACACCGAAGGAATCGTGACCATCCTCTGCGGCGTGACCATCCTGGTCGGCGTCATCGGGGTGATCGTGCCGATCGTGCCCGGGTTGATCCTGTGCTGGCTCGGCGTACTGGTGTGGTCGATCTTCGGCGACGGCGAGGGCGTCGGGCCGTGGATCGTACTGGCGCTGGCGACACTGGTCACCCTGCTGGGCAGCCTGGTCAAGTACCTCTGGCCGGGACGCAACCTGAAGCGGGGCGGGGTGTCGAACCTGTCGCTGCTCGCCGGCGGCGTGCTCGGCATCGTCGGCTTCTTCGTCGTACCGGTGATCGGCCTGATCCTCGGGTTCGTGCTCGGGCTCTGGCTCGCCGAGCTGGCCCGACTCCGGGAGCCGCGACTGGCCTGGCCGTCGACCAAGCACGCCCTGCAGGCGGTCGGGCTCGCCCTGCTCGTCGAGCTGGCGGCGGCGCTGATCGTCACCGGCATCTGGCTGGTCGGCCTGGTCGTCACCTGAACCGGTCGGCCGGCCGTCCCCACCGACGGACGGGCGGGGATCAGCCGGCGGTCAGCCTCGGATAGTGCCGGACGAAGTCGGCGGACATCACCTGTAGCGGGTCGTCGCCGGTGATGACGGCCACCTCACCCCGGCCGGCGTGCAGGCCCCACTCCGGGCCGGCGTCCAGGTGGTACCGGTGGGCGGTGAGGAACTCCCGACTGGTGCCGACGACGACGTCGGCCAGGTACGCCTCGGCGCCCTGCGGTGACGACGGCGCGGCGCCGAGTCGCCCGACCGTGCGGTCGAACTGTTCGGCGATCGGCGTGATCATGCCCAGGTACTCGTCGGCGCTGAAGGCATCCGGTGTCATGACATGCACCCCGCGCTGCACGCCCGGTTGCCCCGAGCCGCCGTGCGAACGGCACGCGTAGAGCAGAACGACCGGGAGCACCGCCAGGATCCGGTCGGGAGCGTCCAGCGCCAGCACCGCTCTGTCGTCACCGTTGAAGAGCCGGATCGACACGTCGAGGTGCGTGTCGGTGACCGGGACCCCCAGGAGACGTCGGACCAGTTCGAAGGTCAGGGCGGTGGTCTCGGCGCGGATGTCCGGGTCGAAGTCGCTGGCCCGTAGCGGTTGCGCCGGACCGGCGAAGGAGGTGATCCGGGCCGAACCGAGAGCCATCCGCTGGTATCGCATCAGTCCCGAGATCTGCTCCTCGGTGAGTGGGCGGTGGACGTCGGCGAGGGTGGTCACCCCGACCATGATCTGGTAGGACGCCGAGACCCTGTTGAACGTCGCGGGGGAGATGGGCAGGTCGCGCCAGGCATGCCGAACGACCCCGCCGATCCGTACCTCGACGGAGATCCGGTCCCGGTCGAGTTCGGCGGCGAGGATCGGGATCGGCTCGGCCCGCTCGGATGCCATCTCCAGGGAGAACCCCAGGTCGACGAAGTGCTCCACCGTCCACACCCGCCACCTGCCATCCACGTGACGCAGCAGCGCCGCCTCGTACGACGGGTTGACCAGGAACATCGGCAGCCCGCTGCTCGGCAGGACGCAGGTGCCCGCCCGCCAGGTGAGGTGCGGTCGCTGGGTCGCCGGCACCGTCTCCCGGTCGAACCAGCCGGAGGCGTGGCAGCGCCGGTGGTGCAGTGAGGCGTCCGCCAGGTCACCGTCCGCCCTGACCACGAGTGCGGGTGTGTCCCACCGGCGGAGCCGTCCTCCGCAGGTCTGGCAGTCCAGCGGCCAGAGGTTGACCTTCAGCGCCGCGAGTTCGTCAGGACCGAGTCTCCCGGCGATCGCCGGATCGACCGCGACCTTCGAAATCCCCACCCGTTCCTCCTCCGCCCGCCCCGGACCGTCCACACTACGGGCAGAAGCTTCCACCCCCGTCGGGTCGACTTCGCCGAGTTGGCATGCACCGGCCAGGCAGGCCGTGGTGACATAGAGTTGTCCGGTGCGGATCACCATCCTCGGTGGCCACGCCGCCTATCCGACGGTCGACGCCGCGTGCAGCGGCTACCTGGTCGAGCGGGACGGGTTCCACCTGCTGGTCGACCCCGGCTACGCCGTGCTGCCCCGACTGCTCGCCGGAACGTCGGCGCACGACGTCGACGCCGTGTACGTCAGCCACGGCCACCCGGACCACTGCGCCGACCTGCAACCGCTGCTGCGCATCCGCGCGTTGACCGACCCAGACGCCCCGGCCCTCCCGGTCTTCACGCCCCGGGGCAGCCTGGACCGGCTGCTGGCGATCGACGAGCCGGGGCTGATCGACGCGAGTTACGACCTGCGGGAGTTCGAGCCCGGGGCGGAGTTCGAGATCGGTCCGTTCCGGGCCGCCACCTGGGGACTGCCGCACTGGTTGCCGAACGCCGGCGTACGGCTCACGGCCGGTGGGCGGATGTTCGCGTACACCGGGGACACCGGCCCGAGCCCGCACCTGGTGGAGTTGGCCCGCGAGGCCGACCTGCTGCTCGCCGAGGCCACCTTCGCCGACGAACTGCCGGCCCGGTACGCCGGCAACCTCTCCACCGCCGCCGAGGTCGGCCGGTACGCCGCCGAGGCCGGCGCGGCCCGGGTCCTGTTGACCCACCTGTGGCCACGGGTCGAACCGGCCGCCTTCGTCACCGCGGCGGGGGCGGGGTTCACCGGACCGGTCGAGGTCGCCGAGTCGGGCCTGGTCGTCGACGTCTGACCGGGTGCCTCCGGGTCACCGGCGGGGGTGTGCGGCGGCGCGGGGCGGGCGTTGGCACGGTTGGTCCCGTACCGGGGAGAGAGAGGTGACCGCGCTCCGCGCCGCCGCAACGGCCGGGTCGTCCGAGGACCCGGCCAGGGCCCGTTACCGGGCCCGGAGCCGGCGCCTCACCGGTCCGTACGCGCCCGTCGACGCGGGAGGATCCGGTCAGGTGCCGGACCCCGCACGCCGTCGTCGGTCACGGCGCGCGGTGTGGAAATCCCGCCCTGTCACGCCTACGAGCATGCGGTGTGCCGGCCTGGGCGGCAAGGCAATTAGCCCTGCTCCCGCCAGTGCTCCGGAACCGACGGTCGACTCCGGCTGGCCCGCCACCGTCGGCCGATCCGGCTGACCCACCAGATCCGGCTGACCTGCCGGGAGCGGCGGTGCCAGCAGCCTGGATCGACGGAACCCCTCGACCGCCACCCGGTACGTCAGAGAGGATGCCGGCAGCAGGCGGAGATCGAAAGGGGTGGCTGCGGTGGCGATGGGTGATCGACTGGCCGGGCGGGTGTCGGTGGTGACCGGCGCCGGCAGCGGCATCGGCCTGGCGACGGTACGTCGACTCGCCGCCGAGGGGGCCAGGGTGGTCTGCGTCGACATCGATGCCGGGCCGGGGCGGGCCGCTGCCTGGGAGGTGGACGGGGACTTCGTCGAGTGCGACGTGGCCGACGAAGCCGCCGTACGCGAGCTCTTCGACGGGGTCGCGGCCCGGCACGGGCGGATCGACATCGCGGTCAACAACGCCGGCATCTCGCCCCCGGGCGACGACCCGGTCCGGACCGCCGGCCCGGACGCCCGGGAGCGGGTGATCAAGGCCATCGCCGGCAGCCTCCACCTCTGCTGCAGGTACGTCATTCCGCACATGCTGCGCCAGGGCGGCGGCTCGATCGTCAACACCGCGCCGTTCCTGGCGCCGGCGGACGCGGCCACCCCGCAGATCGCCTCCGCCGCCCGCGAGGACGCGGTGCTGGCGCTGACCCGGGAACTCGGTGTCGAGTTCGCCCGGCAGGGCATCCGGGTCACCGCGGTCCGCCCGGGGCCGGTCGCCACCGGACCGCTGGCGGAACCGTCCGCCGCCGACCCGGAACGGGCGGCCCGGCGCTTGGCCCACGTGCCGATGGGGCGGTTCGGCGAACCGACCGAGATCGCCGCCGCGATCGCCTTCCTGGCCAGCGACGACGCCTCCTTCATGACCGCTGCCCAGCTCGTGGTCGACGGGGGGATCACCGGCGCCCACGTCACCCCGCGGTGATCCCGCGGCGGCCGGCACGGCGGCCTCGGCCCGTCACCCGCCCCGGGTCACCACCGCGTGCCGTCCCCGCCAGCGGCGATAGGCTTGAGGCCATGACCGTCCGCGCGCCGTTGACTCCCGGCACCCAGTCTCCGTGGCGCCAGGTGCCGCCGCACATCGTCCGCCCCGAGTACGTCGGCAAGAAGCGGCCGAAGGAGTACCGAGGCTCACACGTGCAGTCCGCCGAGACGATCGAGAAGATGCGGGTCGCCGGCCGGCTCGCCGCCCAGGCAACCCAGCTCGCCGGGGAGTACTGCAAGCCGGGCGTCACCACCGACGAGATCGACAAGGTGGTGCACGAGTTCCTCGTCGACCACGGCGCCTACCCGTCCACGCTCGGCTACAAGGGCTTCCCCAAGTCCTGCTGCACCAGCCTGAACGAGGTGATCTGCCACGGCATCCCGGACTCCACGGTGCTGATGGACGGCGACATCATCAACGTCGACGTGACCGCGTACCTCGACGGGGTGCACGGGGACACCGACGCCACCTTCTGCGTCGGGGAGGTCGACGAGGAGGCCCGGTTGCTGGTGGAGCGGACCCACGAGGCGATGATGCGCGGCATCCGCGCGGTCGCCCCCGGTCGCCAGATCAACGTGATCGGCCGGGTGATCGAGTCGTACGCCAAGCGGTTCGGCTACGGCGTGGTCCGCGACTTCACCGGGCACGGCATCGGCGAGGCCTTCCACAGCGGCCTCTACATCCCGCACTACGACAGCCCCCGGCCGACCGACGTGATGGAGCCGGGAATGACCTTCACCATCGAGCCGATGATCACACTCGGCACCCACGAGTACGACGTCTGGGCCGACGGCTGGACCGTGGTGACCAGGGACCGGCGCTGGACGGCCCAGTTCGAACACACCATCGTGGTGACCGAGGACGGGCACGAGATCCTCACACTGCCGTGACCGACGCCACGACCCCGATCAGCGAACACCACCACGCCGACGTCTCCGGCGGCTGGCTGCGTCCCGCCGTCTTCGGCGCCATGGACGGACTGGTCACCAACATCGCGCTGATCGCCGGGGTGGGCGGCGGCGGCGTGGCACCCCGCAACATCGTGCTGACCGGCTTCGCCGGCCTGGTCGCCGGGGCGATCTCGATGGGCCTCGGCGAGTACACCAGCGTGCAGTCGCAGAACGAGCAGGTCGCGGCCGAGGTCGACAAGGAACGTCGGGAACTGGAGCGCAACCCGGCCGGGGAGGCCCGCGAACTGGCCGACGTGTGGGTGGAGCGCGGACTTCCCCGCGATCTCGCCGAGCAGGTGGCGGACGCGCTGCGACGCAACCCGGAGGAGGCGTTGCGGGTGCACGTCCGGGAGGAACTCGGCGTCGACGCCGACGACCGGCCCAGCCCGTGGACCGCCGCCTTCTCGTCCTTCGTCTGCTTCTCGGTCGGGGCGGCGATCCCGCTGATCACCTACCTGCTCGGCTTCGACAGCCTGTGGTTGGCGCTCGGGGTGGGCGGTCTCGGCCTCTTCGTCGCCGGTGCTGCCGTCGCCCGGTTCACCAACCGCAGGTGGTGGGTCAGTGGCGCACGGCAGCTGTTGCTCGGCGCCGCGGCGACCGCGGTGACGTACCTGGTCGGACGGCTGATCGGCGTCGGCGTCGTGTGAGCCCGCCCGCCGAGCGGCCCCGACCCGCGCGACCGCTCGTCCGGGAGCGAGTGCTCGGCTGGCACCAGTAGTGCTAGGCCGGGACAGGTGCCCGGCCGGCACGACGTCTCGGTCGGGCGCGAGCGGTCGGCGGCGTCAGGAGCGGGTGAGGTGGGACCCGGGCGGTGTCATCCCGGCTCCACCCGCTGTCGCGGTTCGAGCCGGAAGACCCGCAGCTCGCGACCACCGGCCCGGTTCACGTACGTCTGGTACGCCGGCCACTCGGCGACCAACAGTCGCCACAGCCGGTCCCGTTCCGCGCCCTCGGCCAGACGCCCCTGGACGGGGATCTCCCGACCGCCGACGGTCACCGTGGCGGCCGGGTGGGCGAGCAGGTTCAGCGTCCACGCCGGGTGCTCCGACCGGCCCCAGTTCGAGCCGACGACGACGTACCCGTCACCGTCCGGTACCGCGAGCAGCGGGGTGCTGCGCGGCTGCCCGGACCGCCGTCCGGTGGTGGTGAGCAGCAACGACGGAACCATGCCGAGGGCGATCACCCGCCCCCGGGTCAGCCGGGCGACGAGCCGGTCGGCCGGAACCACGAGCGGGGTGCAGGCCGCGAACCAGCGGCTGTGTCCGATCCGGCGGACGAGGCGGCCGAGCGCGGGGACCGGTCTTTCCAGGGCGGGCATCGTCACAGTGTGCCGGCTCACTTCCGGCCCCCGGTAGCGGGTCGATCCGACCATTCGGTGGCCCGCCCCGGCCTCGGTGAACCGGCCGCGCCGCCGCCCCCGGCCGAGCGCCCCGCCCGGCCGTCCGGTGAACACGGCGGGTGGGACGTTCCGGTCAGGTGGCGCGTCCCGGGAACGGCACGGTGACCGGGGTGACCCCGGCCCGCCGACGCCAGCGGGTGGCGCGGACCGCCGCATCGGTCAGCCCGTCCAGCGCGCGGTTCCGTTCCGCCCCCTCGGTGGCCGACAGCGCGGCCCGCCAGACCGCCGCGGTCCGCTCCTCGATCTCCACCGCCAGCCGGAGCGCACTCGCCTCGTCGGTGACCGGGAACGGCAGCGCGTACGCGGCCGCGGCCTGCGGCACCTCGCCGCCCTTCGCGCTGAGCAGCAGAACCAGGCTGTCGCGTCGACTCCGGTGCGCCGCCTCGGCGTCCCGGGCCTGGTCGACCGCATCGCCCTTGAGGCGTACCCCGATGGGTCCGTACGCGTAGACCGCCGCGTGTTCGGCGGCGAGTGCCGCCGCCAACTCCTCCGCCATCAGGCCGTCCCTCCCGGCTGGCTGGTGTCTGCGGTCACCGGACCACCTCCAGGTGGGTGGCCCGGGCGGCGGCGATCGAACCGACCAGCGCGGCGCGGTTCGCCGGTGCCTCGGCGCAGGCCTTCTTCGCCGCGTCCCGACCCTCCTGCTCGGCCTTGCGCAGGTCGCGCCGCACTTCGTCGTCGTTGTTCCCGGTGCCGCCGACGGCCGCCGGCGAGGCGGCGGCGGTGGCGGTCGGCAGGGTGGCACCGGTCACCCGGGCCAGTTCGGCGGCGTGTGCCCGGTGTGCCTCGGCGATCGGGCGCAGTCGATCGGTCAGTGCGGGGAAGGCGGCGATCGCGGCCTCGTAGCGGGCGGCGAGATCCAGTGCACCGGCCATCAGCGGCGCGAGCGGGTCGGCGGCGGGTGGTCGGTCGGGCTCACCCTCGAAGAGCCCGCAGCCGGTCAGCCCGCCGGTGGCGCCGACCAGTGCCACCAGGGCGCTCGTCCGCAGTACCTCGCGTCGGGACCGCCCCGGCACGCCGTTTCCGTGGTTCGTGTCTCGGCTCCGCACGCGGCCCAGTCAACACCATCCGTGCGGACCACGGGGTCGGCACCGCCATGGTCCGTCCCGGCCCGTCCGGTACTGCCCATGTCGTCCGGGGCCGGCCCGGCCGGGGTACCGGCGGTCCGCCGGTGGCCGAAGTCGGTCGTCGGTGCGCCGACCGGGCCCCGGGCGGGCCAGCGCGTTACGCTCTGCGCAGCCGCCGGACGCTTCCGTCCGGTGGCACGCTGGTATGGCTACCGGAACGTGGCCGGTGATCGTGAGAGGGGGGCGGAGATGACGCAGCGTGGCCGTGTCTCAGGCCGGCCGAGGACGGGCCAGCGCGCTCCAGGGCGCCCCCGTGACGACGCGTCCGCCCGCCGGCTCCGGCTCCGCGCCGTGATCGAACCGGTGGTCTCCGCCGCCGGCTACGACCTGGAGGACCTGTCGGTGTCCCGTGCCGGGCGCCGGTACGTGGTCCGGGTGGTTGTCGGCCAGGACGGCGGAGTCGACCTGGACGCGGTGGCGGATGTCTCCCGGGCACTGTCCAAGGCGCTCGACCAGGCGGAGGAGAGCGGCGGTGACCTGGTCGCCGGCGAGTACCAACTCGAGGTGAGCTCGCCCGGCGTCGACCGGCCGCTGACCCTGCCCCGGCACTGGCGGCGCAACGTCGGACGTCTGGTCAAGGTGACGGTGAACCCGTCCGGCGCGGCCGACGACGGCGGGACCGGGGGGACCGAGCGGCGGGCCCGACAGCTGACCGGGCGGGTGGTCGAGGCGGACGAGCACCGGGTGGTGCTGCGGACCGACGACGGCCAGGCCGAGTGGACGTACCCGGATCTCGGCCCGGGCCGGGTCCAGGTGGAATTCAACCGACTCGACGAGATCGCGGACGACGATCTGATCGACGACGGCGACGATGACGAAGACGTCGATTACGGCGACGACGACGAAGATGTGGAGGGCGAGGAACGGTGAACATCGACCTCGCGGCGTTGCGCGCCCTGGAACGCGAGCGGGAGATCCCGTTCGACACGATCCTCGCGGCGATCGAGACCGCGTTGCTGACCGCGTACCGGCACACCGAGGGGGCCCAGGCACACGCCCGGGTCGAGATCGACCGAAAGACCGGCGCGGCCTCCGTCTACGCCCAGGAACTGGACGACGAGGGCATCGTGGTCCGGGAGGTCGACGACACTCCGCACGACTTCGGGCGGATCGCCGCGATGACCGCCAAGCAGGTGATTTTGCAGCGACTCCGCGAGGCCACCGACGAGGTGCACTTCGGCGAGTACGCGGGCCGGGACGGTGACCTGGTCACCGGCATCGTGCAGGCGCACGAGGCGCGGGCCGAGAAGGGCATCGTCTCGGTCGACCTGGGCAAGGTCGAGGCGGTGCTGCCGCAGGCCGAGCAGGTCCCCGGTGAGCTGTACGAGCACGGCCAGCGCCTGCGGTGCGTGGTGGTGCACGTGGTCAAGACGTTCCGGGGCCCGCAGATCACCCTCTCCCGTTCCCACCCGAACCTGGTGAAGAAGCTCTTCGCGCTGGAGGTGCCGGAGATCGCCGACGGCACGGTGGAGATCGCGGCGATCGCCCGGGAGGCCGGCCACCGTACCAAGATCGCGGTCCGGTCCACGGTGCCCGGGGTGAACGCCAAGGGCGCCTGCATCGGCCCGATGGGGCAGCGGGTGCGTGCGGTGATGAGCGAACTGCACGGTGAGAAGATCGACATCATCGACTGGTCGGACGACCCGGCGGCGTTTGTCGGCAACGCACTCTCTCCGGCCAAGGCGCTCAGGGTCGAGGTCGTGGACGCGGCGACCCGGACCGCGCGGGTGACCGTACCCGATTTCCAGCTTTCGCTGGCTATCGGGCGGGAAGGGCAGAATGCCCGACTTGCTGCCCGTCTCACCGGTTGGCGCATCGACATCCGTCCCGACAACGAGCAGGTGCCGAGCCCGGCGCCGGCCGGTCGACAGGGCGGTGCTGATCACCGGGCGGAGGCGGACGGAGCGATCTCGGCCGGGTAGGGGTAGACTTTCTCAGTGGTACGACGCGCGTGGCCGGAACGCACCTGTGTGGGTTGCCGGAAACGGGCGCCTGCCGGCCAGCTGCTGCGGATCGTCGCGGTCGGCGATGAGACTGATCACAGTCTCCGACCCGATCCGGCCCGTAGGCTACCGGGGCGGGGAGCACATCTGCATCCTGACCCGGCTTGCCTGACGCTGGCACTGCGGCGTCGCGCCTTCGGGCGGGCACTGCGTATCGCTGGCGTACCAGACGCAAGTGAGTTGGCCGAGCATCTCCACGGCGTTGACACACCCCGACCGGTCACCCGACCGGGCGGGATCGACGCAACGGACCGCAAGCAAGGTAGGACGACCGACATGAGCACACGATGAAGTCCCAGAAATGACCAGGCTTCAAGTGCACGAGTGAGGTCGCTGCGGGTGCTGCCCGCACGACCTCGGAGTGAGGAGTGCAGTGGCAGGCAAGGCCCGCGTACACGAGCTGGCTAAGGAGCTCGGGGTCGAAAGCAAGACCGTTCTCGCCAAGTTGAAGGAGATGGGCGAGTTCGTCAAGTCCGCGTCGAGCACCGTCGAGGCCCCGGTGGCCCGTCGGCTGCGCGGCGCCTTCGTCGCGTCCCAGGAGTCGGCGGCCCCTACGGCCACGCCGGCCCCGCCGACGCCGAAGGCGCCCCCGACCCCGGGCGCCGGCGAACCCAGGATCTCCGCCAAGCCGGCGCCGCCGCGCCGGATGGTGCCGCCGGCGAAACCCAAGGGTCCCGTTCCGGGTCCCCCGCAGCCGGCAGCCCCGGTCGCCAAGCCGGCGAGCGCGCACGACATCGAGGTCGCCGCCGCCGAGGCGCGCGCGGCGGCCCTCAAGGCCGAGCAGGAGGCGACCGTCAAAGCCGCCCAGGCGGCTCGGCAGCAGCAACAGCAGCGTGGTGACACCGCCCGGCCGGAGCGTCCGGCCGACGGTGGTACCGGCACGTCCCGGCCGAAGCCGGGACCGGGCGCCGTTCCGCCGCGGCCGGGTTCTTCCCCGGCTGGGGCGCGGCCGACGCCGCCCGGTGCACCGACCCCCGGCCCCGGCCGGCCCGGTGCCCGTCCGCCGGCGCGCAGCGGCGGCAACAACCCGTTCGGCATCACGCCGGGTGGGCAGCGTCCGGCCGCGTCCGGTGGGCCTCGGCCCAACCCGGCGAACATGCCGCCGCGGCCCAGCCCGGCCTCGATGCCGCCGCGGCCCAGCCCGGCGTCCATGCCGACGCAGCGGCCCGGTCGTCCCGGTGGCGGCCCCGGTCGTCCCGGTGGTCCCGGCGGCGGCGCAGGCCGTCCCGGCGGCGGTGGCGGTGGCTTCCGTGGCGGTCCCGGTGGGGGCGGCGGCGGTGGCGGTGGCTTCCGTGGCGGTCCCGGTGGGGGCGGCGGCGGTGGCGGTGGCTTCCGTGGCGGTCCCGGTGGGGGCGGCGGCGGTGGAGCCGGCGGCGGCTTCCGGGGTGGTCCCGGTGGCGGTGGCGCACCGGCCGGTGGCGCGGGGCGTCCCGGTGGTGGCGGCCGCGGTCGTGGTGGCGGTGCCGCGGGTGCCTTCGGGCGTCCGGGTGGTCGCCCGACCCGGGGACGCAAGTCCAAGAAGCAGCGCAGACAGGAGTTCGACAACCTGTCCGCGCCGACCATGAGCTCGGGCGCTCCGCGCGGTCAGGGCCAGGTCATCCGGCTGCCGCGTGGTGCGTCGCTGTCGGACTTCGCGGACAAGATCAACGCGAACCCCGGTTCGCTGGTCCAGGAGATGTTCAACCTGGGCGAAATGGTCACGGCGACCCAGTCGTGCTCCGACGACACCCTGCAGATTCTCGGTGAGCACCTCGGCTTCGACATCCAGATCGTCAGCCCCGAGGACGAGGACCGTGAGCTGCTGGCCCAGTTCAACATCGATCTGGACGCCGAGGTCGCCTCGGACCGGCTGGTGAGCCGTCCGCCGGTGGTGACCGTGATGGGTCACGTCGACCACGGTAAGACCAAGCTGCTCGACGCGATCCGTAAGGCGAACGTGGTCGAGGGCGAGGCCGGTGGCATCACCCAGCACATCGGTGCCTACCAGGTGCACGTCCAGCACGACGGGATCGAGCGGGCGCTGACCGTCATCGACACCCCGGGTCACGAGGCGTTCACCGCCATGCGTGCCCGTGGTGCCCAGGTCACGGACATCGTGGTGCTGGTGGTCGCGGCCGACGACGGCGTCATGCCGCAGACGATCGAGGCGCTCAACCACGCCAAGGCGGCCGACGTACCGATCGTGGTGGCGGTCAACAAGATCGACAAGCCCGAGGCCAACCCGGACAAGGTTCGCCAGCAGCTGACCGAATACGGTCTGGTCGCCGAGGAGTACGGCGGCGACACCATGTTCGTCAACGTGGCGGCCAAGCCCGGTATCGGCATCGAGGACCTGCTCGAGGCGGTCCTGCTCACCGCCGACGCGTCGCTGGAGCTGACCGCTCCGATCGACGGGCCGGCACAGGGTGTGGCGATCGAGGCGCACCTGGACAAGGGTCGCGGTGCGGTGGCCACGGTGCTGGTGCAGAAGGGCACCCTGCGGGCCGGCGACTCGATCGTCGCCGGTGGGGCCCACGGCCGGGTCCGGGCCATGCTGGACGAGAACGGCAAGCCGGTCTCCGAGGCCGGTCCGGCACGTCCGGTCATGGTGCTCGGTCTGACCGCGGTGCCGGGAGCGGGTGACACCTTCCTGGCCGCCGAGGACGACCGCACGGTGCGGCAGATCGCCGAGCAGCGGCAGGCACGGCGGCGGGCGGCGAGCTTCGCCAACTCCCACCGGCGGCCCAGCCTCGAGACGATCATGGAGCAGCTCAAGGAGGGCGAGCGGACCTCGCTCAACCTGGTGCTCAAGGGCGACGGCTCCGGTTCGGTGGAGGCCCTGGAGGACGCGCTGTTCAAGCTCGACATTCCGGAGGAGGTCCAACTGCGGATCATCCACCGGGGCGTCGGTGCGATCACCGAGAGCGACGTGATGCTGGCCAGTGCCTCGTCCGAGGCGGTGACCATCATCGGGTTCAACGTCCGGGCCTCCAACAAGGTCCGGGAGATCGCCGACCGCGAGGGCGTGGAGATCCGGTACTACACGGTCATCTACCAGGCCATCGAGGAGATCGACGCGGCGCTCAAGGGCCTGCTCAAGCCGGAGTTCGAGGAGGTCGAGCTGGGCAGCGCGGAGATCCGCGACGTGTTCCGCTCGTCCAAGATCGGCAACATCTCCGGTTGTATCGTCCGGTCGGGTGTCATCCGCCGCAACGCCAAGGCGCGGCTGCTGCGCGACGGGGCGGTCGTGGCCGACAACCTCACGATCAGCTCGCTCAAGCGGTTCAAGGATGACGCCACCGAGGTCCGGGAGGGCTTCGAGTGCGGTCTGACGTTGAGCAACTTCAACAACGTCCAGGTCGGTGACATCATCGAGACGTTCGAGATGCGCGAGAAGCCGCGCGCCTGATCGAGGTCGAGATCGGTGGCCGGGACCCGTTCGGGTCCCGGCCACCGGCGTCTGCGGGCCGGACCGGGTGCCGCGACCGGAGGCGTACGGAAAGGTGACGATCAAGGGGCGGTGATGGCGTACTCTTCCCGCCGTGTACACCGGAACCGCCGTTTTCGACGTCCTCCTGCCCGGCGACTCACGCTCGTTGAAGGCGAAGAGGTCCTACGTCCGTCCCATCGTCGCCGCGCTGCGCCGGTTCGAGGTCTCCGCGGCGGAGGTGGGCGATGTCGACCTGCACGGCCGGGCGCAGATCGCGGTCGCCCTGGTCGCCTCCGAGGCGCAGCACGTCGGCGAGGTGCTCGACGCCTGCGAGCGTCTGGTCGCCGGGCGACCGGAGATCGAGTTGCTCTCCGTACGGCGGCGGTTGCACGGCGAAGATGACTGAACCGTCGTACCCGGGACGTCCGCCGGCGGGGGCGGCGGATGCCGATGGCGGCGACGCGGCCGTCCGCTACGCGGGTAGTGTTCACCAGGTCGGCCGGTCCGGCCGCGGCGCGTGGCGCGCCGCCGGTCCGGCCCGGGAGCAGGACGCCGTGGAGGTGTGGAGATGACGGACCCGGCCAAGGTGCGCCGACACGCGGAGCGTGTGCGGGAGCTGGTGGCTTCGGTGGTGCGTACCCAGATCAAGGATCCCCGACTCGGCATGATCACCATCACCGACGCGCGGATCACCCCCGACCTGCGGGAGGCGACGGTCTACTACACCGTGCTCGGTGGCGCCGCCGAGCAGGCGTCCACCGCCGCCGCCCTGGAGAGCGCCAAGGGGCTGCTGCGCAGCACCGTGGGCAAGGCCCTGGGGCTGCGTCACTCGCCGACCCTGGCGTTTGTCCTCGACAACGTCCAGGACCAGGTCAAGCACATCGACGACCTGCTGGCGGCGGCCCGCAACGCGGACGCGGAGGTGCAGCGGCTGGCCGCCCAGGCGGAGTACGCGGGTGAGGCACAGCCGTACCGCGTCGACGAGGACGACGAGACCGAAGAGGGCGACGAGCCCGTGGACGGCGACCGGGGCCCCGCCGGCGGCCCGCCGCCCGCCGATGGTGCCGGTGACCGGCGGTGACCGGCGGAGCCCTGCTCGCCGACGTGGCCACAGCGGCGGCGGCACAGCCGACCGAGACGGAGTGGGCGGCGGCGCTGGCAGCCGTCACCGAGCTGCCGACCGACGGCCGGGTACTGCTGATCTGCCACGTCAACCCGGACGGGGACGCGCTGGGCAGCATGCTCGGCTTCGGGCTCGGGTTGCGCCGGCTCGGCGTACGACCGCTCCAGGCCACCTTTCCGGGCCGGCCGGAGGTGCCGGAACCGTTCCGGACCATGCCCGGCCTCGACCTGCTGGTCCCGGCGAGCGAGGCGTACCCGGATCCGGACCTGGTCATCTGCTTCGACATCGCGGCGGTCTCCCGGCTCGGTGACCTCGTGGACCGGCTGGACCGGGCCGGTGCGTCCCTGGTCCTCGACCATCACGCGTCGAACACCCGGTTCGGCAGGATCAACCTGGTCGACCCGGACGCGGCGGCCACCTCGGTGGTGGTGGAGCAGTTGCTCGACCGGCTCGGTGCGCCGCTGGACCGGGAGATCGCCGAGTGCCTCTACATCGCGCTCGCCACCGACACCGGCTCGTTCCGGTTCGACATGACCACTCCGGCCGTGCACGAGATGGCCGCCCGGCTGCTCGCCACCGGTCTGCGGCCCGGGGAGATCTCCCGGCGGATCTTCGACACCCGGCCGTACGGCGCCGTGCGGCTCTACGGCGACGTGTTGGCGCGTACCCAGCTCGAACCGCTGGCGGTCGATGGGCTGGGGCTGGTCTGGACGTACGCCACGCTGGAGGACCTGGACCGGCACGGGCAGCGCCCGTACACGCTCGAACCGTTGATCGACTCGGTACGCTGCACCGCCGAGGCTGACGTGAGCTTCGTACTGAAGCAGGTCGCCGAGGCCGAGTGGGCGGTCTCGATGCGCAGCAAGGGTGCCACGGACGTGAGCCGGGTCGCGGTCGCGCTCGGCGGTGGCGGTCACCGGCTGGCGGCCGGATTCACCGCGTACGGCTCGGTGCCGGACGTGGTCGACGCGATCCGGGCCGAGTTGGGTCGCGGCGCGGTCGATCCTGGGCAGACCGGGCCCAACCTGCAAGATCAGTAGTGTCCGGGATGGCGTCGAGCTTCCCGCTCGGCGCCGCCCCGGGGACAATCGGCTCATGGAACAGCAACCGGAGCTCTCCGCCGATGTGCCCCGGGCCTGGGACCGACCGGTCTTCTCGGTTCCGATCCTCGCCTTCCTCTCGCTGATAGGGGGCCAGTTCGCCTCCTTCTCGACCGCGGCGAACCTCTACACGATCGGGATAGGTGGCGGCCTGGCCTGGGTCGGCCTGTCCAACCGGATCCCGCGCCGGGCGGTACCCGCGCGGTTGGGTTCGGGTGCCCGCTGGTGGCTGCTGCCGATCCTCATCTTCGGGGTCTTCGAGGCGGCGACCTTCATGCTCGGTTCCCGGGACGACTTCCCGACCTTCTCCAAGCTCGCCGACCCGATGTTGGAGGACTCGCTCGCCCGGTCCGCCGCGTACTTCGCGTGGCTCTCGGCGTTCTGGGGGCTGGTGCGTCGATGAGGCTCCTCGCGATCGCCGGCTTCGTCGGCGCCCTGGTGCTTTTTGTCGCGGTGGAATGGGCTGCCCGGCGTGAAGGATCCCGGATCCCCACCCTCGGTGACGTCTGTGGTTACGTCATGCGCTACGAGGTCGGCCCGGTGCCGGTCGGCCGGATCGCCGTGATCGGCTTCTGGTGGTGGATGGGGTGGCACTTCTTCGCCCGCTGAGGTGAGGGTCCCGCGGCGAGGGGCTGCCGCCGCCGTCGTGCGCTCCACGGCACCTGGCGCCGTGACCCGACCCGGGGGAGCACCAGGCCACGAACCCGGCCGACCGGGCCCCGGCCGGCCGCGGGGCCCGGACCTGGCAGGCCGCGGGGCCCGGACCCGGGTCAGGGTGTCGGACGCCGTCCGGGGATCTCGCGGACAGCGGCCAGGAACCGGGACTGGTCGTCGCGAGGGGCCGGGTTGACGATCCGGATCCACGACCCGTCGTCGAAGACGATGGTGGACGGGAACTGCACCAGGCGGGCCGCGCCGTGCTCGGCGTCGATCCGGGTCACCCGGGCGCGCTCGACGCTCCACAGCAGTTTCGGCTGGCGCCGGTCCGGCCGGCCCTCTGCCGGGCGGAGACCCATCCGCAGCAGGTGCAGGTGGGTGTCGGTCACCGCGAGCGGGGTGCCGGTGTAGCGGTTGAGGAAGAGCAGCAGGCTGCCGGCGAGGGTGGCGAGGTCGCCGCTGAAGACGTACCGGTTCCGGTAGGCGATCTCGGCGAGCTGGTCGGCCAAGGGGCGGTACCGGCTGAGCCGGAACAGCGCCCGGAACGCCTCCTGTTCGTCGGTGAGCGGCAGCGGCTCCCGGTGTGGCGACCCGGCCCCGAGCGTCTGGTGTGGTGGCCCGGCCCCGGGCGTCTGGTGTGGTGGTCCGGGCTCCGGCGCCGGCTCGCCGGGCAGGCCGGCGGTGACCGCAGCGGCCTGGCCGGGCAGCAGCAGGGCACCGGCGGCAAGCCGTACCGGCGTCAGCACCGCGTCCACCCAGACCACCGGGTTGACGATGTTGAGCAGTCCGAAAAGCGCCCGGGGGTCGAACGCCTCGGCCAGCTCGCCGGCCATCTGGTCGGTGAACTGTCGACCGAGGCGGTGCGTCTCGGGCGTCCGGACGGAGGCCAGCCCGGCGTAGCGGAGCTGCTGTCCGGGCAGCAGCGGTGCGACGAGCGCGCGTTCGGGCTCGTCGCTGGTGCGGAACTCGTCACGCAGCTCGCGGGCCCTGTCCCGGGCGGCCCGCGCGCCACCCCGGACCGTGTCGGCCAACCTGCCGAGCCGATTCCACGCCTCTGACACGCGCTACCTCCCTCGACCGGGTCGCCGGGCGCCTGACGGATGCCGCCCCGGCGACATTCTGGTCGGCCGCAGCGGTATCCGGGTGCGGGGGGCGGGACATTCTGGTCGACCGGTCGCCGGGCGCCTGACGGAATCCGCCCCGGCGACATTTCGGTCGGCCGGAGCGGCAATCGGGTGCGGGGCTGAGGGCCGGCCGAGCCGCTCCGGTCGGGCGGCCATGATCCTTCGTGGGCACCCGGCCCACCCGTTCGGCGCCCGCTGCGGTGGCCAGGGCGCCGTTGAACTGCGGTTGCGGTCAACCAGCGTCCCGGATCGCGGGAATGGCGTACAGGATGTGGACCTGAACGATAACTTGGGTAGTGGAACTGAACGATACCTAGGGTCGGGTCGTCCGCTTCACCCGAGCCGGTCGCCCGACAACCGTGCCCATCGTCCGCCCTCCAGGGTCAACCGACCCGGGCTCACGCTGCCCGGCCACGCGACCGTCCGGCGATCCCGGACCCGCCGCCGAGGCGAACCAGCAGACCCCGCCGCAGTGGATCGCGGCAGCGCCCGCGCCACCTGCCCTGGAAGGAGCTCTCCCATGGCGGCAAAGCCCAGCAAGCCCAAGCCCGACAACACCGACGAGGCCCGCGAGCAGGCCCGTCGCGCCCTCCAGATCTCGATGGACACTCGCCAGTGATCGGTGTCGGAGCGGGCTGACGGGCGACGTCGGCGGCACCTGCCGCCCTCTGTGACCACGCGTGGGTCTCCGCGTCCTGACGCGTCGACGCGTCAGGCCGACGTCCGTCCGCCCGCACCGCCATGTGCGACCCGTCCTGCCCTCCAGCGGCGTCCCAGCGCCCACACGGAGGGCGACCGCTTGTGCGTCGACGTTGGTATGTTCCGTCCCCGGGAGACCGGCACGAAGGCAACCGGGCCTGTCGGGGCAACGCCTACCTCGCCGCCGGACAGACGGACAAGGTGAGCTGATGGGCGCGACCAGGCAGCCCGGCAGGGCGGTACTCCTGCTGGCGGTTGTCGCCACCGTCGGCCTGACCGGCTCGTCGTGTGGAGAGGGCGCGGACGCGCGGCCCACCATCACCACCGACCAGGCGGCCCAGCGGGTGGAACAGCTTCTGCGGGAGACGTACGGGCAACTTCCGCCGGGCGCCGAGCTCCGGCCGCACGGCGACCTGGGCACCCTGCCGTGCGACGACCCGACCGACGGCGGTCCGGCCGGCCGGGTCTTCGTCGAGCAGCAGTACGAGGTGACGTCCCCGCTGGACTGGCCGGCCGACCAGGCACTGCCCGGGCTGGCGGAGCACTGGCAGCGGCAGGGCTACCGGGTGATCGACGATCAGCGGGACCGCAGCGACCCTCGGCTGGCCGTGGAGCATCCGGAGGACGGGTTCCGGGTCAGCGTCAATGTCTACCACCGGGCGCCGGGGTCGCTGGACGTCTACCTGATCGGCAGCTCGCCGTGCGTCTGGCCGCAGGGCACCCCCGACCCGCAGTGACCGAGGCGTTGTTCGTCCGCTGGCCGTTGATGTCGACCCGTCCGCCTTGACCCTGACCTTGCCCTGGCCCTCGCCCCGGAACGGCCCGGCTGGCCGTTGGAACGTGCCACGGGAAGGTTGCCGGCGACCCAGCTTGAATGATCATGCAGGCGTATGCATATACTATGACCCGTGTCCAAGGTCCTTACCTCCCTGCCTGTCGGTGAACGTGTCGGAATCGCCTTCTCCGGCGGCCTCGACACCTCGGTAGCGGTCGCGTGGATGCGCGACAAGGGCGCCGTGCCGTGCACGTACACGGCTGAGATCGGTCAGTACGACGAGCCCGACATCGCCTCGGTGCCGGGGCGTGCGATGGCGTACGGCGCCGAGGTCGCCCGGCTGGTCGACTGTCGGGCGGCGCTGGTCGAGGAGGGGCTCGCGGCCCTGGCCTGCGGCGCCTTCCACATCCGGTCCGGTGGCCGCACCTACTTCAACACCACCCCGCTCGGCCGAGCCGTCACCGGCACCCTGCTGGTCCGCGCGATGCTCGACGACGGGGTGCAGATCTGGGGCGACGGCTCCACCTTCAAGGGCAACGACATCGAGCGGTTCTACCGGTACGGCCTGCTCGCCAACCCGTCGCTGCGGATCTACAAGCCGTGGCTGGACGCCGACTTCGTCACCGAACTCGGCGGCCGCAAGGAGATGTCGGAGTGGCTGCTCACCCACGGCCTGCCCTACCGGGACAGCGTGGAGAAGGCGTACTCGACCGACGCGAACATCTGGGGCGCGACGCACGAGGCCAAGTCGCTGGAACACCTCGACACCGGCATCGAGATCGTCGAGCCGATCATGGGCGTACGGTTCTGGGACCCGGCGGTCGAGATCGACACCGAGGACGTCTCGATCAGGTTCGAGCAGGGACGACCGGTGACGATCAACGGCAAGGAGTTCGCCTCCGCCGTCGACCTGGTGCTGGAGGCGAACGCCATCGGCGGCCGGCACGGGCTGGGCATGTCCGACCAGATCGAGAACCGGATCATCGAGGCCAAGAGCCGGGGCATCTACGAGGCTCCCGGGATGGCGCTGCTGCACGCGGCGTACGAGCGGCTCGTCAACGCGATCCACAACGAGGACACCCTGGCCAGCTACCACGTCGAGGGGCGGAAGCTGGGCCGGCTGATGTACGAGGGCCGCTGGCTGGACCCGCAGGCGCTGATGCTGCGCGAGTCGCTGCAGCGCTGGGTCGGGTCGGCGGTCACCGGCGAGGTGACCCTGCGGCTGCGGCGTGGCGAGGACTACTCGATCCTCGACACGTCCGGCCCGGCGTTCAGCTACCACCCGGACAAACTGTCGATGGAGCGGACCGAGGACTCCGCGTTCGGCCCGGTCGACCGGATCGGCCAGTTGACCATGCGCAACCTCGACATCGCCGACTCGCGGGCCAAACTCGAGCAGTACGCCCGGCTCGGCATGGTCGGTGGCACCCCGCACCCGGCGCTGCTCGGTGACGCCCAGCCGGCCTCGACCGGGTTGATCGGCACGATGTCCGAGGGTGGCGCCGAGGCGATCGCCTCCCGTGGCGAGGTCTCCGACGCGGACGCGCTGCTCGACCACGCGGCGATGGAGGCCGGTACCGACTGACCCGGCTTCCGACCGAGGGACTTCATCGATATCGAGGTCTCCGCTCCTCGTGACCGTTTGCGTGCTCCGGTGGTCTCCGCTCCTCGTGACCGTCGGCGTGCTCCGGCCGCTGCGGGGAGGGCTTGTGTGCGGCACACGAAGGTCCTAGCCTGATTCGTCAAACAGGTAGGCCGACGTCATCCGATCGGCCTACTGTCCATCGTGGATAGTCGCAACATGGTGTGGTCGGGCGACCAGCTCGACCACACCGGCCCGACCGGCCCGGAACCCCGGGTAACCCCTCGGAAGGAGCCCATCTTGCGTATCCGTCTCGCGCTGGCGGCGATCGCCACCGCACTCACCGGCGCTCTCGCCGTACCCTCGGTGGCGGTGGCCGCCCCAGCGCCGATCATCGGTGGCGGGACCGTCTCGTCCGCGCCCTGGGCGGCAGCCGTCTTCCAGAACGGCTCGTTCGCCTGCTCCGGCTCGATCATCGCCTCGCGCTGGGTGCTGACCGCGGCGCACTGTGTCGGTGGCACCATGACCGTCCGGGTCGGCAGCGTCTACTACGCCTCCGGCGGCGTCACCCGCAACGTCCAGTCCCGGCAGACCCGCAACGACCTGGCGCTGCTCTACCTGAACAGTGCGGTGAGCACCACGTACGTGACACTGGCCAGCAGCAATCCGCCGGTGGGCTCGACGAACACCATCTACGGCTGGGGCCGTACCTGCACCAACTGCCCCGCGTCGAGTCAGTTGAAGTCCGCCACGGTCTCGGTGACCAGCCTCAACGCCACGGACGCGTACGGCGGCCCGGCGATCCGCAGCGGCCCCGGCAACGGCGTGGCCTGGCGAGGCGACTCCGGCGGGCCGCAGTTCTACAACGGCCAGCAGGTCGGCGTCTGCTCGACGGGCAACGGCTCGTCGTACCAGAACTACGGATCGGTCGCGGCCAACCGCAGTTGGATCACCTCGGTCGCCGGAGTCTGACCGGCGGACCGATCGCGCCCTGACCGGGGCGGTGCCATCGACAACGCGTCGGCGGCGCCGCCCCGGTTTTGTCAGGTCTGGCTCCGGGTCGCGACGAGCACGACTGCCCACGGCTGCGGCCAGCCTCGGCGTCGCGGCCGGCTGCTCCCCGGCTGGACTGTTAACAAGGGGCCCTTCCTGTACAAAAAGCGATAACAAGGGGCCCTTCCTTGCCGGGTGTAAGTCCGGCAGGAAGTTGTGGTCCTTACGGGACGCGTGGCAGGATCACCGGCGATGAGTGAGACAGCCGATTCCGTCACCGTGCCCGGAAAGCCCGTCGAGGCGTCCGCGCGGCGGATCGCCGGGCTGGCCCTGCCGGCCCTGGTGGTGCTCGCCGCCGAACCGCTCTACGTGCTGGTCGACACCGCCGTGCTCGGGCACCTCGGCGCGGTGCCGCTGGCCGCGCTCGCGGTCGGTGGGCCGGTGATGACGCTGGTCGCCTGGATCGGCACCGTGACGGCGTACGGCACGACGGGGCGGGCCGCCCGCCGCTTCGGGTACGGCGACCGGGCCGCCGCCGTCGCCGAGGGCGTGCAGTCGTCCTGGCTCGCTCTCGGCACCGGCCTGCTGATGGCGGTCGTCATGCAGTTCGCGGCCGGGCCGTTGGCGCGTACCCTCGCCGGAGGCGAATCCCCCGAGGTGGTCGACGGCGCGGCACTCTGGCTGCGGATCGCGGCGATCGGCGCCCCCGGTCTGCTGCTGGCCGCCGCCGGCAACGGCTGGATGCGCGGGGTGCAGGACACCCGCCGCCCGCTCTGGTTCGTGCTCGGCCCCAACCTGCTCTCCGCGATACTCTGCCCGCTGCTGGTCTATCCGGCCGGGCTGGGTCTGGTCGGCTCGGCGATCGCGAACGCGACCGCGCAGCTGCTCTGCGGAATGCTCTTCGCGGGTGCGCTGGTCGCCGAGCGGGTGGCCCTGACCCCGCGCCCCCGGGTGATCGGGCAGCAGCTCGTGCTCAGCCGGGACCTGCTGATCCGGGGCGTCGCGTTCCAGGTCAGCTTCCTGTCGGCGACCACGGTGGCGGCCCGGATCGGGGTGGCGGCGGTCGGCGCCCACCAGATCGCCCTGCAGCTCTGGTTCTTCACCGCGCTGCTGCTGGACGCGCTGGCCATCGCCGCGCAGTCGCTGGTCGGTGCGGCGCTCGGCGCCGGCGACGCCGAGAGCGCCCGGCTGCTGGCCCGGCGGGTCGCGGTGGTCGGCGGGGTCTGCGGGGTCGGCTTCGCCGTCCTGATCGGCGCCGGTACCGGGATCATCCCGTCCTGGTTCAGTGCCGACCCCCAGGTACGCGACCAGGCGATGTTGGCCTGGCCCTGGTTTGTCCTCATGCAGCCGCTCGCCGGGGTGGTCTTCGCGCTCGACGGGGTGCTGATCGGCGCCGGTGACGTCCGTTACATGCGGGATCTCACCATCGTCGGCGCCCTCGGCGGTTTCCTGCCAGCGATCTGGCTCAGTTACCTGCTCGACCTCGGGCTCGGTGGGATCTGGGCCGGGCTGACCCTGTTCATCGTGATCCGGCTGGTCGGTCTGCTGCTGCGGATGCGTTCCGGGCGCTGGCTGGTGCTCGGCGCCACCCGGTGAGCACGGCCGGGACTGCCCCACCGAGCGAGAACCTTGGGAGTGACGGTGGGACGGCGAACGGCCACCGGATCGTACGCCCCCCGAACGGCGGTCAGTCGGGGTCGGGCATCAGGCCCTGGGCGCGGAGGTCGGCGACGTGTCGGGCCGGCGGTGGTTGGGAGTCGTGGTCGGACGGGCGTGGCCCTTCCGGCCCGTCGGGGCCGACCCGGACGAAGGTCTCGACCCGGGTGACCCGGCACGGCACGCCGTTCATCTCGAAGTCGTCGGTACGCGGTGGCCGGTGTGCCGCCTTGGCGCGCTCGTACGCCGCCATGAACTCCTCGATCGGGGTGTTGTCGTCCAGCGGAATGTGCCCGATGGAGAAGGAGCCCGCGTCCCGGGCGGCCTGTGGCGTCGGGTAGGTGTCGAACGACCTGGGCCGCCAACTGCCGTCGACGTACCCGCCGATGGTGTAGCCGACCGGGAGCAGTACCACGTTGGGGTGGGTGTCCAGTGCCCGGCGGGAGTCGGCGTGGACGTTCTCGGGAACGGTTCTTGTCCGGTGGGAGGCGGAGGTCATCTCCATCCGGACGATTCCGTCGGTGAGCCCGGTGCCGGCGGCCGGGTCGATGAGATACCCGTCCATCTGCGACGGGGCCTTCTCCGCCTCACCGGGCGGGTACGGGTCGGGGTCGGTGGGTCGGGGCGGCTCCGGTCCGTCCGGCCCCATCCGAATGAACGGTTGGGCCCGGATGATCCGGTAGCGGCGGCCGTGGACGGTGAGGTCGTTGACGGGCTCCCAGTCGAGCAGTTCGTACGCCGTCTCGCACTCGGCCCGCTCGGTGGCGTGCTCGGCGGTGTCCGGTGTCTCGCTGTGCCGCTTGCGGAGGTGGTGGGCGAGGCTGTCCCGGGCGTACTGCGGCTCTTCGGCGTCGAGTCGGATGATCCGCCAGCGGCCGTCGTCCACCTCCTCGGCGAGGCCGAAGATCGGGGCGCCCCACATGATCCTGGGGTAGGCGAGCGAGCGGCGGCGGGCGTCGTCCTCCGAGATCAACGACAGCGGGTCGTCCCGCTGCTCGATCTTGATGAGCAGATGATCAGGCACCGACTGGTCGTGATTGGTCACCTACGCATTGTGTTTCCTCGGGCGCCGAAACGCAGCCCCGCCGCCGCCACATTTCGTCCACAGCTGTCGGTGCCCCCGACACAACGGTCCACGCGTCGGGACGAGGGCTGGATCGGGACAGCGGGCGCGCTGGCGGGCGCGGCGACCGGTGCCCGGCCCCGACCTCCGGTGCTCAGGCGGGTGGCAGGGGCGCGACCGGGCGTACCGCGGTGAACTGTCGGTGCTCGTATCGGACGGCGGAGAGCAGCAGCAGCCACTCGTCGCAGCCCTGCCACGGGGAGAGGTCGGCGGCTCCGCCGCGTACGGTCCGGGGCCCGTCGCCGGTCCGCGGCCGGGCGTCGGTCGGCGCGTCCGTGAAGCCGGGAATCCACACGTCGGCGCAGAGCTCGCCCGCCGATCCCATCGCGGCCAGCCCGAACGCGTTCTCCGTCGCGGCCGTCCGCGTCTCGTCGCCGAAGTCGTCGAGCAGTTCGTCCTCGTCGGGTTTCCCGTCGCCACGGAAGGTCAGCGTGGTGGTGCCGGCCCGGGCCGCGTACTCCCACTGCGCCTCGCTGGGCAGTGCGAACGGCAACAGCTTGAGCAGGTCGTCCAGGTCGTCACCGAGTCGGGCCGTGCCGGTGTCCGTCTCGGCGTAATTGTCCTCGTAGTCGGGGAGCCAGTGTCGGATCTGCGCCACCGTGAGTGGGTGCCGGGCGATCAGGAAGGGCTCGACCCGCACCTCGCGTACCGGCTGGGCGTCACCGGCGTTGGCGAGGAACGGCTCGACGGTGTCCTCGACCTCGCCGGCGCGCTCGATGGCACGTACCGCGTCCAGTTCCGCGTCGGACAGGCCCATCCGGAACGTGCCGCCCGGAACCTTCCGGAACACCACGCCCGACGCCGTGTGCCGCCATGCCGGGCGCCCGGCCACGATCTCCTCCGTCCACATGCCGCCGAACGCTACCGCCGCCGTACGGGTGGCCTTCAGCAGGGGGATGCGGCGCAGCCTCTGCGGAAAAACCGAGGACGTCGAACAGCAGCAGCACCGCCCGCTGGTTGCCCGGCAGGTGTTGCAACGCGGCGGTGAAGGCCAGTTCGACAGCCTCACGCTGCTCGTACCGCGCGCTCGGACCGGCTGGACCGTCGTCGAGGCCGGCGTCAGGGTAGGGACCCAGCCAGCCGAGCTCCGTCAGTGGCCGATCCTCGAGCACCGCACGGTCGCTGGAGGGCCCAAGGTCGACAGGCATCGCCCGTCGGCCACGGGACCTCACGATGTCCAGACAGACCCGGGTGGCCACCATGTAGAGCCACGAACGCAGCGAACCGCGTCCCTCGAAGCCCGAGAGCCCTCGCCAGGCCCGCAACAGGGTGTCCTGCACAGCATCGTCGGCATCGTGGGTCGAGCCGAGCATGCGGTAGCAGTGGGCGTGCAACTCCCGGCGCAGCGGCTGGACCAGGCGGGTGAAGGCGCGGTCGTCACCGTGGCGCGCCCGGCCGAGATCGGGATCCTCGGCGTGCACGGCTGCCGGCTCTCCCGCCAACCCGGGAGAAATCTTGCCCATGAGCGACGATTCTGCCCCGCAGTGGCGGTCTCCACTTCGACAGATCCTCAACGCCGCAGCCAGCGGCCGCCCGACAGGCGTGATTAGGTCCTGCCGGGCGCCGACGCGCCCCGACCACCACCGGAGACCTCGACGTGACCGAGAAGCATGCAAGGACCCGCATCGAACGTGAGAACGACACCTGGTCCCGGATCCACGCGGAACGCGCGGCACTGGCAGCCGACCTCGCGGGGCTGACCGACCGGCAGTTCGCGACGCCGTCGTTGTGCGCCGGCCTGACGGTACGCGAGGTGCTCGCGCACCTCACCGCAGCGGCCAGCCTGAACTCCTGGCAGTGGTTGGCGGGCGTGATCCGCTGCCGGTTCGACTTCGACAAGCAGGTGGTCATGCGGCTGAACGAGCAGTTGGGCGCGACGGCGGCCGAGACACTGGAACGATTCGGCGGCATCGTCACGAGCAGGACCAAGCCGCCACTGCCGACCATGGCGATGCTCGGCGAGACGATCGTGCACGGGGAGGACATCCGGCGTCCGCTGGACATCCGCCGGGCCTACCCGATCGAGACCATCACCCAGGTCGCCCGGTACTACCAGGGTTCCGACCAGGTGGTCCTGGCCAAAGGCCGGGTACGCGGCCTGCGACTCGTCGCGAACGACGGGCCCTTCTCCGGCGGCTCCGGACCACTCGTGTCCGGCACCACCCTGGCACTGACCATGGCGATGACCGGGCGTACGACGTACTGCGACGAGCTTGACGGCGACGGTGTCACAACCCTCCGCGAACGCTGCGCTCCGGCCGGTCCGGGCGCATCCGGATGAACGGCTGGCCGGGTCGCCTGTCCGGTCGTCGGCGTCGCGACCGTGGCCGTTGAGGGGGACATGACATCATGACCGGCAAAATCGATGTCCGTTGGTCCCTCCAGGTGGTCGACGGGTACGCGTACGGGGGAGGAATGCCGGTGAGACGTTTCAGGCATCTGTTCGTGGCGATGGTGGTCGGGTTGTCGGCGGTCGTGGTGTTCACGCCACCCGCCGCTGCCGAGGTTGTGCAGACCATCTACCTGAACGCGGCCGGCGACGACACCCGGGACGGCGCGACGCCCGCCACCGCGGTCCGCAGCCTCGTGCGGGTGCAGGAGCTCGTCGCCGCCGGCCCGCTCGACCTGGATGTCGAGGTACGCGTCCACGCCGGCACGTATGTCGCACAGGGCATCGTCTGGCAGACCTACCGCCCGGGCCACACGATCTCGTTCATGCCGGTCGACTACGAGTACGGCGAGGGCATCGGGGGGATCGCGGCGCGGCCGGTGTTCCAGAACAGGCGGGCCAGCGGGTCGGGCCGGTACATCGCCGGGCCCTGGTTCTACGCCTGTCCCGGCAACCCCGGCCAGCCGCTCGCCGAGGGCGGCACGTCCGGGTTGCGGTTCTACTACCTCCAGGTCGAGTACTACGCCGAGTCAGCCCTCTCGCTGGACGGCTCGGCGGGCTCGTGCGGTGGGGGCTACCAGCGGTCGTCGGCGCCGGGACTGCCCTCGGCCCGGGGACTCGACGGCAACACCGTCTTCGGAATGCTCTTCACGAAGATCGGCAACGCCTACACCGGCGGCTCCTGCGACAACCCCGACTTCCCGCGCTGCGGCTACGGCGGGATCGTGCTCACGGAGTCATCCGACAACCGGATCGAGAACAACCACTTCGTGGAGCTGCGGAACTCGGAGAACAGCTACATCCACGCCATCTACGTGACCCACAAGAGCTCCCGGAACCGGTTCGTGAGCAACCAGGTGACCGGGGTGAGCAGTGAGCCGATCAAGGTGCGCGACGGTAGCAACTTCAACACGTTCGAGCAGAACGTGTTCGGCGCCAACGGGTTCCTGCGGTCCTCACCGTTGATGGCCCACTACCGCGAGGAGGTGAACGAGGCCACCGACGAGTGCTCGTCGTACCACGTCCGGTTCGCCAACAACGACCTCGGCACCTATCTCGTCGGCAGTACCGACAGGCTGTCCGCATGGTTGATCACCCCGTCCGGCCCGACGTACAAGGGTGCTCCGGTGTGCCCGGCCCTGCCGGCCGGTGAGGTGCGCCTGATCACGGCGAACAACACCTACTGACCGTTCCGCCCGGCGGTCGCGAAACGCCAGGTCACCGTGTCGCGGGCGTACGGCGTCGTGATGCCGTACGCCCGCGGGTGGTCGGGTCGGTCCGGGGTGGGCATCAGGCCCGGCGCTGACCGCCGCATAGCCACGAGCCGCGCTGCCGCTGGTACCCGCCGAAGCCCGGTCGTTGCGGATAGGTCGATCATCTGCTTATGTAGGTGACATGACTAAATCGGTGCCGGCGATGCGCGAACCCACGTACTTCATCCTGGCCGCCCTGCAGGACGGGGCGTTGCACGGCTACGCGATCGTCAAGCGGGCGCAGGAGCTGTCCGGCGGGCGGGTGCGGTTGACGACCGGCACCCTGTACGCCGCGTTGGACCGGCTCACCGGCGAGGAGATGGTGCTGGTGGCCGAGGAGACGGTGGTCAACGGCCGTGCCCGTCGCACGTACGAGTTGACCGGGGACGGGTTGACCGCGCTGCGGACGGAGGCGGCGCGGTTGGCCGCCGCGGCTCGGGTCGTCCAGACCCGGTCCGTCGCGTCGAAGGTGGCCACGGTGCGGACGGTGCTGGCATGACGGGCCGGGAGCGCCGCTACCGGTGGCTGCTGCGCGCGTACCCTCGGGCCTACCGGCAGTATCGGGCCGACGAGATGCTGGAAACGCTGCTGGCCGCAGGTGAGACGGACCGGCGGCACCCGAGCCTGCGGGAGTCCCTGGCGCTCCTGGTGGGAGGTCTGCGGGCCCGCGCCGGCGTGGACCGGCTCCGGTCCCCGGCCGCGTTACGACACTCGACGCTGCGGTTGACCGTACTGTCCCTCCTCGTCTGCGGTGTCGCCCTCACGGCCACGCCCGTCATGTGGCGGCTGTGGCTGCTGCTGCCCGGCACCTCCGCCACCGCCGTTGTCGCCGGAAGCCTGGTCACGCCGGTGATGTGGTTGCTCGGGCTGGCCGCAGCGGCGTGGGCCCGTTACCGCCTCGCGTTCGCCGCGACCATCGGCGCTCTCGTCGCCGACCTCTGGCCTACCGTGGTGCACAACCGGTTGTACGTGGAGCAGTGGACCGGGGCCGAGGTCAGCGGGACCATGCTCAACGTCGTTGTCCACCGGGCCATGGCCTTCTCGACCTGGGCGGGCGTGTTGGCCGTACTGGCGATGATTCCGTTGCTCGCCACGCGTCAGCCACGGGTCACCCGACCATGGACCTGGCTGGTCGGCGCGGCGGCGGTTGTCGCGATCATGACCCCCAACCCGCTCAACGGATGGGCCGGCGGGTTCGGGCAGACGGTCATCGTGGCCACCTGGCTCACGGCGGCCGTCGTGGGTGCGGCCCTTGACGTACGGGTGTCGATCGTGGCCAGTGTGCTTCTGCTGGTGCCGATCCTCACCACTCTGGCCTTCGAACTGGTGCGCTGGCAGCGGGACGCCTGGTGGCTCGGCAACCAGAGCGTGGTCCTCGCGGCGATGGTCGGAATGCTCGTGGTCACACTGACGGTCAGCAGGACGGCCGTGCGCCGGCAGGTCGCCCTGTAGGTAGCCCGGCCACGGCACAGCACGCCCTCGCGGGGTTCGCTGGACCTGTCGATCAGGGGAGGCGTGCGGGCCGTCGGTCGGTCAGCAGAACCGGGTGGGGCAGAGCCAGCCGGGGGTGTTGACGTCGTCGTCATCGTCGTCGGGCAGCGGCGGAATCGGGACCGAGCCGCCGTCGGATCCGGTCGGGGGGTCCTGCTGCTTCTCGCGCTCCACCGTCACGACGACAAAGCGTCCGGGTCGTACCTCCTGCCCTGCTCCCGGAATGCTGCCCACGACCTTCGAGTCGAAGGAGTAGGCCTCCTTCAGCCCGGCCCTCGCCACCAGTTCCTCCGGCGGCTCGAAGCCGTCGCGGAGGCCCGGGTGCTCGTCGGCGACGGGCGCGTCCTTCGGCGCCTTGCCCTTGGCATAGCGGAGCAGGACGAGTTCCCGCAGGCCGGCGAGGGGGCCACCGTCGTCGGTCAGGTCATCGGCCGGGCTGCCCTTCCGCAGTTTGGGCATCGTGGGATGGGCGGCGAACCAGGCGGCCTCGCCGTTCTTCAGCACAAGGAGAGAGATGCTCCGTTTCGACGGGACGGTGGTGCCGGCGGGCGGGTTCGTCGCGACGACGGTCCAGTTGCCTCGGGCGAAGATGTTCCTGGCCAGCGGCGACGCGTCCGCCGGCTCCGACCGTAGGTCCGCGGTGCGGAGGGCGCTGTCGGCGCTGGCAGGTTCCGGCCCACCACGTCGGGCACGACGATCACCATTGCCGGCTGGGCCGACTGCACGGCGGCCGGCGGTGTGGTGGCCAAACCGAGGGTCGGCACGGTCGTGGTTGCCGGCTGGTCGTCGAAGACCGCCGGGTAGAGCGCCGCGCCCACGCAGATCGACGCCACGATGGAGACCGCCCCGAGAGCTACCCGGCCGGAACTCGGCGCGCGGTCCGTGCCACGGCGGGCGATGCCGGTGCCGATGGTCCAGAGACCCCACCCGACGCCCACGACGGGCAGGAGCAGCAGCGCCACGGCGAGACCGGCGAGGAGGAGCGCCAGCTTGGCGGCCCCGTTTTTTGTCGTACCGCTCTCCGCCATCGCGCTGTTTCTCCTCGTACCTGGCTGCCACGCCCCGGCCGGACCTCCGACCTGCGGCGCCACAGTCTGCCACGAAGTGATCTTGGCGCGGCTCCTACGTAGGGCTGGCTGACCTGCACCGGAAGTTGATATTGGAGGGGTGATTCCGGCACCGGAACGTGCACCGATGCCCCGTGGCGCGGTCGCGGGTCCGACGGCGGCGGGCTCCGCGACGCCGAACGCGCACCGGCGTGGGCGCCGCACCCGGCCGTGGCGGTATCTGGCAGGCTGGTTGCCCGTGAACCCTCCCGCAGGCGCCGACGGTCTGATCGTGGTTGACAAGCCCGGCGGCATGACGTCGCACGACGTCGTCGCCCGGATCCGCCGGCTGGCCCGGACCCGCCGGGTCGGCCATGGCGGGACCCTGGACCCGATGGCCACCGGAGTGCTGATCATCGGGGTGGGCCGGGCCACCCGGCTGTTGACGTACGTGATCGGGGCTGGCAAGAGCTACGCCGCGACGATCCGGCTCGGTCAGTCGACGGTGACCGACGACGCCGAGGGTGATGTCACCGCCACCGCCGACGCCGCCGGGGTGACCGAGGAGGCGGTACGGTCCGCCGTGGTGCCGCTGACCGGCGAGATCGACCAGGTGCCGAGCGCGGTCAGCGCGATCAAGGTCGACGGCCAGCGGGCCTACAAGCGGGTACGCGACGGCGAGGCGGTCGAGTTGGCCGCGCGTCGGGTCACCGTCTCCCGCTTCGACGTGCTCGATATTCGTCGGGAGACCGTCGACGGGGCGGCCGTCCTGGACGTGGACGTGGCGGTGGACTGCTCGTCCGGGACGTACATCCGGGCACTGGCCCGGGACCTCGGCGCCGCGCTCGGGGTCGGTGGCCACCTCACCGCGCTGCGGCGTACGGCTGTGGGCGAGTTCACCCTCGCCGAGGCGCTGACCCTGTCGACACTGGAGGAGGTCGCCCCGGAGGTGGTCAACCTGCCACTCGACGTGGCCGCCCGCCGGTTCTTCCCACAGCGGCAGGCGAGTGCCGACGAGGCGAAGGTCCTCTCGCACGGGGGCCCGCTGGACCCGGCCGGCATCGTCGGGCCGTACGCGGTCTTCGGGCCGGAGGGCGGGCTGATCGCCGTCGTCAGCGAGCGGGGCGGCCGGGCCCGGGCGGAGATCGTGCTCGCCCCGGCCTGAACCGGGCGGCGGCGACGGGGACAGCGGAGCCGGTAGGGCGAACTGGAGAGGGAGTAGTCGGAATGCAACGGTGGCGGGGGTACCACGGGGTGCCGGTCGGCTGGGGCCGCGCGGTGGTCACCATCGGCGTCTTCGACGGTCTGCACGCCGGACACCAGGCGACAATCGGGCACGCCGTCAAGCGGGCCCGGGACCTCGGGGTGCAGTCGGTGCTGGTGACCTTCGACCCGCACCCGGCCGAGGTGGTCCGCCCCGGCTCGCATCCGGCCGTGCTCACCGAGCCGGCCCGCAAGGCGGAGTTGATCGAGGCGCTCGGCGTCGACGTGCTCTGCGTGGTGCCGTTCACCCCGGAGTTCTCCCGGTTGTCACCGGAGGCGTTCGTGCACGACGTACTGGTCGAGCAGTTGCACGCGGCGCTGGTGGTGGTGGGGGAGAACTTCCGGTTCGGGCACCGGGCCGCCGGTGACGTGGCGTTGCTGGAGCGGCTCGGCCGGACGTTCGGCTTCGCCGTCGAGGACGCGCCGCTGGTCTCCTCCGACGACACCGTCTTCTCCTCGACGTACATCCGGGCCTGTGTCGCGGCCGGTGACGTGAGCGCGGCGGCGGCGGCGCTGGGACGTCCGCACCGGCTGGAGGGGGTCGTGGTCCGGGGGGACCAGCGCGGTCGGGAGATCGGCTTCCCCACCGCCAACCTGCTCTGCCACCGCTACGCGGCGGTGCCGGCCGACGGGGTCTACGCGGCCTGGCTGATCCGCCGGGGTGGCCGGGCCGGGGAGCGGGGGGAGCGGTTGCCAGCCGCCGTCTCCATCGGGACGAACCCGACATTCTCCGGCAAGGAGCGGCGGGTCGAGGCGTACGTCCTGGACTTCTCCGAGGATCTCTACGGCGAGCGGCTCAGCCTGGACTTCGTGGCGTACCTGCGGGAGACGCTCCGGTTCGACGGCGTCGCACCACTGGTCGCGCAGATCACCGAGGACGTGGCGCGGACCCGCCGTACGCTGCTCGGCTGAGCGCGTCCCGGTGGTGCCTGCCCGGCGGCTCGGCCCGGGTCGCGTCGTCCCCGGGCGGGCCGGCGAACCGCCGTGGCACGCCCTTGACTCGGACGAACGGTGGCAGGCTGGTAATCTGACGGGAACGTCGAGTTATCGGCGTGGCCTCGCCTGCCTGCACGACGCCGCGGGTGCGAGGCCGTCCGCGACCGGCCGGGATTCAGGACCGGTGCCGCGGGCGGAACTGACAATCCAGGAAACAGGGAGATATGGCGCTCGACCAGGAATCCAAGAGCAAGATCCGGCAGGAGTACGCGACCGTCGAGGGCGACACCGGTTCGCCCGAGGTGCAGGTCGCGGTCCTGACCAAGCGGATCGCCGACCTCACCGAGCACCTGAAGGTGCACAAGCACGACCACCACAGCCGTCGTGGTCTGCTGCTGCTGGTCGGCCGCCGCCGCCGGCTGCTCAACTACCTGCAGAAGAAGGACATCAGCCGCTACCGGTCGCTCATCGAGCGACTCGGTCTGCGGAGGTGAGGTGAGCGGGCGGAGCGGCCGTCCACGGCGCTGACCGGCGCTGTCCCGGACCGCCGCTCCACCCGCCTCGTCACCACCACCCAAACCAGGGGCCAGCGCGACCACCCTGCGGGAGCCGGTCGACGCACCGGTCCTCGGTAGTGGCCCCCGGGCCGGCCGACCTACGGCACCCCGGGCGCTTCGATCGAAGACCGGCCGTCTGAGCAGCTCTCCGGCCACGGTCTCGCGACCGGCAGGTCCGGCGCGAAGGGCAGTCGCGGGCCCCCGATCGAAGGAGTGCAACCGCACCATGACCGAAACCTCCAACCCCAAGACCACCCTGGGCAGCGAGCAGCGCACCGCGGTGATCGACAACGGGTCCTTCGGCACCCGTGAGATCACCTTCTCGACCGGGCGCCTCGCCCGGCAGGCCGCCGGCTCCGTGATCGCCCAGCTCGCCGAGACCGTGGTCCTCTCCACGACCACCGCGAGCAAGCAGCCCAAGGAACAGTTCGACTTCTTCCCGCTGACCGTCGACGTCGAGGAGCGGATGTACGCCGCGGGTCGGATCCCCGGCTCGTTCTTCCGCCGCGAGGGCCGGCCCAGCGAGGACGCCATCCTCACCTGCCGGCTGATCGACCGGCCGCTGCGCCCGTCGTTCGTCAAGGGCCTGCGCAACGAGGTCCAGGTCGTCGAGACCGTGCTGGCGCTCGACCCGCAGCACCCGTACGACGTGGTCGCGATCAACGCCGCGTCGCTCTCCACCAAGCTCTCCGGGCTGCCGTTCTCCGGCCCGATCGGGGCGACCCGGATGGCGCACGTGGACGGCCAGTGGGTCGCCTTCCCGACCGTCGAGGAGCTGACCCGGGCCACCTTCGACATGGTGGTCGCCGGCCGGGCCCTGCCGGACGGCGACGTCGCGATCATGATGGTCGAGGCGGAGGCCACCGAGCACACCGTGACACTGGTCGCCGGCGGCGCACCGGCACCGACCGAGGAGGTCGTGGCGAGCGGCCTGGAGGCGGCCAAGCCGGCCATCCGGGAGCTGTGCCGGGCGCAGAGCGAGCTGGCCGAGGTGGCCGCCAAGCCGGTCACCGAGTTCCCGGTCTTCCTCGACTACGGCGACGACGTCTACCAGGCGGTCGCCGAGGCGGGGCGCGCCGAGGTCGCCGAGGCGCTCAAGATCGCCGGCAAGGCCGACCGCGAGGAGGCCCTGGACCGGATCAAGGAGCGGGTCGTCGAGCAGCTCGCGCCGAGCTTCGAGGGCCGGGAGAAGGAGATCGGCGCGGCGTTCCGCTCGCTGAACAAGGCCGAGGTCCGGGCCCGGGTGCTGCGTGAGCAGGTCCGGATCGACGGACGTGGCGTCCGCGACATCCGGCCGCTGACCGCCGAGATCGCGGTACTTCCCCGGGTGCACGGTTCGGCGATCTTCGAGCGCGGCGAGACGCAGATCCTCGGCGTCACCACGCTCAACATGCTCCGGATGGAGCAGGCGCTGGACACCCTGTCGCCGGAGAAGTCCAAGCGCTACATGCACAACTACAACTTCCCGCCGTACTCGACCGGTGAGACCGGCCGGGTCGGTGCGCCGAAGCGGCGTGAGATCGGGCACGGCGCGCTCGCCGAGCGGGCACTGATCCCGGTGCTGCCGACCCGCGAGGAGTTCCCGTACGCGATCCGTCAGGTCTCCGAGGCGCTCGGCTCGAACGGCTCGACCTCGATGGGTTCGGTCTGCGCCTCGACGCTGGCGCTGCTCAGCGCCGGTGTTCCGCTGAAGGCGCCGGTGGCCGGCATCGCGATGGGGCTGATCTCGGACGAGGTCGACGGCAAGACCCAGTACGTGACGCTGACCGACATCCTCGGTGCCGAGGACGCCTTCGGTGACATGGACTTCAAGGTCGCCGGCACGAAGGACTTCGTCACCGCGCTCCAGCTCGACACCAAGCTCGACGGCATCCCGTCGGACGTGCTGGCCGCGGCGCTGCAGCAGGCGTACGAGGCCCGGCAGGTCATCCTCGGCGTGATGCAGGAGGCGATCGAGGGCCCGGCGACGATGTCGGACTACGCGCCGCGGGTGACCACGGTGAAGATCCCGGTCGACAAGATCGGCATGGTGATCGGGCCGAAGGGCCAGACCATCAACGCCATCCAGGACGAGACCGGCGCCGAGATCTCGATCGAGGACGACGGCACGATCTACGTCGGCGCGACCAACGGCCCGTCGGCCGAGGCCGCCGTCGAGCGGATCAACGCGATCGCCAACCCGACGCTGCCGAAGGTCGGTGACAAGTTCCTCGGCACGGTGGTCAAGACCGCCGCGTTCGGTGCCTTCGTCTCGCTGCTGCCCGGCCGCGACGGCCTGCTGCACATCTCGAAGGTCGGCGACGGCAAGCGGGTCGAGCGGGTCGAGGACTTCCTGAACGTCGGCGACAAGGTCGAGGTGCAGATCGCCGACATCGACGCCCGGGGCAAGATCTACCTGGACAAGGTGCGCCCGGAGGGCGAGGAGGCTCCGGCGGGGCCGGACGCCGCCTCGGGTGAGCGGCCGGCCGGCCGGGACCGTGGCGACCGTGGTCCCCGCGACCGTGGCGACCGGGACCGTGGCGACCGTGGCCCGAGCCGTGGCGAGCGGGAGGCCGGCGAGGGCGGCGGCGAGGGTGGCGGCGGCGAGCCGCGCCGTCGTCGGAACCGGCACAGCTGATCCACCGGGTATCCCCGACAGGGTTGCCGTACGGACCGCGCCGCGCCGGACAGCTCGGCGCGGCGCGGTCCGCGTGCGGCTCCCGCCGTTCCCGTCACCTAGGAGCCATGGTCCCGTGAGCCGGGCGAATCAGAGGTCGTTCCCCGCAGCCGTTCCGGGTCGGCCGGCGCGAGCCGCTGCCGGCGGGCCGGCGCGGGCGGTCACCCGGGTGGTCGACAGCGACCCGCTCGGCGGCACCGTCCGACGTACCGTGCTGCCCAGCGGCCTGCGGGTGCTGACCGAGGCGATTCCCACGATGCGCAGCGTCTCGTTCGGCATCTGGGTCGCCGTCGGCTCCCGGGACGAGACCCGCCCCCAGTCGGGGGTGTCGCACTTCCTGGAGCATCTGCTCTTCAAGGGCACCCACAAGCGCGGTGCGCTGGACATCTCGGCGACGATCGAGGCGGTGGGCGGCGAGACGAACGCCTTCACCACCAAGGAGTACACCTGCTACTACGCGCGGGTGCTCGACCAGGACCTGCCGCTGGCCATCGACGTGATGTGCGACCTGGTCGCCGACTCGGTGCTGGACCCCGCCGACGTGGAGACCGAACGCGGAGTCATCCTCGAAGAGATCGCCATGCACGACGACGAGCCTGGCGACGAGGTGCACGACCTGCTCTCCCGGGCGATCTACGGCGACCATCCGCTGGGCCGGCTGATATCCGGCACCGAGGAGACCATCACGCCGATGACGCGTCGGCAGATCCAGAGCTTCTACCGGCGGCGGTACACCGCACCGTCGATCGTGATCTCGGCCGCCGGCAACCTCGACCACGGTGACGTGGTCAAGCTGGTCCGGCAGGCGTTGCAGGGCACCCCGCTCGACACCGACGCCGCGCCGCCGGCTCCGCTGCGCGCGGCCGAGCCGACGGTACGGACCCGCAAGCCGGGCAGTGTCGTCGAGCACAAGGAGACCGAGCAGGCGCACGTGGTGCTCGGCTGCCCGGGCATCGGCCGGCTCGACGACCGGCGCTTCGCGCTCGGCGTACTCAACAACGTGCTCGGCGGTGGCATGTCGAGCCGGCTCTTCCAGGAGATCCGCGAGCAGCGCGGCCTCGCCTACTCGGTCTACTCCTACTCCAGCCAGTACGCCGACACCGGCATGTTCGGTGTCTACGCCGGCTGTGCCCCGGGCAAGGTGGAGGAGGTACTGGACCTGATCCGTGCCGAACTGGCCCAGGTCGCCGCGCACGGCATCACCGACGCGGAACTGGCCCGGGGCAAGGGGATGGCGAAGGGCTCGTACGTGCTCAACCTGGAGGACACCGGTTCCCGGATGAGCCGACTGGCCAAGGGCGAACTCCTCTACGGCGACCTGCTCCCGGTCGACGCATTGCTGGCCCGGATCGACGCGGTCGGCGCCGACGAGGTCAACAGCCTCGCCGCCGACCTGCTGGCCCGGCCGATGTCGCTGGCCGTGGTCGGGCCGTTCGAGGCCGACGACTTCCCGGCGTAGCCGCCGCGTCCGCCCAAGCTGGCGGGACGTGGGGCCGGCGTGCGTGGTTGTCCTTGTCGGTGTAGCCGCCGCCGTCCACGGAGTTGGCGGGGCTTGGCACATTCGTGCGCGGTTGTCCGGTTGACCCAGGGCGGCTCCGCGTGCAGCGGTTGGCCGGCACTGGGATAGGTTGTGGCGCGTGAGCGACGAGCGTGAACCGGTGAACAACACGTCGAGCGACCCGCTGGGCGCCGCCCCTGGTGGAGCGCCGGAAGCCGCCGCGGCCCCGCCGGCACGGGACCGGTCTGGTGACCCGCTCCGGGTCGGTGTGCTGGGTGCCCGGGGCCGAATGGGCATCGAGGTGTGCAAGGCGGTGGACGCGGCCGACGACCTCGAACTGGTGGCCATGGTCGACCAGGGGGACTGGCTCTTCAACGCCTCCGACGCGGGCGCCGAGGTGGTTGTCGACTTCACCACCCCGGACGTGGTGATGGACAACCTGCACTGGTGCATCGACCAGGGCATCAACGTGGTCGTCGGCACCAGCGGCTTCACCGAGCAGCGGCTGGAGCGGGTACGTACCTGGCTGTCCCACAAGCCCGGTGTCGGTGTGGTGATCGCCCCCAACTTCGGCATCGGTGCGGTACTGATGATGCAGTTCGCGGCGCGGGCGGCCCGGTTCTTCGAGTCGGTCGAGGTCATCGAACAGCACCACCCGAGGAAGCTCGACGCGCCCAGTGGCACCGCCACGCACACCGCCCGGCTGATCGCCCAGGCGCGCGCTGAGGCCGGCCTGGCGCCGGCACCGGACGCCACCAAGGACGAGGTGCCGGGTGCGCGGGGAGCCGACATCGACGGGGTACGCGTGCACTCCGTGCGGGCCGCCGGCCTGGTCGCGCACCAGGAGGTGCTTTTCGGTACGACCGGGGAGACGCTCACCATCCGGCACGACTCGTTCGACCGGGGCTCCTTCATGCCCGGCGTGCTGCTGGCCGTACGGGAAGTGCCGCAGCGCCCCGGTCTGACGGTCGGCATCGACGCCCTGCTCGACTGACCCTCCGGGGTGTGAGGAAGGGCCCCTTGTACACCAGAAAACGATAAGAAGGGGCCCTTCCTCGCAGTTCAGGGTGCCGTGGCTGCCGGTGGGTTCGACCGGGTGGCCGGCGTCCCGGCCTCCCCGGTGTCGGATGTGCCGGGCGCCAGCAGCTTCCTACGGATCTTCGACAGCACGGGTTTCCGGACCTGGCGACGCCGGGACGTCCTCACGCCTCCAGTGAGACGTGCAGGCGGAGCTGGGGGACCAGCATGTCGTCGACGTCCAGCGCCCGGGCCGCGCCGTCCGGCTCCCAACCGGCCCCGGCGAGGAACTTCCGGGTCGCCGTGTCGCCGTCGAAGGTCCACGCCACCGCCGTGTCGAAGCCGTCGGACCGCCACAGGTCGACGGCGGCGGCGAGCAGGCGGCTGCCGTGGCCGCGCCGTCCCCACCGGGGCTCGATCAGCAGATCGGTGATCGCGACCACGTTCGGGCCGAGCGCGTCGGCTGGTTCGTTCGGCGCCAGCGCCTGCTCGTCGGGGGGACCGGAAGCGGCAAATCCCACCAGATACGATTGTTCGGCCTGCTCGACGGCGACCAGGACGCGGTGCCGTTCAGAGGGCGGAGCCTCGACCGCCGCGCTCCAGTTGCGGGCCAACCAGGCCTCGTCCAGGTTGTCGAGCACGTGCTTGGGAAGCATCCGCCGGTACGCGACCCGCCAGGTCGCGAGCTGGATGCGGGCGATCTCGGCGACGTCCTCCGGACGCGCCGGGCGGACGTACCCGAGAGCCATGAGTGGTGAGCCTACGCAAGGGGAGAGGGGCGGTAGTGGCGCAGGGTGCCTTCTCCCGGGCCCGGTTCCAGGTGCCCTTCGTCGTCGCGCTGGCCGTACTGGTCACCGGCTTCCTCTCGGTGGCCGCCGTCCGGCACGGCTTCTTCGACCTCGCCGTGTACTGGGGGGCCGTGCACCACTGGGTCCGGGCCGACGGGGAGATTTACGACTGGCTGATGCCGGACAGCAAGTACGGCTTCACCTACCCACCCTTCGCCGCCCTGCTGATGTACCCGATGGCGTACCTGAGCTGGCACGTGGCGATCGTGATCAACGTGACCCTCACCGTACTGGCGAGCACGCTGCTGATCTGGTGGCTGGTCGACCCGATCGCCCGCCGTACCGGCTGGACCCGCTGGTTCACCCTGGCCGTGGCGCTCTGCCTGGCGGCGGCCTTCGAGCCGATGCGCGAGACGGTGAACTTCGGCCAGGTCAACATGCTGCTGCTCTTCCTGGTCGGCGCCGATCTGCTCTGGCTGGTCGCCCCGGTGACTCCGTTCGGCCGACGGCTGCCGGCCCGCTACCGCCGCTTCGCTGGGGTCGGCATCGGGTTGGCCACCGCGATCAAGCTGACCCCGGGCATCTTCATCGTCTATCTGCTGGTCACCGGAAAGTGGCGGGCGGCCCTGGTGGCCAGTGGTACGGCGGCGGCCGTCACCCTGATCGCCGCCGGGGTGGCCCCGGACGCGTCGCGGGAGTTCTGGACCACCGCGCTCTGGGACACCGACCGGGTCGGCAGTCTGTCGTTCATCTCCAACCAGTCCTGGCGGGGGGTGGTGGCCCGGCTCGATCCGGATCACCCGAGCACCCTGGCCTGGCTGCTGCTGGTGGCGGCGACCCTGACGGTCTGGGTCTGGCGGGTACGCCCGGCCGCGGCGGCCGGCGACCAGGCGACCGGCCTGGCCCTGACCGGTGTGGTGCAGGGCCTGATCAGCCCGGTGACCTGGGTGCACCACCTGGTCTGGCTGATCCCGGCGCTGATCCTGCTGGTCGACAACGCGTACCGCGCACCGGCCGGGAGCCGGCGCCGGCGGAGCCTGCTCGGCTTCGCGATCTTCGCGTACCTGGTCCTGATCAGTCGACTGGTCTGGATCTGGGAACGCCGATTCGACGGCGTGCTCGGTTTCCTGGGCAGCAACTTCTATGTCTGGATCAGCCTGGCGCTGCTGCTGGCGCTGCCGCTGCGGGAACCGACCCGGCTCGCCGGGGCCAAGCCGGTGACGGAACCGGCACCACCCCGCCGTCGACCGTCGCCCCGGCCGCTCGAGTTCGCCGCCGAGGGCTGAGCGCCCGGTGGTGGTTGACAGGGGGCCCTTCTACCACCGGAAGCGATAACAGGGGGCCCTTCCTTACCGCGGGGCTGTCGGGGGGCTGGGTTAGGGTCGTCGCCGATGGCTGTCTCCGACTCGTTGTCCCTGGCCCAGGCCCGGCGCATCGCGCTGGCCGCCCAGGGTTTCGCCGACCCCGCGCCGACCGGCGTGCCGAACCGCCGTCACCTGCGTCGGGTGCTCGACCGGGTCGGGCTGCTCCAGATGGACTCGGTCAACGTCCTGCAGCGGGCGCACTACCTGCCGCTCTACAGCCGGCTCGGGGCATATCCGACCGAGCTGCTCGACCGGGCCGCCTACCGGCGACCCCGGGACCTCTTCGAGTACTGGGGGCACGAGGCGTCGCTGATCCCGGTCGAGCTGCAGCCGGCGCTGCGCTGGCGGATGGCCGCCGCGCACAGTGACGCCTGGGGCGGGATGCGCCGGATCGCCGTCGAGCAGCCGGAGCTGGTCGCCCGGGTCCTCGCCGAGGTACGCGCCAACGGTCCGATGACCGCCGCCGAGATCGAGCACGACGCGCCCCGGCAGACCGGCAACTGGGGCTGGAACTGGTCGATGGTGAAACAGGCCTGCGAGTACCTCTTCTGGGCCGGCGAGCTGACCGCCGCCTCCCGGAACAGTTCGTTCGCCCGGGTTTACGACGTGCCGGAGCGGGTGCTGCCGGCGGAGGTGCTGGCGACGCCGACACCGAGCGCGCCGGAGGCGTACCGGCGACTGGTCGGCGTCGCGGCCCGGGCGCTGGGGGTGGCGGCCGAGCCGGAATTGCGCGACTACTTCCGGTTGCCGGTCGCGGCCGCCCGCGCGGCGATCGCCGAGCTGGTGGAGGCGGGTGAGCTGCTGCCGGTCGCCGTGCAGGGGTGGCGCCCGCCGGCCTATCTGCACCGTGACGCGCGGCTGCCCCGCTGGATCCGGGCCGGCACCCTGGTCAGCCCCTTCGATCCGCTGATCTGGGAACGGGGCCGTACGGAGCGGCTCTTCGGCTTCACCTACCGGATCGAGATCTACGTGCCCGCGCCGCAGCGGGTCCACGGCTACTACGTGCTGCCGTTCCTGCTCGGCGACCGGTTCGTCGCCCGGGTCGACCTGAAGGCGGACCGCCGGGCCGGCGTACTTCTGGTCCCGGCCGCCTGGGTCGAGCCCGGCGTCGACCCGGTGGAGACGGCCGGTGCGCTCGCCGCCGAGCTGTACCGGCTCGCCGGCTGGCTCGGTCTGGCCGCGGTGGCGCCGCCGGCCGGCGGTGACCTCGCCGGGCCGCTCGCCGCCGCACTCACCGGCATGGTCGCGGTACGGTGAGACCAGCCGGCGGGCGGCACGCCGGTGCACTGGGCCGACCGGCGACCCGACGGGCACGGCGGCCGGCGGCGCCTCGGCGGACGGGTGGGATGTGATGACGAGCAGCGACGAGAGCCGCTCCGGTGAGTCCGGTCAGGTCGTGGCCGATCCGACGTCACCGGCGGACCATGCGCACCCACCGTCGCCGCCGACCGGCCAGCCGCCGGAGGCCGGGCAGCCGTGGCCGCACGCCGGCGAGCCGTCGCCGGAGGCCGGGCAGCCGTGGCCGCACGCCGGTCACGGTCACCCGATGGGCGCCTACCCCTACCCGATGCCGCCGTATCCGATGCCGGAGCCGGACCGGATCACCCGCTTCGTCAACCGGCTCCAGGCCCGGTTGCCGCGCTGGGCCGCGCCGCTGGCCGCGTTCGGCTGCATCGCCGGAGCCGTCGGCTACACCCTCTGGGCCGACCCGGCCCGCAGCGCCCCCGACGCGATCCCCTCCTGCATCCTCAAACTCACCACCGGACTGGACTGTCCCGGCTGCGGTGGCACCCGGGCCGCCTGGTACCTGCTGCACGGGGACCTGCCGGCCGCGGCCCGCCACCACCTGCTCTTCGTTTTTGTGGTGCCGATCCTGCTCTACCTCTACGTCGCCTGGGCCGGCCGGCTGGCGTTCGGTTGGCGGCTGCCGCAACTGCAGATCACGCCCAAGGCGATCGGCATCTTCCTCGCCGTCTGGATGGTCTTCTCGGTGGTCCGCAACCTGCCCTGGGCACCGTTCGACGCGTTCTACGTCTGAGCCGCCGGTCCGCGATCAGCCGATCCGGTACGCCCTGATCACCGTCTGGCTGACCGTGTTGCCGGCGGTGTCGGTGGCGTTCGCCCGCAGCGACACGTAGCCGGCGTTCTCCGGATGCCGCAGTACGGCCTGACCGGCGGTCACCTCCACCGGAGCCCAGGTCTTGCCGTCGTCGTACGACACCTCGACGGTCAGGCTCTGGTTCGCCCCGGCCGGTGAGTCCGGCTGGGCGGTGACGGTCACCGGGACCGTCCCGGTCTGCCCGGCCGGTGCGGTGTTGTCGTTGTCGACCCGGGGCGCGAAACGCACCGTGGAGACCGGCAACCGGACCGGGGTCTCCCCGGCCACGTGGCCGGAGCGGAACGTCCAGGTCACCTCGACCCGGGTGGAGAGGGTCGCCGGCCCGCCCCGTTCCGCGCTCATGGTCAGCCGGTAGTCCGACTCCTCCGGCGGCACATCGACGGTCGCGTTCAGCCCGTCGATCTCGGTCAACGGGCGGCCGTCGGACTCCAGCGTTATCCGGCCGGTGGCGATCGACGAGAAACCGGCCCGCCCGAAGCCGTCACCGTAGAGCGGCGTCTGGATCTGCAGGGTGTCGCCGGCCCGGGTCACCCACTGGTACTCGTACGGCGGCGCGGCCACCGTCGGCCCGAAGACTCCCCGGCTCCACTGCTCCTGGTACGACTGCCCGGCCCGGTACGCCAGCGGCGGCGCCACCAGGCTGGTCAGGTACGCCTGCTCGGCGCCGGAGCCGGTGGTCTCGTCCACCGACCGGAACCACCGGGCGCGCCCCTCGGTGGTGTAGTACTCGATCCGGGTGGAGGGCAGCGGGAAGGTCATCGCGTGTGCGAAGCCGCCCATCGTCGACTCCGGCAGCACCGCCCAGGCGAGTTTCCGCCCGGTACTGCCGGACGACTCGTGCCCGTGGTCGGCCCGGACGGTGGCCAGTTCGGCGTCGGTCACCTGCCGGGTGAACCCGTTGGCCATCCGCCGCTCGGTGAGCCAGCAGAGCTGGTACGCGTACGACGTGTCGGCCGGGTCGGCGGGGGCGAGGGTGGCGGTGACCCGGGAGACGAAACCGTCGACCGCGACGTCCGGCCCGACCCGACCGACCCGCATCCGGTCGAAGGTGGCGCCGAGCGTGCCGACCTCGACGCTGCGTCCACCGGCCAGCACCGAGCTGGCGAGTTCGGCGAAGACCTGTTTCGCGTCGTCGCGGGGCACGGTGACGGACAGCGGCGCACCGAGCCGGGCGTCGAGGGTGACGGTCCGGTCGCCGTTCACGTCGAGTTCGGGTTGGGCCAGCATGCTGGTCAGGTAGATGCCGTCGGCCGGGCTGGTGATCGCGCTGAGCACCGCGTACCGGCCCTTCGGCACCCGCAGGGCGGTGCTGCCGGTCGTGCTGCCGGGCACGGAGATGGCGTGTGCCCCGTCCAACCCGACGAGCATGCTCAGGTACCCGGTGGTCGGGGCGCCGTCCTGGCCGAGATGCGAGACCGTCAGGTCGTAGCTCTCCACCTCCCGCTCCACCGCGAGGGGGGTCAGCACGGTGACGCCGTTCTCCTCGTCGGTGTCCGGGGCGGCGGTGAGCCGGCCGGTGAGCCGGCCCAGCGGGCCACCGGTGCCGGCCGTGTCGGCGGTGACCGTCGCCTCGGCGGTGCCGCCCGCCGGCACGGTGACGCTGGTCGGGCTCACCTCGAACATCCCGGCGGGCACCGGCGTGCCGGCCGGGTCGGTCACGTCGACCGCGAGCCGCAGCGTGACCGGGGTGTCGCCGAGGTTGTGGTAGCGCACGGTACGGGTGACCGGGGCGTCGTCGTCGTGCGGCCACACCTGCCGGCCGAACCCGAGGCTCGGCGGGTCCGCCGTGATCCGCTGGTCGACGGCCCGGGCCACGTCCAGACGGCCGGCGCCCTGGGCGAAGACGTCGAGGTCCTCGGCGGGTCGGGCGGCGGCCATCAGCGCGGCCTTCAGCTGTGCCGCCGGCAGTCCCGGCCGTCGTTGGGCGAGGATCGCGGCGGCCCCGGCGACGTGTGGGGCCGCCATCGAGGTGCCGGACATGCTGATCCCGCTGCCTGCCGGCACGTCCGGCCCGGAGTCGGTGCTGCGGGCGGCGACGATGTCCAGGCCGGGGGCGGTCAGGTCGGGCTTGATGGCGGCGTCGCCGATCCGGGGGCCCTGGCTGGAGAAGCCGGCCAGCCGGTCGGACTTGCTGACCGCGCCGACCGCGAGCGCGGCGTCGGCGGTGGCGGGGGAGCCGACCGTACCCGCACCGGGGGTGTTGCCGGCGGCGATCACAAAAAGCGTGTCGTGTTCGTCGCTGAGTCGCCGGACGGCCTGCTCGATCGGGTCCTCGCCGACGCTGTCCGGCCCGCTGAGGCTCATGTTGACCACCCGGGAGCCCTGCTCGGCGGCCCACTGCATGCCGGCGATGATCCAGGACTCGGCGCAGCTGCCGCCGGCGCAGACCTTGCCGTCGAGGAGCCGGGCGCCGGGGGCGACCCCGGTGAACCGGCCGGCACCGGTCCCGGCCACGGTGGAGGCGACGTGGGTGCCGTGCCCAACCAGGTCGCGGTCGTCCTCGGTGTCCTCGGTGAAGTTCCGCTGCGCGGCGACCCGTCCGGCGAGGTCGGGATGGGTCTCGTCGATGCCGGTGTCCAGCACCGCGACGGTGACCCCGGTGCCGTCGAAACCGGCGGCCCAGGCGGTCGGCGCGCCGACCTGCGGGACGCTCTCGGCGAGCGTCGGTCGGCGCAGCCCGTCGAGCCAGACGGTACGGACGTCGTCGGCCAGCGCCGGTCGGGTCGGCCGGGTGCCGGCCAGGTCGGTCCAGAACTCGGCGAGTCCGGGCCGGTCCACCGTGACGGCGACGCCGTCGACCGGTGGGAGTTCGCGGACCACCCGGGCGCCGGCCGCCACCACCTGCCGCTGCCCGGCGCCGCGGGCGTCGGCTCCGGCGTACGTCAGCAGCAGCGGCAGGTCGGTGCGCCGGTCGTAGCCGAAGTCGAGCAGGGTGGTGACGTCGAAGAGCCGCTCGTCGAGTTGTCCGCCGCGCAGCAGGGACAGGGCGTCGACCGGGATCACGAACAGCCGGTCGTCGACCCGTCGGGTCAGGAACTGGATCTCCGCCCGTCCGGGTCCGGGCTCGACGCTGGCCTTGTCGCCGGCGACGAGGGTCACCCGGTCGCCGGTGATCAGGGTGACGGTGCGGGGCCCGGCGGCGGCCGGACCGTCCCCGGGCTGGCCCGCCGGTGTCGTCGGGCCGGCCGGTGCGGCGGACGCGGTCCCGGGCGGGCCCGGTACGCCGATCGCGACCAGCAGTACGACGCCGACGACCCCCCGCGTAAGCCTCCTATATGGATTCATGGTGTGCCTCCCCTGGATCCGGTCATACCGGTACCTCTGGTATGACCGAAACACAGACTCGACCAGTCGGCAACATAGACGTTCATAGATTGAGATGGTGGTCGGGCGCGCCGAGGGGGGTAGGTGTCTCCCAGCCCCCTCGGCCGGCCTACTACAGTCGCAGGAATGCCGGAGATGGTGGGGCCGCAGGTCAAGGTCATTGCGTGGACGCACTTCGAGGCGCCGGAGGACGTACCCTGGTCGACCGACGCCGAGGGTGGTCAGGCGCTCGCCGAGTTCGCCGGACGGGCCTGCTACCAGTCCTGGCGCAAGCCCAACCCGGCCACCGCGACCAACGCGGGCTATCTGACCCACATCCTGGAGAGCGGGCACCTGTCGGTGCTCGAGCACGGCACCGTGACGGTCTACTTCACCGGCGTGTCCCGCTCGTTCACCCACGAGCTGGTCCGGCACCGGCACTTCTCCTACTCCCAGCTCTCCCAGCGCTACGTACCGGAGCGCGAGGCCGCGATGGTCGAGCCGTCGGTGATCGCCGAGGACGCCGAGCTGCACAAGCGGTTCGTCGAGGCGACCGAGGCGAGCCTGCGGGCGTACAACGAGTTGCTGGAGGGGCTGGAGCGACGGTTCGCCGACGTCGAGAACCCGACGCTGCGCCGCAAGCAGGCCCGGCAGGCCGCCCGCGCGGTGCTGCCGAACGCCACCGAGACCCGGATCGTGGTGACCGGCAACTACCGGGCCTGGCGGCACTTCGTGGCGATGCGGGCCACCGAGGGCGCCGACGTGGAGATCCGCGAGCTCGCCGTCGAGTGCCTGCGTCAACTCCAGCGGGTCGCCCCGAACGTCTTCGCCGACTTCACCATCCGCACCCTGCCGGACGGCACCGAGATCGCCGACAGCCCGTACGCCCAGCTGTCCTGACCTCTTCCCTGCTGGCCCGGCGGCGCGATTCCGATAGGTTGTTCGCATGACCCACCACCACCCTGCCGCCGGTGACGGGGCGGCACCCCGCCCCTTCGGGCGGTTGTTGACCGCCATGGTGAGCCCGTTCACCCCGGACGGCTCGCTCGACCTCGACGGAGCGGCCCGACTGGCCACCCACCTCGTCGACGAGCAGGGCAACGACGCGCTCGTGGTGAACGGCACCACCGGCGAGTCGCCCACCACGAGCGACGCGGAGAAGGAACGGCTGATCCGGGCCGTGGTCGAGGCGGTCGGCGACCGGGCGCGGGTGGTCGCCGGGGTCGGCACCAACGACACCCGGCACACCATCGAGCTGGCCGGTGCCGCCGAGAAGGCCGGCGCGCACGGGCTGCTGGTGGTGACGCCGTACTACAACAAGCCGCCGCAGGCCGGGCTGGTCCGGCACTTCACCGCGGTGGCCGACGCCACCGGGCTGCCGGTGATGCTCTACGACATCCCGCACCGCTCCGGAGTCGCGATCGCCACCGAGACACTGGTCCGGCTGGCGGAGCACGAGCGGATCGTGGCGGTCAAGGACGCCAAGGGCGACCTGGTCGCCACCTCCTGGGTGACCAGCCGGACCGACCTGGCCGTCTACTCGGGCGAGGACGCGCTGACGCTGGCCGCCCTGGGCATCGGCGGGGTCGGGCTGGTCGGCACCTCCACCCACCTGACCGGCGCGCTCACCAAGCGGATGATCGAGGCGTACGACCGGGGCGAGACCGCCGAGGCGCTGGCCCTGCACCGGCGGCTGCTGCCGCTGTTCACCGGGATCTTCCGTACCCAGGGCACCATCCTGGTCAAGGCGGCGCTCGCCGCACAGGGCCTGCCGGCCGGACCGGTACGGCCGCCGCTGGTGGACGCCACCGAGGCCGAGATCGACCAGCTGCGTCTGGACTGTGCCGCCGCCGGTCTGGAACTCCCGGCATGAGCGGACGAACGGCTCATCGCGGCATGAACGAGCGGAGTGGGTGGCGGGCGACGGTGGCCGGGCGCGAGCGGGTGGGAGTGACGGCATGAGTCAGCCGGGTGTGGAGCTGGAAGCGCCGGGGGAGCTGCCCGAGGGTGGCCTGCGGATCATCCCGCTGGGCGGTCTGGGCGCCATCGGGCGCAACATGACGGTCTTCGAGTTCGACGGCAAGCTGCTGATCGTCGACTGCGGGGTGCTCTTCCCGGACGTCGAGCAGCCCGGCGTCGACCTGATCCTGCCGGACTTCGCGCCGATCCTCGACCGGCTCGCCGACGTCCAGGCGATCGTGCTCACCCACGGGCACGAGGACCACATCGGCGCGGTACCGTACCTGCTCGCCCACAAGCCGGACATTCCGCTCGTCGGGTCGCAGTTCACCCTCGCCCTGGTCGAGGCGAAGCTCGCCGAGCGGCGCATCGAGCCGTACACGCTGACCGTCCGGGAGGGCGGCCGGGAGCGGCTGGGGCCGTTCGAGTGTGAGTTCTTCGCGGTCAACCACTCGATCCCGGACGCGTTGGCGGTGGCCATCCGTACCCCGGCCGGGCTGGTCCTGCACACCGGCGACTTCAAGATGGACCAGCTTCCGCTGGACGGCCGGATCACCGACCTGGCCGGGTTCGCCCGGCTCGGCGCGGAAGGCGTCGACCTGCTCCTCTCCGACTCGACCAACGCGGAGATCCCCGGCTTCGTCACCCCGGAACGCGAGATCGGGCCGGTGCTCGACTCGATCTTCGCCAAGGCGCGCGGCCGGATCATCGTCGCCTCGTTCGCCTCGCACGTGCACCGGGTGCAGCAGGTCCTCGACTCGGCGGCCGAGCACGGCCGGAAGGTGACCTTCATCGGCCGGTCGATGGTCCGCAACATGGGCATCGCCCGCGACCTCAACCTGCTCCGGATCCAGCCCGGCCTGGTGGTCGGGCTCGACGAGGCGACCGCGCTGCCGCCGGACCAGATCGTGCTGATGTCGACCGGTTCACAGGGCGAGCCGATGAGCGCGCTGGGTCGGATGGCGACCGGCGACCACCGGCACATCACGGTCGCCCCCGGCGACACCGTCGTGCTGGCCAGCTCGCTGGTCCCCGGCAACGAGACCTCGGTCTACCGGGTGATCAACCAGCTCTCCCGGGCCGGTGCCACCGTGATCCACAAGGACGTGGCCAAGGTGCACGTCTCCGGGCACGCCCCGGCCGGCGAACTGCTCTACCTGCTCAACGTCACCCGGCCGAGCAACCTGATGCCGGTGCACGGCGAATGGCGCCACCTGCGCGCCCACGCCCGGCTCGGCATCGAGTCCGGGGTGGCGGCCGACCGGGTGGTGCTCTGCGAGGACGGCGACGTCGTCGACCTGGTCGAGGGACACGCCCGGGTGGTCGGTCACGTCAAGAGCCGGTACGTCTACGTCGACGGTCTGGCCGTCGGCGACGTCGGCGAGTCGCTCCTCACCGAGCGCCGGATCCTCGGCGACGGCGGGTTCATCTCGGCGACCGTGGTGGTCGACTCGGTGACCGGCAAGGTCGTCGGCGGTCCGACCGTCTCCGCCAAGGGCTTCTCCGACGACCCGGACGCGTTCAACCCGGTGATTCCGTTGATCACCGAGGCGCTCAGCCGGGCCGCCACCGACGGCATCACCGACCCGCACCAGTTGCAGCAGATCGTCCGCCGTACGGTCGGACGCTGGGTCAACGACGCCTACCGGCGTCGGCCGATGATCGTTCCGACCGTGGTGGAGGTCTGAGCCGGCCTGAGTACCCGTACCCGGTCAACCGGCCGGTCCGCTGGCTAGCCTTGCCCCCGACGAGGGAGGGGCGACGGTGTACCGGTTGTTGACCACGGTGGTGCTGGCACTGCACTTCGGCTTCCTGGCCTATCTGGTCTGCGGCGGCTTTCTCGCCTGGCGTTGGCCACGGACGGTCTGGCTGCACCTGGCCGCGGCCGCCTGGGGTGTGACGGTGGTCGCCGCCCGGATCACCTGCCCGCTCACCTACCTCGAACACTGGTCGCGACGCCAGGCCGGCGAGTCCGGGGTCGGCCGGGGCTTCATCGACCGGTACATCGAGGGCGTGGTCTACCCCGAGCGGTACGCCGTGCTCGCCCAGGTGCTGGTCGGCGTGCTCGTGGTGGTCTCCTGGGCCGGGCTGCTGTACCGGCGGCGGGGCATTCGGCCGGGGGCACCGGCGCCGGTGGCGCAGGGCCATGCCGAGGAGACCGGACCGGCCGGAGGACCCGACCCGGCGTCGATCAGGGCAGCGCGTCGACCGCGGCCGCGAACTCGGCCCCGGTCACCAGGGCAGCGGTGACCAGGACCCGGAGCTGACCGGCCGAGACGCCGTGCTCCAGGTCGGTGGTGACGTCACCGGCGAGGATCAGCGCGCCGTCGTCGCCCTCCCGCACGTACGCCTTCGGCAGCAGCCGGTCGTGGTTCCAGGCGTTGCAGAACTCGTACGCCTCGGCGAGCCGGTCGGCCGACAGTCGGCGCAGGGCCACCACCTCGGCGTGCAGGATCTCGCCCCGCTCACCCACCCGGTGGAACTGGATCAGCGCGTCGCCCCACCGGCCGCCGACCGTGCCGTCCGGGGCGACCGCGTAGCGGTCGTCGCGTTCCTCCAGCACGTTGACCACCGCCGCCACGCTGAGCGGGGAGACCTCTGCCGTCCAGCCCTCCGGCGGAATCGGGCCGGTGGTCGCCCAGTCGTCGTCCGGCCCGTCCGGCGGCAGCGGCACCGGATCGGTCAACGGCCGCTCGGCCAGCCAGCCGGCGACCCGACCGGACTGGTGGCTCGTCCCGTTCCGGGCGTCGAACCGGCCGGCGAGGTCCTGGGCGGTGGCCACCAGGTCGGCTTCGAGCGCGGCCACGGTCAACCGGGCGGCGAGCCGCTCGCCGTGCGCCGGACGGTCGACCGGGTACCGGCCGAAGCCGGCCGCCCCGGCCAGCCGGCAGACCAGCGCCCCGGCGGCGGCGAACTCCATCGCGGAGTTCTCGTCGTACGGGCGGTCGAGCCAGCCGAGATGCCGGGCGAGGATCTCCAGCCCGCGTTCGTGGTGTCCGGTCAGGGCACAGAACCGCAGGTGGTCGGCGAGGAACGGGAACGCGTCACGTTCGTGCCGGTGCCGCCGGTACGCCCGGACGTGGGCCTGGGCCGCCTCGTCGTACCGGCCGAGCCGCAGGTACGGCACCAGCACCGCGGCCAGCGCCCGGGCCGGTTGCTCGGGGCAGCCCAGCACGCCGGTGAGCACCGGCTCGACGACCTCGACCGCCTCGGCCCACCGGCCCCAGCCGGCGAGCAGCCTCGCCTGGTTGGCCGGGTCGCAGCCGGCGCAGTCGCTGTGCTCGTCACGCGGGGCCGTCCGCCACCGTGCGAACCAGTGCCGGGCCGCAGCCTGGTCGCCGACATGGTCCGCGATCCGGCAGCGCAGGCTGTAGACCGCGTGCAGGCTGTGCCCGTCGGCCCGTAGCCGCCGGTCCAGGTCGTCGAGGGTCGCCTCGGCGCGGGCCAGTTCCATCCGGGAGGTGTCCCGCAGCGCGGCCACCGCCCACTTGTGGTACCAGCGCAGCAGTTCGGCGTCGGCCGGCTCGAACAGGTCGGGGTCCCGGTCGTGGGCGGCGAGGCACCACTCGAACGGTTCCAGCATCCGCCACCGTTCGGCGTGGTAGTTGTGCGCCTCGATCAACGCGAGCCGGGCGGCGATTCCGAGCCGTACGTCGTCCGCGGCGTCGGCGTGCGCGGTGATCCGGTCCAGTTCGGCGACCTTCTCCGCGCCGTCGGGCAGGTCACGGGCCTCGGCCAGGGCGGCGAGCAGTTCGTCGCGGGTCATGCGGCGTCCGGACGGGACAGGGTCATGACGGCTCTCCTCAGCGGGATCGAGCGGCGCGGCCTGGCGATTCGGCGAGTCTAGTCAGCGGACAGGTCGGCGACGGCCGCCGACATCTGCACCCCGGTCAGGATGCCGCAGCCGAGCAGTTGGTCGAGCTGCGCCGGGGTGACCCCGTGCTCCAGGTCGGCGACCACCTCGCCGCAGACCCGGGCACTGCCGTCGTCGTTGACGTGCACGAACGCCTTCGGCCAGAAGCGGTCCCGGTTCCAGGTGTTGCAGAACCCGTACAACCGGGGCACGTCGTCGATCGCGAAGCTGGTCGCCGCTATGGTGCGGATCTGCAGCAGTTCCCCGGCGGCGCCGCAGCGGATGAAGTAGATCACGCTGTTGTCCCAGCGGCCCACCAGGTCGCCGTCCGGGTCCGTCTCGTAGGGGTGGCCCCGACGGTCCAGTACGGTGGCGATGAGCTCGTTGCTGAGCGGCCGCAGCCGCTGCGTCCGGCGGTCGGTGCCGGGCGGTTCCGCCGCGTCCGACGGTCGCGGCACGCTGTCGGACGGTGCGGGGTCGTGGTCGGACGGTCGCGTGGCGTTGTCGGGCGGTGACGCCCCGTCGGGTGATTCCGCCGCGTCCTGAAACTCCGATCCGGGCATGCGGATCCCTCCTGGCCGGCTCGTGGTCCGTCCGTGATGGTAGGCGGAGTGTCCGCGCCTCGGCCAACCGGCGGACGTTCCATGGTGGACCGGCGGACACGACCCGCAAAAGCGGGGATTCTTCGGCGGCCCCCACTAACGTGTGAACGCATGGCGGGCCGTACCTCCTCTCAGGCGAACCGGCGCCGGAGCGGGTCCACGTCCCGCGCCGGCGCCGCCGCCCGTACCGGTGCCGGCCGGGCGAAGCAGACCACCCGGGCCCGGGCCGCGGCCCGGCGCCCACCCCGACCCGGTCCCGCCGCCTACCTCGGCCGCGGCGTCCGGGCGGCCTGGATGGGGCTGGCACACAGCGTCGGCTGGGCGATGCGGGCGGTCGGCAGGCAGGCGGCCACGGCCCGCGAACTCGACCCGGAGCACCGCCGCGACGGCGCCGGCCTGTTCCTGCTCGGGCTCGCCATCCTCAGCGCGGTGGCGGTCTGGTTCTCCTCCGCCGGGCCGCTGGGCGGGCGACTCGCCGACACCATCCGGCTCTTCTTCGGCGCGATCTCGATCGTGCTGCCGATCCTGCTGCTGATCGGTGCGGTCCGGCTGATGCGCACCCCCGCCGAGGCGGAGCACCGGGGCCGGGGACTGGTCGGCTGGACGGCGATGATCGTCGGTTTCGCCGCCCTGCTGCACATCGGCCAGCACCCGGACACGAACACCGAACGGGACTACGCCGGCGGCCTGATCGGCGCCGGCGTCGGCGGCCCCCTGGAACAGGCGATCAGCGCCTGGGTGGCGGTGCCGGTGCTGGTCCTGCTCCTGCTCTTCGGGCTGCTGGTGGTCACCGCGACCCCGATCAACAAGATCCCGGAGCGGCTCGGCCTGCTCGCCGGCGCCGTGCTCGGCCAGCCCGAGTCGGAGACGTCCGAGGAGGACGAGGAGGGCACCACCACCGCCCGGCGTCCGGCCCGGCGCCGTACGACGCCGCGTCCGCGGCCGGTGGACGATTACGACCCGGACAGCGACGACGAGGCGGCCAGCCACGACACCGTGGTGCTGCCGCGCCGGCCCCCGTCGAAGGTCCCCGCCGCGCGGAAGACTCCCGAACCGCCCGAGCACTCCGCCCCACCGACCCGGGCCGAGCAGCTCGCCCTCACCGGCCTCGCCGGCGACTACACGCTGCCGCCAGCGAACCTGCTGCGCCCCGGCAGCGCCCCGAAGGCCCGCAGCCGGGCCAACGACGAGGTGATCGGCGCGCTGACCGGCGTCTTCGAGCAGTTCGACGTGGACGCGGCGGTGACCGGTTTCACCCGTGGCCCGACCGTCACCCGGTACGAGGTCGAGCTGGGCCACGGCGTCAAGGTGGAACGGATCACCCAGCTGTCCCGCAACATCGCGTACGCGGTCAAGTCCCCGGACGTCCGGATCCTCAGCCCGATCCCGGGCAAGAGCGCGGTCGGGGTGGAGATCCCGAACAGTGACCGGGAGGACGTGGCGCTCGGCGACGTGCTCCGGTCCCGGGCGGCGACCGGCGACCACCACCCGATGCTGGTGGCGCTCGGCAAGGACATCGAGGGCGGCTTCGTGGTCGCCAACCTGGCCAAGATGCCGCACATCCTGATCGCCGGGGCCACCGGTGCGGGCAAGAGCTCCTGTCTGAACAGTCTGCTCGTCTCCATCCTGGCCCGGGCCACCCCGGACGAGGTGCGACTGCTGCTGATCGACCCGAAGCGGGTCGAGATGAGCGGCTACGAGGGGATCCCGCACCTGGTCACTCCGATCGTGACCAACCCGAAGAAGGCGGCGGACGCGCTGGAGTGGGTCGTCCGCGAGATGGACATGCGCTACGACGACCTCGCCGCCAACGGGGTACGCCACATCGACGACTACAACCGCAAGGTACGGGCGGGCCAGATCAAACCACCGCCGGGCAGCGAGCGGGAGATCCGGCCGTACCCGTACCTGCTGGTGATCGTGGACGAACTGGCCGACCTGATGATGGTCGCCCCGCGTGACGTCGAGGACTCGGTCGTCCGGATCACCCAGCTGGCCCGGGCCGCCGGCATCCACCTGGTGCTGGCCACCCAGCGGCCGTCGGTCGACGTGGTGACCGGTCTGATCAAGGCGAACGTGCCGTCCCGGCTCGCCTTCGCCACCTCCTCGCTGGCCGACTCCCGGGTCATCCTCGACCAGCCGGGCGCGGAGAAGCTGATCGGTCGCGGCGACGGGCTCTTCCTGCCGATGGGCGCCTCGAAGCCGGTCCGGATCCAGGGCGCCTGGGTCTCCGAGGGTGAGATCAACGACATCGTCAAGTTCTGCAAGGACCAGCGGGAGCCGGAGTTCCGGCCGGACGTACTGACCCCGGTGCAGGACAACAAGAAGAAGGTCGACGAGGAGATCGGTGACGACCTCGACCTGCTGGTGCAGGCGATCGAACTCGTCGTCACCTCACAGTTCGGCTCGACCTCGATGCTGCAGCGCAAACTCCGGGTCGGGTTCGCCAAGGCGGGCCGGCTGATGGACCTGATGGAGACCCGGGGGATCGTAGGCCCGTCCGAGGGTTCCAAGGCCCGGGACGTCCTGGTGAAGCCGGACGAACTGGAGGAGGCGCTCGCCGCCCTCCGCCCGGAGTGAAAGGAAGGGGCCCCTCCTATCGCTTCTTGTATAGGAAGGGCCCCTCCCAACCCCTCGGCGGGTGCGTCGATCCGCTGGGCGGTTGCACCGAACCATGCCGGCACTTGACCTCAACCGGGCTTCAGCTATCAGGATGGTCGGCATGACCGTGCTCCTCACCGACGCCGAGGTCGCCGCGCGACTGGACGCCGGGACCGCCGTCGCGGCCATCCGGGACGCCCTGCTCGCCGCCGAGCAGGGCCGGCTGCTCGCCCCACCCCGGGTCGCCGCCCCGCTCGGCGGGGGACGGATCGTGCTGACCGCCGGGCACCTGCGGGACGACTGGTACGGCTTCCGCTCGTACGACACCTTCGACCGGCCCGACGGGGAGCAGTTGGTGGTGCTGCACGACGCCGCCACCGGACGGGTCCGGGCGATCGCGGTCGGCGAGGAGATCGGCTCCCGGCGTACCGGGGCGCTCGGCGGGGTGGCGGTGGACGCGCTCGCCCGGCCCGACGCGGCCACGGTCGGGGTGATCGGTGCCGGCCGCCAGGCCTGGACCCAGCTCTGGGCGATCGCGGCGGTACGTCCGCTGCGCGAGGTCACCGTCTTCAGCCGTACCCCGGCCGGTCGGGAGAAGCTGGTCGCCCGGGTCGAGGCGGAACTCGGCGTACGGGCCCGGGCGGTGGCGGATCCGGGGCGGGCGGTACGCGACCGGGACGTGGTGGTGCTCGCCACCACCAGCCCCACCCCGGTCCTCTCCGCCGCCGAACTGAGCCCCGGCTGCCACGTCAACCTGGTGGGCTACAAGCAGGTCGGGCGGGCCGAGTTCGGGGTGGACCTGCTGGACCGGGCGGACGTACTGGCCACCGACTCGCCGGCCCAGGCCGGGGCGTACGAGCCGCCGATGCTCGCCGCCGTCGAGCCGTACGCCGGTCGGCTCCGGTCCCTGGGGGCGGTGCTGGCCGGGACGCGACCCGGCCGGAGCACGGCGGACCAGGTGACCGTGTTCTGTTCGGTCGGTCTGGCCGGTAGCGAGGTGTTCCTGCTCGACCGGTTGACCCGGTGACGACCCGGCGCGGCCGGTCCGGGCGCTTCGTCCGGATGGGCCGGCCGGCGCCGGGCGGTACGCCCGGAACGGCCTGTCAGGGCCGACCGGTACCCTCGGATGGTGTCTGCCACGTCTTCCTCCTCTTCCGCCGCCGGCCGTCGGGTCGCGTTGCTCACCCTGGGTTGTGCCCGTAACGAGGTCGACTCGGAGGAGTTGGCGGCACGGCTGCACGCCGACGGTTGGCAGGTGAGCACCGACGGCGAGGGCGCCGACGTGGTGCTGGTCAACACCTGTGGTTTTGTCGAGAAGGCCAAGCAGGACTCGATCCAGACCCTGCTGGCCGCCGCGGAGACCGGGGCCAAGGTGGTGGCGGCCGGCTGCATGGCCGAACGGTACGGTCGCGAGCTCGCCGACAGCCTGCCCGAGGCGCAGGCGGTGCTCGGCTTCGACGACTACCCCGAGATCGCGGCCCGGCTCGACGCGGTCCTCGCCGGCACGGAGCTGCCCGCGCACACCCCCCGGGACCGGCGGGAGCTGCTGCCGTTGACCCCGGTGGCCCGGCAGCGCAGCGGCGTGGTGGTGCCCGGCCACGGCGGAGCCGCCGAGACCGGCCGGCCCGCCGACAGCGCTCTGCTCGCCGACGAGCACACCCCGGCCCACCTGCGTCCGGTGCTCCGCCGCCGGCTCGACTCCGGTCCGGTCGCCTCGCTCAAGCTGGCCAGCGGCTGCGACCGGCGGTGTGCGTTCTGCGCCATTCCCGCGTTCCGCGGCGCCTTCGTCTCCCGCACCCCGGACGAGCTGCTCGCCGAGGCGGAGTGGCTGGCCAAGTCGGGTGTCCGGGAGCTGGTGCTGGTCAGCGAGAACTCCACCTCGTACGGCAAGGACCTCGGCGACCCGCGGCTGCTGGAGAAGCTGCTCCCGCAACTCGCGGCGGTCGACGGCATCGTCCGGGTACGCGCCAGCTACCTGCAGCCGGCGGAGACCCGGCCGGGGCTGGTGGAGGCGATCGCCACCACCCCCGGTGTGGCCGCCTACTTCGATCTCTCCTTCCAGCACTCCAGCGAGCCGGTGCTGCGCCGGATGCGACGGTTCGGGTCGACCGACCGGTTCCTCGACCTGCTCGCCACGGCCCGGGAGCTGGCGCCGGACGCCGGGGCGCGGAGCAACTTCATCGTCGGGTTCCCCGGTGAGACCCGGGCCGACGTCGAGGAGCTGGTCCGGTTCCTCAGCGCCGCCCGGCTGGACGCCATCGGCGTCTTCGACTACAGCGACGAGGACGGCACCGAGGCCGCCGGCCTGCCCGGCAAGGTCTCGGCCGCGACGGTCAAGCGCCGCTACGACCGGCTCGCCGCGCTGGCCGACGAGCTCTGTTCCCAGCGGGCCGAGGAACGGATCGGTGCCACGGTGGAGGTGCTGGTCGACTCGGTGGACGGCGGGGTGGTGGAGGGGCGCGCCGCCCACCAGGCGCCCGAGGTGGACGGCTCCACCACGCTGGTGGCCCCGGAGGACGGCACGGTCGACCTGACGGCGCTGCGCCCCGGTGATCTCGTGCGGGCGACGGTGACCGGGACCGAGGGCGTGGATCTGATCGCCGTACCGGACGGGATGATCTCGGCGGCTCCCCGGAGGGTCGGGTGACGTCGACGTCGGTGGACCGGGGTGCCCCCGGCGCCGGGTGTACCGCCGGTGAGGTGTTGTCGAGTGCGGTCGGATGACGTCGTGACCGAGGCGGCGGAGCCGGTGTCCACCGGTGCGGACGCTCCGGCGGGCGGCACCGGAGGTCCGGTGGGCAACGGCGGGCCGGCGACCGGTCCGGTCGGTCCGGTCCGGGCCGGCGTCGCGGACAACCCTGTGTCGACCGGCCGGGTCGGTCCGGTCCCGGTGGTCAACGCGGCCAACGGGCTGACCGCGCTGCGGCTCGCCCTGGTACCGGTCTTCGCCGGCCTGGTGCTCACCTCCGAGATGCTCCATCCCGGCTGGCGGGTGGTCGCCTGTCTGACCTTCGGATTCGCGTCGATGACCGACCTGGTCGACGGCTGGATCGCCCGCCGCTACGCCCTGGTGACCTCGTTCGGCAAGGTGGCCGACCCGATCGCGGACAAGGCGCTGACCGGCACCGCGCTGGTGCTGCTCTCCTGGTATGACCGGATTCCCTGGTGGGTAACGGTGTTGATCCTGGTCCGCGAGTTCGGGGTCACCCTGATCAGGTTCTGGGTGATCCGGTACGGCGTGATCGCGGCCAGCCGGGGCGGCAAGGTCAAGACGGCGGTGCAGATCCTGGCGATCGTCTGGTACCTGTGGCCCGTCCCGGACAGCGTCGAGTTCGTCGGCCCGTGGATCCTCGGCGTCGCCCTCGTGGTGACCGTGGCGACCGGGCTCGACTACGTGGTACGGGCACTGCGACTGCGCCGTCCGGTCCGGTGAACCGGACGGCCGGGGCGGGCGACCGTCCGGCGGGGGCCGAGCGGGAGGGAGAGTGACATGGAGAACGGTGAGCGGCGGGCCGCCGGCAGTGCGGCCGCGGCGGTGGTGCACGCGCTGGCCGACCGGGGTGACACCCTCGCCGTGGTGGAATCACTCACCGGTGGCCTGCTGGCCGCCGCGATCGTCGACATCGCCGGGGTGAGCAGCGTGTTCCGGGGCGGTGTGGTGGCGTACGCGACCGAACTGAAGGCGTCCCTGGTCGGGGTGCCGGCCGGACTGCTCGCCGAGCGGGGTGCGGTGGACCCGGACGTGGCGGTCGCGCTCGCCGAGGGGGGGCGGGACCGGTGCGGCGCCGACTGGTGCCTGGCGACCACCGGGGTGGCCGGACCGGAGCCGCAGGACGGCAAGCCGGTCGGGTTGGTCTTCGTGGCGGCGGCGGGACCGTCCGGCACCGAGGTCCAGCGGCTGGAGATCGACGGCAACCGGTTGCGGATCCGCGCCGGCACGGTGGAGGCGGCGCTGACCCTGCTCGCCGACCGGCTGCACGCTGAGGCGCCGGCGGTCCGGGTCGACGACTGACCTGCCGGGTCGTGCGGCGTACGCCCGACATCCTGACCGATCGGGTGGGGTGTGGCGGCGGATTGGAGTGGCGGGCCGGGATGTCGCGGACGCCGGTAACGGGTACGGTTGCGGGAAGGCTCGGAAAGCCGACGTCGGAAGTCACCATCGCCGCGTCGTGGGCCCCCACCGCGCGCCGGTGGGCCCACGGTGAGGTTGACGCGGTGGGCCGACGGCGCCGGTCCGACGTCCGGGGAGTCTGGTCCCGCGACACGGGAGGTGCGATGGTCCTGCTACGCCGGGTGATCGGTGATGCGCTACGGGCGCGTCGGCAGGGGCAGCACCGGACCCTGCGCGAGGTGTCCTCCGCCGCGAACGTGAGTCTGGGCTACCTCTCCGAGATCGAGCGCGGCCAGAAGGAGGCGTCGAGCGAGCTGCTCGCCGCCATCTGTGACGCCCTCGGTGCCCGCCTCTCCGAGCTGCTCCGGGACGTCAGCGAGACGGTCGAGGTCGCCGAGCGGGTGCCCGACGTGCTCGTACCGGTCCAGGGGGAGCGTCCGGGACGCGAGCCGGTTCCGGCCTCCGCCACCCCGGCGCGGGGCGCGGGGACGGGCCGGCCGACCAACGGCTCCTCGACGTACCGGGCCGAGCCGGCCCGTCCGCGGTCGGACGGCGACCCGGCCGCCCAGCCGGCCCGGGGTGAGCCGGTGCGGCAGTCGGCCCGAGCGGACGGGCTCGCCGCCCGTCCGGCGGGGACCGGGGCGCCGGGGCGTGGCCGTGCCGACAGCGGTGTCCGGCAGTTGCCGGCCGACAGCGTGCGCCAGATCACCACCGACGGCACGGTGTCGGTGACGGTTCGGCAGGAGTCTCCGCTCAAGGCGACCCTGCGTGCCACCCGCCGGATCCACCCGAACACCAACCAGGATCGCGACGTCGTCTGCGTGGGCTAGGGCGGTCCGCCCTGAGCCGGATCGTCCCGGATTGCCCGACCGCCGGTCCGACGCCGGGCCGGAAGGTGTGGCTCGCTACGGCGGCGGCGCGTTACGGTGGGCCCCTAGCGGCATATCCGGTGGATATCCCTCTCAGGTCGTACGCCGGGGTGGCGCGGGACTGGAACGATGGAGATCGTGTCGCGCGGGTTCCCCGGTGGGCCGGCCGGCACGGTCAGGCGGAGCGATCAACACTGAGGGGATATCGGGGAACATGGCGAACCCGTTCGCTAAGGGCTGGCGTTACCTGATGGCGCTCTTCGGCGCCAAGATCGATGAGTACGCCGATCCCAAGGTGCAGATCCAGCAGGCGGTCGAGGAGGCACAGCGTCAGCACCAGGCGCTGGTCCAGCAGGCTGCCGCGGTCATCGGCAACCAGCGCCAACTGGAGATGCGGCTCTCCCGGCAGATGTCCGAGGTCGAGCGCCTGCAGGGGATGGCCCGACAGGCACTGGTCCTCGCCGACCGGGCCCGGGCCGGCGGCGACGAGGCCGAAGCCGTCAAGTACGAGCAGGCCGCCCAGACCGTCGCCACCCAGTTGGTCGCGGCCGAGCAGTCGACCGAGGACCTGAAGACCCTGCACGACCAGGCGATCAACGCCGCCGCGCAGGCCCGCCGGGCGGTCGAGAACAACAAGATGATCCTGGAGCAGAAGCTCGCCGAGCGGACCAAGCTGCTCAGCCAGCTCGAACAGGCGAAGATGCAGGAGAGCGTCGCCCGTTCGCTGGAGTCGATGTCCGCGCTCACCGCCCCGGGCGGCACCCCGTCGCTCGACGAGGTGCGGGACCGGATCGAGCAGCGGTACGCCACCGCGATGGGCCGGGCCGAACTGGCCGGCAACTCGGTCGAGGGCCGGATGCTGGAGCTGCAGAAGTCGACGCTCGACCTGGCCGGCGCGTCCCGGCTGGAGCAGATCCGGTCCAGCATGGCCGGGGAGAAACTGGCCGGCGGCTCGGCCGCTCCCGCCGTCGAGCCGGCCGCCCCGGCGGCGGACCCGGCCGGCGTGGCCCGCCTCGACGAGATCCGGGCCAGCCTGGCCCGGGACAAGCAGACCGGCGGCAACACCGCAGCCGGCTGAGCCGGGAAACCGATCGGGGGAGAGGGCGAGATGGCTGACCCGCGTACCCGACACCTGCGCCGGCTGCGTGGCCTGCGCAGGGCGGTCCGTCGATGGAGCGTGCTCGCCGGCGGGCTGACCGGGGCGGCCGCCATCCTCACCCCGTACCAGGGGCTCGGTCTGCCGGACGCTGTCTGGGCCGCCGCCGCGGGTGGGTCCGTGATGCTGACCACCTGGCGCTGGTCCGACCTGCGTGCGCTGGCCGCGCAACCGGTGCCGCCGCCGCCCGAGCCGGTCACCGCCGAACAGGCCCGTGCCCGGCTGGTCTCCGCCGTCGAGCGGCTGCCCGCCGGGCGCCAGGCCCTGGCGGAGGTACGCCGGCAGCGTGTCCGCATCGCGCTGCGCGGCACCGCGGCAGCCGAGGCGTGGGCCCGACTGGACCGGGCGGCGGTCACCATGGGCGGCCTCACCGGTCGACTCAGCGGTCCGGCCGCGTCGGCCGCGCTCGAGGCGGCGGTGGCGGAACGCTCCCTTCGGGACCTCGCCGACCGGGTGGCCAGTGTGGAACGGGCACTCCGGCTCGCCCCCGCCGACACCCGGGACGGGTTGGAGGACGCACACCGGAACCTGCTCGGGCAGCTCGACCACGGTGTGTCGGCGTACGAGCGACTGGTCGCGGCGGCCGCCGGCTACGTGGCCGAGGACGGCTGGGAGGACCACGGCCACAGTGCCGCGTCCCGGCTCACCGAGGCCACCGACCTGCTCCGGGGTGTCGCGTCGGGTCTGGCGGAGCTGCGTCGCCGTACCCCGCAGGCCGAGGGCTGAGCACCCCGGCCCCGCGCCGGGTGGTGCCCGGGATCAGACCGGGGTGCGGACCGAGACCGGGACGCTGACCGGGGACGAGCCCGCCGGGTTGGTGGCCTGGATCCGGTAGTGGTAGACGGTGTCCCGGGCCAGGTTCGTGTCGACGTACGAGCGGGCGGCACCGGGGACGGTGAACGTGCGCAGCCCGGCGCCGAAGTCCGGGCTGGTCGCCCGGTGCACGGTGAAGCCGCTGACCGTGCTGGTCACCGGGACGGACCAGCCGAGCCGGACCGCCGCTCCCGACCCCGTCACCACCCCGGTGTACGGCGCCGCGACCAGTTCGGTCGGCGTCGCCGGTACGGCGGGGGTGACCACGGTGGCCAGGTTCGACCAGGGCGACGAGGCACCGAGGTAGCTGGTCCGGACCCGGTAGTAGTAGGTGGTGTCGGCGGCGACCGGGACGTCCGGGCAGCTGCTGGTGACCGGGACCGTGGTGGTGACCAGCCCGCTGGTGAACGTCGGGTTGGTGGCACGCTGCAGGTCCACGGTGGTGGCGAAGGAGCGGTTCACCCAGCCCCGGTTGACCCGTAGCGGCGCACCCGTGGCGACGGTCGCGACCAGTCCGGTGGGGGGCGGCAGGTGGACCGCGCAACCGGCGCCGTTGGAGTACGCCGAGTGCGCGACGCCGTTCTCGGCCCGGACCCGGTAGTAGTACGTCACCCCGGGGGTGACCGTCGAGTCGGTGTAGCCGCTGACGGTGGCCGGTACGACAAAGCTGGTCACCTCCCGGAGGAAGCCCGCGTCGGCGGCCCGCTGGAGCAGGTTACGGGTGGCGCCCGGCCCGGCCGGTCCCGCCGCCGCGGACGTGTCCGCCGGTCCCCGCGCCGTCGTCGGGGTCGCGTTGTTGGTCCAGGCGACCATGATGGCCGGCAGCACGGTCGCCGAACCGGGTGCCGGCCGGACGGCGAGCCCGGTGGGCGCGGCGGGCGAGAACCGCAGCACCAACGGCCGGGTCATCTGCTGGTCGGCGGGGCCGAGCTGCTGGCAGTGCCAGGCGAACTCCCAGCCGAAGTTGTGCGTCCGGTTCGTCACCGTCGCCGGTTCGCCGGTACGCGGATCGACCTGGGTGTGGCCGTCGGTGGTCCCGGCCGGCCGGGTCGGGTCGTGCGGTCGTACGCTGTCGCCGACCGTGAACGGGAACGGTCCGGGCAGCGTCGGCCGTACCGCCACGACGGTGTCCTCGAACGGGTTCATCCGGACCGTCTCCTTCCAGCCGAGCTCGTTCGGTTCCGGGGGCTTGATCACCCCGTCCCGGCCAACCCGGTTCACCAACTGGACGTTGACGTGGCGGAAGTGCAGGGCGTGGGTGTCCGTGCCGTGGTGGGTGATCTTCCAGAGCTGGGTGTGGTCGCCGGGGTTACCGACCGGCACCGTCGGATCGGACGGCAGCAGCACCTCGGTCGGCGGGTCGACCCGGGTCAGCGGGACGGTGGTCCGCACCAGCGTGCCGGTCTCCGGCAACTCGGTGCCGAGCAGGAAGTTCAGCCGGCCGTACTCGGGGTCGAACTCGGTCACGATCGCCTTCGGACGCAGCGGCAGGGTCACCGGCCCGGTGCCGCCGTACGGGGTGAAGGTGAGCGAGGTGTCCCCGATCGGCGCGTACGTGTTCCTCGGTGTGCCGGCGCCGAACGCGGCCGCGTACGCCTTCTGCGGCACGAGTGGCGGTGGCTGGCTGCGGGCGTACGCCTCGGGGAGCCGGTCCCGGAGACGGTCCAGGTCGAACGGCGGAGCCGGCGTACCGACCACCTGGATCTGCAGCAGCGTCCGGGTGTTCGGGCCGTAGCCGGGCAGGGTGCGCGGCGCCCCGCCGGAACCGGTCTGGTCCGGGTTGCCGGTGTAGTGGTCGTTACGCGGGTCGAAGCCGGGCATCGGCGCCGGACAGTCGTTGTAGAGGATCAGGTGCGAACCGGGCGGTACGGCGGAGAAGTCGACGACCACGTCGGCGCGCTCGCCGGGGGCCAGCAGCAGGGCGTGGTCGGTCACGTTCAGCACCGTCACGTCCCGGCGGACGTACTGGTAGTTGATCGGCTGGCTGGGCAGCACGGCGACCGCCGGCAGCAGTCCGCCCTCGGAGCCGATCTGGATCCAGTCGGGTCCGGCGGCGGCCGGGTCGGGTACGCCGCCGTCCCGGCCGTCGGTGGGCCAGGTTGGTGGGAAATCGGGGTTGGGGTGGGCCGGCACCATCGGTACCTCACCGGCACCGCCCTCGGCGAGGTTGCCGTCCGGATGCCACATCGGAGCACTGGACGCCGCGTGGTAGAGCTGCAGGTTGAGGCTGCGGTCGGTGCAGGCGTTCAGGATCCGGAACCGGTACGCCGCCGGCCGCACCCGCAGGTACGGGTAGGCGACCCCGTTGACCAGCGGGGTGTCCAGGAAGGCGTCCGGTACCGCGGACGGGGTGGGGGTGCCGGGCTGGACCGGCGGCTGCCAGGGCCGGCTGCCGGGGTCGTGGTGCGGGTTGGGTGCTGGCCCGTGGGCGGGCCCGGCGTTCGGCGGCCAGAACCAGGGACCGTAGTCCCACCGGCCCATCGGATTCGTCCCCGACTCGTTGTACGGGTTCTGCCGGGGCATGTAGACGTGCGGGAACCACAGGGCACCCCGGCCGCCCCAGTTGGCCACGTCCCAGGTCGGATCCTGGGCCGCGAGCTGGGGCTGGTCCGGCACGAAGGTCTTGTCCTCCAGCACCAGGACGATCTCCTGGGCGGGTACCACCCCGTCGTGGACGAGTCCCCGTTCCACCGGATCGTCCAGCCGGTAGAGGCCGACCTGCCCGGAGTGGACGGTCAGTCGGGCGATCCCCTCGCTCTGGTCGTGGTACCAGAGCAGCCGGGCGCTGCGCTGGTTCGGGTAGTAGGCGGTCGCCGCACCGGCTCCGGGCTCCGGCATGTCCGGCACCGCGGCGTAGCCGGCCCCGCGCGGGTAGTGGGTCGACTCACCGGCCGGAATGAACCACTGGTGCGGACCGCCGTCACTGATCCACGGCGCGTCGCCGCCGTGCAGGTGCACCGTGCAGCGGTTCTGCGGGTACCGCTCCAGGCCGCCCCGGGGACCGGTACCGGCGCCCCTGATCGTCGGATCCACCGGCAGGAAGAGGTCACCGGTGGAGCCGGTGGGGAGCTGGTTGACGTACTTCACCCGGACCGGGCGGTCCCGGTGCGCCACGATCAGCGGCCCGAGATGGTACGGCCGGCCGGGCGGCGCCACCGTGTTGTGCCCGGCCGGGTCGGTGCCGTTGTTCAGCTGCCGGTACCCCCGCAGCCGGGTCGGCGGCAGGTCCGGGTGCAGGCGTTGGGTGTACTCCTGCACCCCGATCTCGTAGTAGTCGCATCCCGGGTATGACGCCGTGTCCGGAACCGCCACCGGGATCAGCACGCCCAACTCGTTCGGCTCGCGCCCGACCAGGGGCAGCGAGGCGACGAACTTCCGGATCCCGGTGCCCGGCACCACCCGACCGCCCGCGTCCCGCACCGGCAGTGGGCTGTACGCGAAGTTCGGTACGGATCCGAAGTAGTCGGGCGGGGCGGTCGGGTCGGGTGTCGCGGCGGTCGCCGGGTCCGTGCCCACCCGGGCCGCCGGGACCGCCGCCCCGGTGGACCGCCCGGCCGCACGCTGGTTCCTGGCCTGCTCGGCGCGGGCCGCCCGGTGTGCGGCGAATCTCTTGAACATGGCCACGCCCTCCCGCCAGATCGGCCCGCCTGCGGCACCGTCCGTCAGCGCGGGTCCGGGGTCGAGGGGTGCCCAGGGTCGAGGGGCGAACCCCCGGCCGGTCCCACCCCCGAGGATCTGCTGACGATCCGTAAGCAGTCAACCGCGCAGCGCCAGAAATGGATACGGCCGAATCGTCGGTCATGCCTCCTTCGCCCGGCTCACCCGATGGGCGGGGCGGTGCAGGGGCGCTCGGCCCACCGGCTGGGGCGGTGGCGCGACGACCCGCCAGGCCGGCCGGCGGGTCGTGGTCAACTCTTGCCGGGCTGGCAGACCGGGCACCAGTAGGTGACCCGTTCGCCCTGGTCACGCTTGTGGATGGCGGTCCCGCAACGGCGGCACGGTTCCGCGCGGCGGCCGTAGACGTAGGTGGTCCGACCCCGGCTCAATGAGCCGGTGGTGCTCTGCGTCCAGCGCCCCCGGTTCGCTGTCAGCAACCGGTGCGCGAGCGCGACCAGGCCGGGCAGGTCCGGTACCTCCCGTACCGGCGTCCACGGTGAGACACCGCGCAGGAAGAGCAGCTCCGACTTGTACAGGTTGCCGATGCCGGCCAGGGCGCGCTGGTCGAGCAGCGCCTCGGCGATGCTCCGGGTCGGCTGGGCGGCGAGTCGGCGTACCGCCTCGGCCGGGTCCCAGTCCGGGCCGAGCAGGTCCGGTCCCAGGTGCCCGACCAGGGTGCCCTCGTCGGCGGTGCGGACCAGGGCGAGATCGTGCAGGTGGTAGCCGACCGCCACGGCGTCCGCGGTACGCAGCACCGCCCGGACGGTGTGCGCCGGCCGGGCCGCCCAGCGCTCACCCGGGGCGTACGCCCGCCAGGCGCCGTCCATCCGCAGGTGGGAGTGGAGGGTCAGCAGCCGGTCGCCGTCCCGGTCCGGCTGGCTCCCGTCCGGGCTGCCGTCGCCGCGGTGACCGGTGCCGTCGGTGTCCCCGCGACCGGTGTCACCGTGCGTGGTGTGCCCGTCGTCGGCGCCGGCCGCGACGCTGTCCGGGGCCGCCCCGCCGTCCGGCATCCGCAGCCGCAGCAGCAGGTGCTTGCCCCGGGCGACGGACTCCAGCACGGTCGCCCCGGTCAGGTCGGCGGTGGCCAGTTGCGGCACCCGGAAGTCGGTGGCGGTCAGCCGGCCACCGGCCAGCGCACGGCGCAGCGCGCGAGCGGTGTTCCAGACGGTGTCGCCTTCGGGCACCCGTCCATCCTCCTCCAACGGCGGACCGGCCGGGCCGCAGGAGGGTCACCGAGCTTCGATGCGGCGGTGTGCGTGCCGGTGGCCCGGAAGGTCTCGGGCGACGAGGGCGCCGGACGACCCGCCCGTCCGGTTCAGGGCAGTTCGTCCGGGCGGGGCTGGCGGACCGCGTCCTGGTAGCGCGGGTGGCTGGCGCCGTAGATGGCGTAGTTGAGCCGGGCGTGCGCCAGACTCAGGTCACCGTTCGGGCCGCCCCGGGCGACCTCGGCGTTCTCGTCGGTGGATCCGTCGTCGGTCCAGAAACAGACTGGACAGGTGCCGCTCCCCGTCCGGTGTGCGCAGCACGGGCAGAAGGCGACATCGATCGAGTGTTTCCCCACGGCGCCAAGCATTTCACAGCCCTATCCGGGGGCACAGTAGACGGTTTCGGTTTTCCCGGCAGTCGGCACCGCCTCCCGAGGTCACTCCAGGCGCAGTACGTCCCCCGGACCGACCCCCAGTACGTCGGCCGCCCGGCCACCGTTCACCGCGACCGCCAGCCGGTCGGCGGAGTCGACGTACACCACGAGGTGACCGGGGGGCGCGTCGCCGAAGGTGCCGCCCCGGACGGCGGTCCGGCCGGCGACCCGGACCGCCGGGCCGAGCCGCTCCCAGGCGCTCCCCGGAGCCGCCAGTTGCACGTTGCCGAAGTGGTCGACGGTCAGCACCTCGGCCGCGAGCCAGCCGTCGCCCCGTTCGACGACCGGCTCCGGCAACCGGACCAGGCCGGCCGGATCGATCACCGGTCCGGCCTCGGTCAGCGCCGCGCCGAGGGCGAACCGGGCGGCGGCCGGAGCGAAGACGTCCCGGCCGTGGAAGGTGCGGGACACCTCCGGGAACCAGTCGGAGCTGGTCAGTTCCACCGCCTCGGTCACCCCGCCGAGCGCGGTCGCGGCCCAGGTCAGCAGCCCGTTGTCCGGGCCGACCAGCAGACCGCCGGGAGTACGCAGGGCGATCCCGCGCCGGGCCGTGCCCACCCCGGGGTCGACCACCGCCACGTGCACCGCCGGCGGCAGGTACCCGACGGTCTGGGCCAGCACGGCGGCGCCCCGGACGACATCCCCGGCCGGAATCAGGTGGGTCACGTCGATCACCCGTACCGCCGGCGCGGAGCGGGCGATGACCCCGTGGCAGGCCGCCACGAAACCGTCGGAGCGGCCGTAGTCGGTGGTCAGGCTGATCCACGGGTACCCGGGCACCGGGGGCCTCACCCTCGCCGTGGGCGCGCAGGCCCCGCCGGGCCGGCCAGGCGCTGTTCGAGCAGGAGTTCGTCGTGCAGCGGGATGCCGTCCTCACCCACCGTCGGGATGGTCGGCTTGACCAGTCGGGCCCGGTCCACCGCGCCCGGGTCGACGGCCACGATGCGCAGCCCACGCCGCTGGTAGAAGCGCAGCGCCCGCAGGTTGTCGTTGGAGGTGATCAGCCACAGCCGGTCCGCGTCGTGCTGAACGGCCGTCTCGGCCGCGGCGGCGAGCAGGGTCGTACCGACGCCGCCGCCGGGTTTGTCGGCCACCACGCTGACCACCTCCAGTCCGCGTTCGTCGAGGCGCCAGACGAGCGCGCCGAGGATCGCCCCGGCAGCGTCGACGGCGACCAGGGCGGGCAGCTCGCGCAGGTCGTAGCGGACGTCGTGGGCGATCACGTACGGCCCACCCCACTCGCGCTCGTGCAGCGCGTCGACCGCGTCCCGGTCCGCTGGCTCCATCGCCCGTACGACGATCTCCGACACCCGTCCGCTCCCTCCGAGTCGCCTGATTAGGTAGCAGTATGCGGCTCTGTATCTTCACCGAACCCCAGCAAGGGGCGTCGTACGACGACCTGCTCCGGATCGCCCGCCACACCGAGGAGTGCGGCTTCGACGGGTTCTTCCGCTCCGACCACTACCTGACCATGGGCGGGGACGGGCTGCCCGGGCCGACCGACGCGTGGCTGACCCTGGCCGCGTTGGCGGTGCAGACCTCCCGGATCCGGCTCGGCACCCTGGTCACCTCGGCGACGTTCCGGCTCCCGGCCCTGCTGGCGATCAGTGTGGCCCAGGTCGACGCGATGAGTGGCGGCCGGGTCGAACTCGGTCTCGGCACCGGCTGGCACGAGCCGGAGCACCAGGCGTACGGCATTCCGTTCCCGTCGTTCGGGGAACGGTTCGACCGGTTGACCGAGCAGCTCGAGGTGGTCACCGGGCTGTGGCGTACCCCGCTGGGCGGCACCTTCGACTACCAGGGCAAGTACTACCAGCTCGCCGACTCGCCCGCGCTGCCGAAGCCGGTGCAGTCGCCGGCGCCGCCGGTGATCGTCGGAGGCAAGGGGCCACGCCGTACCCCGATGCTGGCCGCCCGGTTCGCCGACGAGTTCAACGTGCCGTTCGAGCCGGCGGAGAGCGTGGGCCGCAGCTACGCGGCGGTGGCCCGGGCGAGCGAGCAGGTCGGCCGGGCGGCGTCCGGCCGGGCACCGCTGGTGCTCTCCGCCGCGCTCACCGTGGTCTGTGGTCGTTCCGACACCGAGGTACGCCGCCGCGCCGAGACGATCGGCCGGGACCCGGACGAGCTGCGCGCCGGTCCGGGTGTGGCCGGTACGCCGGACGAGGTGGTCGAGCAACTCCGGGAGTACGCCCGGCACGGCACGGAACGCGTCTTCCTGCAGGTGCTGGACCTGGCCGACCTGGACCACCTCGACCTGATCGCCGCCGAGGTGGCGCCCCGGCTCTGATCCGACGGCGCCCGGCGATGGCCTCGCCCGGCGCCGGTGGCGTGGCGCGGCTCAGGCGCCGTCGTCGGCCCGGCCGAGGCGCCAGTAGCCCATGAAGGCCACCGACTCGCGGTCCAGGCCGCGTTCGGTCACCAGGTGCCGGCGCAGGGTCCGGATCACGCCGGACTCGCCGGCCAGCCAGGCGTAGTGCCCACCGCCGGAGAGCCCCATCGGGACCTCCCACAGTTCCTCGTCCGGATCGGTGCCGCCGCTCTCGTCGAGCGCGGCGGCACCGACGGCCGGTGCCCCGGCCACCGGCGAGGTCGGGATCAGCCGCTCGGCCGCCGCGCGGACCGCCGGGATCAGCCGACTGCCGTGCGGCGCGCCGGAGCGGGGCAGCCAGGTGACGGTCACCCCGGGCGGGGCCGGCAGGTCGAGGAGGTCCTCCGGGTGCGGCACCTCCAGCACCGCCTCGCCCCGGCTGCCGGCCGGTAGCCGTTCCAGGATCGCGGCGATCGCCGGTACCGCCGTCTCGTCCCCGGCGAGCAGCAGGGTGCGGCCGGCCAGGGCCGGCTGGAACTCGCGGCCGCCGTGGTCACCGGGGTAGCCGTGGTCCGGACCCATGACGACGAGCTGGTCGCCGGGGCGGGCGGCGAGGGCCCAGCGGGCCGCCGGCCCGTGCGGGCCGTACGCGCCGCCGTCGTCGTGCAGCACGATGTCCACGTCCACCTCGCGCAGGTGCCGCCGGACCGCGCGGGTGGTGTAGGTCCGGAACGGGTTACGCAGTTCGGTGGGGAGCGCCCGCCAGCGCGCGTACCAGTCCGGGCTGTCGGGCAGGTACCGGAAGCCGTGCACCGGGATCGGGAACACGAGCTTGATCCGCTGGTCGTAGCCGGGGTCGGCGAAGCTGTCCAGGTCCGCCCCGGTCAGGGTCACCCGGAGGAAGGACGGGCTCATCCGGTGCAGCCGGGCGACCTCGGCGGGGAACAGCCGCCACGCGGCGACCGGCGGCGTGACGGTGGAGACCTCGGTCATCAGGCTCAGCCTGCCTTTCGGGCGGAACGACTCGTACCGACACCGCCGGCGCTCCGGCACCACGGCGCGTCGTTAGGTTAGCCTAACCTCTGAGGTTGGCAACCCGTGGGCCGTCGTCACCCGGGCCTCCCAGTCGATCCGGTACCCGAACTGCCAGCTCATCCGCTCCGGCGTGGCGAACCGCATGAACAGCGGCATCAGTAGGTCGCGCAGCACCCGGCCGACCGGTCCGGCGGCCTTGTTCCGGTTGGTCCGGGCACCGGCCGCGACGATCTTCTCCACCCGGGGACGCCGCAGCCGTTCGTAACCGGCGAACGCCTCCCGGTGCGGCAGGTCCCGCAGGCAGCGGGCGAGTTCCACGGCGCTCTCGATCGCCAGCGACGCGCCCTGGCCGGAACTGCTGGACGGGGCGTGTGCCGCGTCGCCGACCAGCACCACCCGACCCCGGTGCCAGGTCGGCACCGTCGGCAGGTCCTCCATCGGCCCCACGACCAGCAGCTCGGCCGGGTCGGTCCGGCGCAGCAGCGTCAACGCCGGCGTACGGTCGTCGTCGGCGAACGTCTCCCGCAGCACCTCGAGCCACCGTACGGCGGAGGTCTGCCGGGCCTGCCCGGCGGTCATCGGCTCCCGGTGCGGCAGGTTGACGAACCAGCCGCCGCTGCCGTCGTCGAGGACCTGGTATCCGAGGAACGCGCGACGGCCGAAGACCATGAACATCCGTCCTCCGGTCGACGGCAGTCCGCTGTCGGCCAGACGGGCGCCGAAGCTGATCAGCCCGCTGTGACGCGGCTGTGGCGCCGCGGGATCGATCAGCGTACGAACCGTGGACCGGAGACCGTCGGCGCCGACCAGGATGTCAGCCTCGGCGGTCGTACCGTCGGCGAAGTGCGCCGTCACGCCGGTGTCGGTGTCGGTGACTCCGACCAGCCGCCGGCCGTGTTCGATCCGGATGCCCCGGTCGACCGCCTCGGTGTAGAGCGCGCGGTACAGGTCGGTCCGCCAGACGAGCAGCATCTCCGGCAGGTCGGGCGGGCTGCCGAGTTCGGCGAGGTGCCGGCCGGTTCCGCTCTGCAGGACCATCGCGGTCATCGGTACACCGATCCGGCGTACCGCCTCGTCGGCGTCGACGACGGCGAGGGCGTTCCGGCCGTTCGGGGCGATGCTCAGGGCACCGCCGACCCCGTCGGCGGTGCCGGCGTGTGCCTCGTACACCGTGGCGTCGATGCCGGCCCGGCGCAGTGCCAGCGCGGCCACGGGGCCGGCGATGCCGCCGCCGATGATCAGGGCGGTTCTGGTGTCGGTCATGGTCTCGCTCTCCGGGATGTCAGGGAGCTGGCTCGCCGTGGAAGTCGGCCCACTGGCGACCCCAGCCGAGTTGGGGATCGGTGATCTGACCGATGAGCCGCTCGACGAACGACAGTTCGGCGTCCAGCAGGGCGAGCCGGTACTCCTCCTCGACCAGGAAGAGGCCCGGCACGCCCCGGGCCAGGGCGTCGTCGACCAGGGTGCGGATCTCGGTCCGTACGTCGGTGAGCCGGTCCAGCCGGCGGCGCAGCAGCGAGATGGCCTCGGCGGGTGGCAGCGCCGCGATCAGCGAGAGCGCGGCCACGAACCACGGGTACTCGTGGTGCGGTTCTTCGACCAGCTCACGGAGCCAGTCGCGCAGCTCGACCCGGCCGGCGTCGGTCAGCGCGTACACGGTCCGCTCCGGACGCTGACCCGCGCGGTGGGTGTCCTGCTCGGCGACGAAACCGGCCCTGGTCAACTGCTGGACCACCATGTAGAGCGAGCCGTGGTTGAACTTGATGCTGCGGTCGTCGCCGTTGTCGCGCAGCGTCCGGCTCAGCTCGTACGGATGCATGGGGCGCTGGCTCAGGTAGGAGAGCACGGCCAGCCCGAGCAGGTTGCCGACCTTCCGCTTCGTGGTCATCTACGTCTCCGCGTCAGGACGCGGGTCGGTGGTCCGGCCCACGTCGGGCTGCGCGGCGGTCAGTCGGAGTGCGCCGGGTCGGCCACGCTGGGCGGCCGGCCCTCGCGGTGTGCCCGCCGCAGGTCGCCCCAGTATTCCCGGGAGAACATCGCGGTCAGTACGGCGAGGCCGCCGCGACGGATCCGGATCTCGGCGTGTCGGAGCGCACCGCTGAGCACGATTCGCCGGCCTGCGGTGACCTCCGGTCGTTCCGGGTCCCCCACCCGGCTCCGCCCGCTCCGGTGCAGGTCCCAGTCGTCGATCGTGGCGTCGTCGGGAACGAGCAGGGTGAGCCTCGCGTGGTCGGCGTCGACGGCGACCCGTACGTCGCCGGCCGGGATCCGCGGCGAGCGCAGATCCAGTACGACGACGCCGCGGTGCGCACGTATCTCGAATGCCCGGGCGGTGGTCCAGTGGCCGAGTTTCTTGACCACGGTCTGTCTCGCGGGTATCCGGACGATGCCGTCGGCGCTGGTCGATGGGGTGGTCATGGGTGCTGCCTCCTCCGCCTCGGCGAGTATGGCGCTCTGCTGGGGATAACTATTCAGGGCCGAATAGTCAGTGTCAACTAATCGCCGCGAACGCCGGTGGCCCACCCGCCGCCCGGCCAGGGGGACGGTGGGCCGCCCGTGGACCACCAGGGCCGTTCCGCACCGCCACCGGCGGACGTGGCGGCAACCGATCGCACCCGCACCGCCACCCGCGACCGTCGCCTGTTCTAGGCTGCCCGGTCATGGACGACGTGTCGGGTACGGGCATCGTGCGGCACCAGCCGCGGTACGACGGTTTCGTGGCGGCCGCCGGGCAGCGCCCGGAGGTGGCCGACGCCATCGACCAGCACCTCACCGAGCACTTCGGACCGAGCGAGTACGTTCTGCACGAGCTCGCCTCGCACCTGGTCGGGGTGCACGTGCACGTGGTCGGGCCGACCCCGGAGCGGCCGTACCGGACGCTCGTCACGTCCGGGATGAGCGAACGGCCGATGACGGTGCCCGAGGGGAGCGGGATCAGCCCGTACGCGGAACTGATGCTGTGCCTGCCGGCGGACTGGCCGCTGACCCAGGAGGCGCTGCGTGACGACCGGACCGGGTGGCCGGTGCAGGTGTTGAAGCAGGTGGCCCGGCTGCCCCACGAGTACGGGACCTGGATCGGCGAGTGGCACTCGGTACCGAACGGGGACCCGGCGGAGCCGTACGTGGAGGGTACGCCGTTCGCCGGCGTGGTCGTCACGCCGATGCTGACCGTGTCGCCGGAGGCCCGGACGATAACCGTGCCGGACGGTACGGAGATCAACCTGCTAGCCCTGATCCCGTTGCATCCGGCCGAGGTCAGGCTCAAGGTGTCGCAGGGCACGAACGCGCTCATCGCGGCACTCGACCGGGGCGGCGTCAGCGAACTGCTGGACCCGACCCGGCCGTCACTCGTCTGATCCCGGGACGGCTCCTGCGACCCCGGGGTGGCCCGGCGCGCGGCTCGCGCGCACCACCTTCCGCCCGGCCGCGCGCGATCGATCTTGGCGGTTGTCGCGACCTGCGGGCCGTCCGGCGGTGGCAGGATGTGCGGCATGGAGTTCGCTGAGGTGATCCGTCGCCGTCGGATGGTGCGGCACTATTCCGACCGGCCGCTGAGTCCGGATGTCGTCGAGAGGATCCTGACCAGCGCGCTGCGGGCACCGTCGGCCGGCTTCTCCCAGGGCTGGGCCTTCCTCGCGCTCACCGACCCGGCCGATCGGGCCAGGTTCTGGCCGTTCGTCCCGACCCGGGTCACACAGACGCCGACCATGCAGGACGCACCGCTCGTGGTGGTGCCGCTGGCGCACAAGGCCGCGTACCTCGCCCGGTACGCCGAGGCCGACAAGGGCTGGACCGACCGGTCCGAGGCCCGGTGGCCGGCGCCGTACTGGTACATCGACACCGGCATGGCCACCCTGATGATGCTGCTGACCGCCGTTGACGAGGGGCTGGGCGCCTGCTTCTTCGGCATCATGCCGATGGCGGGCGAGGACTTCGACCCGGGGGTGGAGGTGCCCGCACACACGGCCGCGTTCAAGGCCGAGTTCGGGATCCCCGACGAGTACGCGCCGATCGGCGGCATCTGCATCGGCTACCGGGCGGACGACCTGCCTCCGCAGAACCCCTCGGTCGCCGGACGCCGCCGTGGCGTCGACACTGTCATCCACCGTGGACAGTGGGGTGGTCGGGCCTGACGGCGGGACGAGCCGGCCCGGTCTGCGTCGTACCACGATGGACAGTGGGCCCGGCGAGCACGACGGTGCACCGCCCGGCCCGGTCCCTCGTATTGCCGTGACCGCCGCCGGCAGGGACGTGACCTGGCAGTGCCTCCGGCGACGCCGGTCACCCTCCAGCGGCGGACGGACCCGGGACCCGGACAACCCGGATGTCCCCTCCCCTGACGATTCCGGGGAGGGGACATCCCGGCGTCAACGGTCTCCGTCGCGACCGTCATCCGGGCAGGTGCTGGTCAGAGGAGGCGGATGGAGTCCCATTTCCAGGCGGCGTTGGCGGGGATGGTGAGGCTGCCGGTGAAGGGGGCGAATCCGCCGTCGTTGTTGGTGTTGGCTAGGGCGGTGTGCATGGTGATGGTGCCGTCGGACTGGTAGTACATGGCGGCGAGGTCGTGGCGTCCGTCGCCGTTGTGGTCGCCGGTGACGGTGCGGAAGGAGTTCCATTTCCAGGCGTTGGCGGGGATTTTGTAGCTGCCGGTGAAGGTG